>CAVXTF010000001.1:0-302655 GCA_963764615.1 uncultured Acidimicrobiales bacterium | reverse complement strand
CCGATCTGCCCAGGCGTAATCGTTGGTGAATCCGAGGACTTGACCTCGATACTCACTCCCATCATTGATGCGAACCGTCGCGATGGTGACGTGATCCTGAGGAGGGTTGCCGAACGCGTATCCCCATGCACTCTCCTTCTTTACATGGGCAACTCCGTACAGTGTGGCACCGACAAATCGCCATGCAGCGCTGAGAAGGATCAGTGCAACAGCTAGCTCCGCCAAAGCGAGTATCGAAGCGACAACAAGTGCCTCGCCCGATTGAGGCTTGCCTGAAGTAAGCCAAGCAACCAAGACTGTTAACCAGTGATGATTCAGGGGCCACGCGACAGCGAAGACGATTGCGACAGACGCGCGCGCTGAAGGGTGTACTTACAAGGGCGACCCGACTTGCCTCGCGAAAGGCAGATTCGGATTTTGAGGGCCGACGTCGTTCAACGAGGAGTTCCCATACCAATCCTGGAACGACGAAAAAGAAGAATGAGATTACTGCGGCGATCCCAGTAGGGATCACCTCGCCTCCACTGACTCAGGTGTGGTCAGGAGTCGCCAGGATCGCTAGGGGGCTGTTGAGGCGGGGTATCGTCACTCGCGGCCTGTTGAGGCGCCAAATATGCCGCCGCAACATCGTCGGGCACTCCCCGCTCGGGGAGTTTGCCGACGATCTGCAGTCCCTTCTCCTCGATCCCAACCCTGGCATCTGACGTAGTCTCTGGGACGCCTTGCGGATCTGTCGTCTCGTTTGTGTGCGCCATAGCGTCAGCCTTCCTAGGAAAATCAATACGCTCCCACGCTACCGGCTCTCGGGGATCGAACGGGCTCTATTCGTAGCCGAGATGCCGACTGGCACCTTCAAGCCAGGGTCTCCGCGACTGTGATGTTGAGTGATCGAGCATGCACTTCACGTAGCAGACAGACGTTGACCACCTGAAAGCCACCCTCTACTGTCGTCTTCTTCTTGTCGCAGGCTTAGCAGGACCAGATTTGCCCGCCGGCGACCCCGTCAGGAGCCCACCGAGCTTCTCTGCCGCTTCGCGATCCGACTCTTCGACGAAGTGGGCATAAACGCCGAGCGTCGTGGCCGCGTTGGCGTGCCCCAGTCTGCCGCTCACAGTTCGCACTGACACACCCGCCGCCAGAAGCCGCGTCGCCGCGAAGTGGCGAAGGTCATGCAACCGGACGTTCGGGAGACCAATCCGGTTGCGGAGACGGATGAAGTCCTTGGTGACGTCGTTCGGCGCCCAGGGCCGACTTCCATTCGGGTCAGGAGAAAAGACGTATGCCTGTCGGGGAAGTCCTGTGTCACATGCGCTCGCCCGTTTGCTCGCATCGCTCACGGTGTTCGACCAACCTGTCTGCTGTTGCCTCGTCAAGTGCAATCCGGCGCGCCGAGTGGGTCTTCGTGTCCTTGGCAACAACCTGGCTGTGGGCCGCCTCGACCACCGATCGTGAGATCGTGACGATGCGATCCTGCAAATCGACGTCGTGCCATTGGAGACCGCAAAGCTCGCCACGGCGCGCGCCCGTCGTTGCAGCCACCAGCAAGTAGCACCCGAAATCGGGATCCAGCTTCGTAGCGGCCTCGATGAGTTGGATGACCTGCTCGGGGCCTGGCGGTTCGAGGTGCTGTGCCCGCACGCGCGGCGGTGATGCCATCGCTGCCGGGTTTACGGCAATCCATCCCCAGCGGATTCCTTGCTGAAGTGCCCGCCGGAGGATGGCGTGGGTCTGGCGGACTGTTGCTGCCGACAGCGGTTTACCGTCCTGTCCACCGCTCTCCCGAAGCTTGGCGTAGAAGCGATCCAGCTGAGCAGCTTTGAGTCGGGCGAGTGGCACCGTCTCCAGCGTCGGAAAGATGTACGTCTTGATAATCCATTCGTAGCCGCGGGCCGTCGTCGGGGACAGTTCCGGTTTGGCCAGATCCAACCATTGCCGCACCAGATCGCCCACAGTTGCGTCCTGGGCGGCATGACCACCGCCAGAAACCTCGGTGACGAGCCGTGCCAGTGCTTCGTCAGCCTCACGCTTGCCGCCGCGAAATGTCCGAGTCACGTACTTCTGACGTTTGGTCACCGGGTCGACGCCCGCGTACGCACGAAGCTCCCAAGCATCGCCACGTTTGCGAAGGTGACCCCTCATGACGCCTCCCCGAGACGCCCGCTACTGACGTTCAGTAGCGCTTATGGGGAAACAGTAGCATCCAGTAGCAGAATGAATGAAGAGAAGATGCAGGCGCACGAACTTTTATGCCTGTGAACTGGACTTTCTCAGCGCGCTTGGAGGGACTCGAACCCCCAACCTTCTGATCCGTAGTCAGATGCTCTATCCAATTGAGCTACAAGCGCCGGCGGAGCCCGCTCCTGCGGGGCCCTGATCGTCCGACTCGACCGGCCACCGAAGCCACCGAACGAGACAGATCACATTACCGGACCGGCCACCCGCCCCATCGGTGCCGACCCCACTCAACGGTGCAGGCCGCTCACTACCGCCGCAGCCCGACCATGAGCCACCATGGCCAAGGCCACGAACCGAACCTAGGAGTAGAACCCACGATGACTGACGGTCCCATCCGGGCGATACTTGCCGCAGAACGTGACGGCCCCCCGGGCCGGCTGGCGGAGCTCGACCTCGCTGACCTGCCCGGAGGCGAGGTGACGGTCAGGGTCCGCTATTCGAGCCTCAACTACAAGGACGGGCTTGCGGTCACCGGCAAGGGCCCCGTCGTCCGCACGTTCCCGATGGTCTGCGGCGTCGACCTCGCCGGCACCGTCGAGCAATCGTCGTGGCCAACGATCGCACCAGGGGACGAGGTCATAGTCACCGGGTTCGGGCTCGGGGAGGACCACTTCGGAGGCTTCGCCGACCTCGCCCGGGTGAAGGCCGAGTGGATCGTCCCGCTCCCGCAAGGCCTCGACGCCAAGCCGCGCCATGGCGATCGGAACCGCCGGTCTGACCGCCATGCTCTGCGTTATGGCCCTCGAACGCGAAGGTCTGACCCCTGAAAGCGCCGGCGACATGCCCGTCGCAGTCACCGGCGCCGCCGGAGGCGTCGGCTCCGTCGCCGTAGCCATACTCGCCGGGCTCGGGTACAAGGTCGCCGCTGTGAGCGGCCGCCCCGAGGAAGAGCCATATCTGCGCTCCCTTGGCGCCAGCGAGGTCGTCCCAAGAGCGGAACTCTCAGAGGCTCCTCCGAAGGCACTCGAGAAGGAGACCTACGCCGGCGCCGTCGACGTCGTCGGGGGTACGACCCTCGCCACTCTGATCAGACGGGTGCGCTATCGCGGCTGCGTCGCGGCGTGCGGACTGACAGGCGGGGCGGAGCTCAACACCACCGTCCATCCCTTCATCCTCCGCAGCGTCACGCTCGCAGGTGTTGACTCGGTGCGCTGCCCCGTCGAGCTTCGCAAGGTCGCCTGGAACCGCCTCGCCACTGAACTACCCGCCGGCATCCTCGACGCCATGACAGTTGAGCACCCCCTCGAGGACGTGCTCGACCTCGCCGAGAAGATCGTCGCCGGCAAGACGCGCGGCCGGGTTGTGATCGCGATCAACCCGTAAGCGGCAGAAAACAGAACACCAGAACCGCAGACCGCAGACCGCAGACCGCAGAACAGCCGAAAGCCTCAGCTGATGGGCGGCCGCCGGCCTGACCATGGCGCTGCCTCTTCGAGCTGCGACGCCACCTGAAGCAGAAGCGCCTCTTGCCAAGGGCCGCCGACGATCTGCACGCCGATGGGTATGCCGGCCGGGGTCCAATGCAGCGGCAGGCTGATCGCCGGCTGCCCCGTGATGTTGTAGACGGCCGTGAACGCGACCATGGCGACGACGGTCATCGCCGGAGCGTCCGGATTGGCGTGCACCTCGGCCAGGACCGAACCCGCAGTCGGCGGCTCGATCGACATCGTCGGCGTGACGAGTATGTCGAACTCCTGTCCCCACTTCGCGACGACCTGGCGGGTGAGGCGCTGTAGCTGGCCGAGAGCGCGGATGGGGGTCAGGCTGTCGGCTCCCATCGCTGCCGCGTACGAGGCCTTGTTGTGGGGCTCGACCTTCTCCCAGTCGATGCCCTCGTACTCGGCGAACCCCGTGTTGATGACGTCGAGGAACGGCTGGATGGAATCAGGATGGAACACGTCCTTGTCGATCGTGAACACCTTGTGCCCGAGCTGCTCGAACAGCGCACCTGCGCGCTCCAAAGCTGCCATCGGCTCTGGCGTGATCGGCAGGCCGAGCGCCGAAGTGACGAGCAATGCGACTCGTAACGACCCGGGATCCGTTCCGACCACCTTCGCGAACGGCTTCTCCGGCGCCGGCGCGTTCGACCACGCGTGAGGATCCGGCCCGCTGATGCAATCGAGGATCGCTGCGGTGTCCGCGACAGTCCGCGAAAGCGCCCCTTCGATCGCCATGCCCTGCCAACCCGGCACGTGCGACGGTACGCGGCCGCGCGCCGGCTTCAACCCGACGAGACCGCAGCACGAGGCCGGTATGCGAATCGATCCCCCGCCGTCGTTCGCGTGTGCGACGGCGAACATCCCCGACGCCACCGACGCTCCTGCTCCGCCGCTCGAGCCCCCTGGCGTGTGGTTCGTGTCCCATGGGTTGCGGGTTATGCCGTATCGGGCGTTTTCCGTCACGGTCAGCGGCCCGAACTCTGGCGTGTTGGTGCGACCGCACAAGATGAAGCCGGCCTTCTTGAAGGCCTCGGTGACGAGCTCGCCCTCGTCGCTCGTGCCATCGGGCGCCCCGTGAGATCCGTAGGTGACGGGCCAGCCGTGCACCGGCGTCAGGTCCTTTATCGGTATCGGCACGCCGGCGAAGGGCGGGAGGTCGGATAGCCCGTTCGCGATCTCGTCACCGAGCTTCCTCGCAACAGAGCGCGCCTGCTCGTCGTTTCGCCAGATCACCGCGTTCAACGTTGGGTTGAGGCGGTCGACGCGCTCTAAAGCGGCGTCCACGAGCTCGAGGGGGCTCACCTTGTGTTCGCGCACCGCCGCGGCGGCATCGATTGCGGACGTGAATTGATCCAGTGATTCGGCCATGGCGCAGGTTACGCCGGGCAGACGCTCAAGGCTCAGGCGATAGCTCCGCGGGCATCTCGATCGGCAGATCGGCACCCTCGGTCAGCAGCACGACCTTGCCGAGCTTGGCGCCGGCGGCGAAGCGGTCGTAGGCCTCGGGCGCGTCGGTCATCGGGTAGGTCGCAGCTATCGGGACGATCAGCCTTCCAGACTCGACGAGTGGCAGTACCCGCCGCTCGAGAGCCGAGATGACGAGCGCCCGATCCGGGAGCGGTCGAGCCCGCATCGTCGATGCCATGATGCGCGCCCGCTTCTGCATGAGCTGGTGCAGGTCGAGCTCCACACGCGCCCCAGCGCCCACCCCGATCACCACGAGGCGCCCCCCGGTCGCGAGGCACGAGACCGAATCGGCCAGACCCGGCCCCCCGACCAGCTCCAGGATGACGTCGAACGGCCCGAACTCAGCGCACTGCGCGGGTAGCACGGTAGCGAGCGCACCGAGCTCGATCAGGTCGTTGTTGAGCTCACGGTGCCGCGTGGAGGCGACGACGGTCGCTCCCGCCGCCTCCCCTAGCTGGACGGCGCACGTGCCCACTCCCCCTGCGGCGCCGGTGACCAGCAGGCGTTCCCCCGCTCCCAGGCCGGCCTGGGTGAACAGGGCGTCGAAGGCGGTCGCAGCGGCCTCCATGAATCCGCCGGCGGCGTCGAGGTCGAGATCGGCCGGGATGGGGACGGCTGTCCTCTCGTCGGTGAGGGCGAGCTCGGCCTGGGCGGCGCCGCCGACCAGAGCCATGACGAGGTCGCCCTCCTTGAAGCGGGACGTCCTCGGCCCCACCTCGACGACCACGCCTGCCATCTCGAGTCCCGGGATGTCCTCGGGAATGCCGAACGGCGGCGGGTAGTAGCCCTTTCGCTGGAGCAGGTCAGCCCCATTGAGCCCGGCAGCCCCGACAGCCACGAGCAGCTCATATTCGCCCGGAACCGGGTCAGGGTGTTCGCCCCACTCGAGACCATGGTCGGCTGTGATCGTGACGGCGCGCACGCCAAACGGTAGAGGGAGGACGAGCGAAGGGCCAGAATCTCCCCGGGCGGGAGTCGTTGCCCGGGGGGTAGGGTGCCTACACACGCTGTGTCCGAATCTGTGAGTGACCCTGTCCCCGTTGCGCCCCGGAACGGCGATCCCCAAGCCGATCAACTTGGTGAGCCCGTCACCGGAGAGCGGCTGAGCGCGGAACCTGCCGCCAACGGCAGTTCCCCCGCGGGCACAACGAGCACGGCCGACGTCCAGGTCCACATCACGGTCCCGAAGCTCAAAGACGAGCCGTCGACCGCGGAAGTCGTACAGGTCGCAATCGCGTCGGCCATAAGCACGTTCTTCGAGCACGACCAACTCGCGGCGAATGGCGACGTCCGCGGCGTGCACCAGGCACGCGTGGGGCTGCGCCGCCTCCGTTCGCATCTGCGCACCTTCCGTCGCGTGATCGACACCGAATGGGCGGCCGCTCTCTCGGCGGAGGCGTCGTGGTTCGCGGACTCACTCGGCCAGATGCGGGACCTCGACGTGCTGAACGGCCGGCTCCTTCAGGGAGCGATGCTCCAGGTTCCCGAGCACGCTCCCGCCATCGCGACACTCGTCACGATGCTCGACGACGAGCGCGACGACGCCCTCAACCGTCACCGCCAGCTGCGCGCGACCGCCAGGTACACGGGTCTCGCCGTCCGGTTGGAGGAGGCAGCGAACGACATGCCGTCACGGGGACGTGGCAGCGAGCCTGCGGACAGCCTCCTGCCGCGACTGCTGCTCCGCACGTGGCACGACCTGCGCAACGCGGCGCGAGTGGAGAGACGCGAAAACAGTGTGGAGCATCTGCACACCGTCAGGATCCGCGCGAAGCGGTTGCGCTACGCGTGCGAGGCCTCGACCGCTGTTCTCGGCCCCGATGCGAAGACGACGGCGAAGGCGGCCGAGGCGCTACAGGAACGACTCGGTGAATGGCACGACGCTTGTGCGGCCCGCGACTGGCTGGAGCACGCGGGGACCGTGAACACCAAGCTCTCCGAGGTCGCAAAGCGCCTGGCGATCCTCGAGAATCGCGCTGCCGCGGTTGCTGCGAAGAAGTGGGACTCGGAATTCCGCGAAGTCAAGAAGGGCTGGAAACTGATCGACTCCGCGAGCCGGAAGAACCGTTCGCGCTGAGCGGCGTGAAGTCCTCGACGGTGATGGTCTTGGTGGTGCGGATCGGATAGGGGTCGGCGTAGTCCACCACCCGGATTCGTCCGGTTGGCTGGAACCGGCCATTTTCGATCACCTCGCGGGGAACATACGGGTCTCTCCCCATGCTCCTGAACAGCCGCGAAGTCGGCTCCCAGATCGTCACCCGTTCGTGCCACCGCAGCAGGTCGAGCATGCGCAGAAGCACGATCAGGGTGACGAGCGCCGCTGCGAGCACTCCGGCGACTATCGCGCCAGGAACGGTGCCGCCGGGAAGCACGGCGATCAACGCGAGGAGCACCAAAAGCAGGAGCAGCAGTCCGCTCCACTCGATCGGCGACATGGCCTGACCGGTCGCCGCCTCGATGAGCACCCGGTCCTGACCGAGTTGGACACAGAGCTGGACGAGCTCGCGGTAGACGCCCTCTTCCTGTGGAGTCTTAGGTTCGAGGGCGTAGACCTCCTCGACCAGCCGGTCGTGCGATGCTGTGGCGGCGTGGTAGTCGACCAGGCGGTAGTCGATCTGGTCGATCAGGTGAGCGTCGATCAGACGGCGTGTCCGGTCGCGTTCCTCTTCTCCGAACACGGCCATGATCTGATAGATCGACAGAAGGTACGCGTGGCCCTTCGCGATCAGGTCGTGGACCTTGGCGAGACGCTCCCTGGTCCGGACGATGGTGAAGGCGAGTAGGGCCCCGAACAGAAAGCTCGCCATGCTCGCGAGCGCAATGTCCACCCGGATGTCGCCGCGGTCAGGGCCGACGAGAAGCGAGATGGCAGCGACGATCACACCCACCACGAGAGCGGGGAGAACGGCGATCTCGCCGTGCATAATCGACGCCGCCATGGAGCGAACAGCTCGCATGATCGGCGCACAATAAACGGGATTGCCCGCCGAGTGCTAAGTCTTGAAAGTGAACTTTGTGTGACTAGAGCGAATCGGGCTTGCGCAGCAGTACCCGGCGCACTTTGCGTGCCCCCCGCCGACGACCCGCCACATAACCGAGGAGGCCACCGATAATTATGCAACCGAGAACCACGAATATGAGCGGTTCGTGCCTGGAGAAGAACCAGAAGTGGACCGAAACGTTCTGGGAATTCTGAACGACGAATGCCGCGACGGCGCCGGCGACCGCCACGAGCCCGACGAGCCTGGCGACGTCGCGATTCGACCCGCGGCGGGACTTCTTCTCGGGTGATTGCTCCGGAGGGATGACCGGTAGGTGTTCCATGCCAGATTCCCTTGTGTCAGAGTCCCATATGGGTGCCGTCCCAGAGCTTTATACCGCCGAGGATGCCCGCTGTGTTGTCGACGATCGTCACGTCGTGTGGAAGCTTGCTCGCGTCGAGGCGCTTGGAGTTTCCTCCGCCCAACCAGCAGCGGTCGAAGAACATGAGCGCGCGCAATACGTCAATCGCCCTCATGACGCGCTTCACCCAACGCTCTTCGCCGATCTCCTTGCGCGCCCGCTCGCCCAGCTGATCGTTGTAGGTCTCGCCCTTGCGGAACGGGGTGTGCGCGAACTCGAGGTGCGGCAGCAGGTGGCCGTCGTAGAAGCAGCCGGTCCCGACCCCGGTCCCGAGCGTCACCGCGAGCTCGAAGCCGTGGCCGGCGATGACGGCAGCGCCCTGAAGGTCGGCGTCGTTCGCCACCTTGGTCTTTTGCCCGAGCTGCTGGGTGAGCGCGTCAGCAAGTGGGAAGTCACTCCACTTCTCCTTGAGCGCCGGATCCACGTCGGATCCCGGGCCCGACTTGAGGATGAAGTGGGCTGCGGTCAGAACGTGGCCCTCGCGGACCATCCCGGGAAACCCGACGGACACCCTGTCGTAGGCCGGTAGGGGCTTCGTGAGCCTTACCAGGTCCTCCACCAGCTTGTCGGGGGGAAGGGGGTAGGTCGTCGGGATCTTCACCCGGTCTGCGACCATCGCCCCCGACGAGTCGAGAATCGACGCCTTCAGGCCCGTCCCGCCTATGTCGATCGCGAGCGTGTACGGGTGCGAAGGATGGTCGGTCTTCGGGGGCAGCACATCCATGTTGTCCTGAATCGTCATGCGCAGACCCCTCCTCGAGCCGGATCGCAACTTCTCAATGATGACCGGCCCGGAGCCTGGAATCGCGCCAATGCAGCCACAACCGCCCTAAGGCTCAAGTGAGCCCGCCCCCGATAGGCGTCGTACCGGTGAGGATCGGGGCCTCGTCGCCATGTCCCTCCCAGGTCTCTGAGTGGAGCACGTCCTCCAAAGGGAGGCGCTCGCGCCAGCCGTGACGCTCCAGATCAGGCACGTCGGCCAGCCGCGAGACGGGCCCGATGCACAGCCACGCGACCGGCCTCATTGGCTCGGGGATGCCGAGAAGCTTGCTCAAGAAGCTCTCTTGATAGAACGACACCCACCCCATCCCCCAGCCCTCTGCTGTGCAGGCGAGCCACAGATTCTCGATCGCGAGGCAGACCGAGTAGAGCCCTGCATCCGCGATGGCGTGACGACCGAGGACGCTCGGGGATCCCCGGTCGGGGTCGTAGGTCACCACGACGCTCAGGCTGGCCTCGACGACTCCGTCGATCTTGATGCCGGCGAACGTGCCGGCCCTCTCGCCCTCCAAGGTGGCGGCGAACCTGTCACGCTCGGCCTGCACGTGAGCGTGGAAGGCGCGCCTCGTCTCAGGGTCCGTCACGACGACGAAGTCCCATGGCTGGGTCAGCCCGACGCTCGGGGCGGCATGGGCCGCCGAAAGCACCCTGCGGAGGACGGCCGGGTCGACGGGCTCTCCGCAAAATTCTCCACGGACATCTCGGCGGCGGAGGATCACGTCGTAGAGGGGGACCTGAGGTACGAGGCTGTGGCCCTCGCTGTCCGGGCCTTGTGGGGCTGCGGCGCCGTGGCGCTCGCTCGTCAGGTGATCCACCATTCTGCCTTCACGCTATCCACAGTGAGCGTGGCCGGCGGCGGGGAGGCCCGCCGGTCGGTAGCTTTCTGGCGTGTCCCCCATCGACGGAATCTGGGAAGGCGATGCCTGCTCCCTTGTAGAGGCGTTCCGGGCGGGCTCGATCACTCCGCCTGAAGCCCTCGAGATGTCGCTTCAGGCCATCGAGCACTCCAAGCTCAACGCCTTCTGTCACGTCGACCTCGAAGGAGCCCACCGAGCCGCCTCGGAGGCCGACGTCGACCTTCCCTTCGGTGGCGTCCCCATCGGCGTGAAGGAGCTCGACCAGGTGAAGGGGTGGCCCTATTCAGAGGCGTCGCTCGTGTTCGCGGACCGGGTCGGCAAGCACACCTCCACGATGGTCGAGCGTCTGTCGGGCGCAGGTGCGGTTCTCGTCGGGCAGACCACCGCGAGCGAGTTCGGCGGGGTCAACTACACCCACACGCGCATCCACGGCACAACGTGCAACCCATGGAACACCGAGCGCACACCGGGCGGTTCTTCAGGAGGAACGGCGGCCGCTGTCTCGGGCGGCCTCGTGACGCTCGGCACGGCAGGCGACGGCGGTGGTTCGATACGGATCCCCGCCGGCTTCACCGGGATGTTCGGGCTGAAGGCAACGTTCGGTCGGATCCCTCGCGGGCCTCACACCATGCACCCTCCGCTCACCGTCACCGTCGGATGCGTGAGCCGCTCGGTCCGCGACACCGCGCGCTGGTTCGACGTGTGCAACGGGCACGATCCGCGCGACACGCTTTCGCTGCCACGCGTCTTCGGATGGGAGGAGGCGCTCGGTACCTTGCGAGGCGAGCTGGCAGGCAAGCGGGCTGTCATCTCGGTCGATCTCGGCAGCGCGGTCGTGAGCTCGCGCGTGGCTTCCTTGGTTACGAGCGCTGCAGAGGCGGTAATCGCCGACGCCGGCATGAAGCGCGTCGAAGTCGCAATCTCGCTGCCGGAGGCGAGTCTCGCCTGGGTCATGTCGAACCTTGTCACCCTCATGGCGGATCTCGGCGACCTCTACCCGGGATGCGAGGAGCAGCTCACGCCCGAGATCCAGTTCTCCTTGAACGTCTCCGACCACGCGTACAACCTGCGCCAGGCGGGCGAGAACGAGCGATTCCGCGTCAAGCTCAACGAGACGTTGGCTGACGTCTTCGAAGAAACTGACTTCGTCTTCTGCGCCACCAATCCCGATGTCGCCTTCCCCGCCGCCGGCCCGATGTTGACCACGATCGACGGTGTCGACCTCATCGATTCGGTCGGGTTCGAGCGCGCCCTCGGCAACAACGGTGCGCTCACGATGCCGAGCAACCTGGCAGGCAATCCTGCGGTGTCCATACCCGCCGGCGACGTCGACGGGCTGCCGGTCGGGCTCCAGGTGATCGGCCCACATCACTCAGAGCAGCTCCTGCTCGAGCTCGCGTCGATCGCCGAGGCCGAGCGCCCTTGGCCTTTGATCACGCCAGGATCACCTGTGTGAGATGTCTGGCGTCGGCCCGTCGGCCCGTCGGAAGGACCCAGCTACCCCGACCTCGGCAACTCAATTTGGCGTTCTTGATACAGCCGCGTACACATCTCCGAAGGAACACAGCTCTGAAAAGGGCCCGGAGAGTCCTCGGCGTTATACCAAGCCCTACCGGTGCTCTGGACCGGGCGGTGATGTTGAAGCGGTGACCGTCAGGCGCTGAGTCGCACGGGGAGCGACTTGAGGCCCCGCAGGACGAGGTTGTCCCTGTAGGTGAGCTCGTCGGTGGCGAGCTCGATCGACTTCGCCCGACCAAGAAGCTCCGGAAGCGCAACCTGCGCCTCGAGCCTCGCCAACGACGCTCCGAGGCAATGGTGGGTCCCGAACCCGAACCCGAGGTGCGGGTTCTCCTCGCGACGTACGTCGAAGGTCTCGGGGTCCTTGAACACGGCCGGATCGCGGTTGGCACAGGCGAGAAGGAGCATCATGAACTCGCCCTTCTTGACGGTCGCACCGCCTACCTCCATGTCCTCGAGCGCGGTTCGGCCGGACATGTGGACAGGGGACACGTACCTGGTCATCTCCTCGATGCCGGTGCGGAGCACCCCTGGGTCGTCCCGGAATATGGCCATCTGGTCCGGGTGGCGCATGAGCTCGAGTAGTCCACCCGACATCAGGTTCACCGTCGTCTCGTGGCCCGCCACGAGAAGCAGGATGCAGGTCGCGATCAGCTCTCCCTGAGTCAGCGAGATGCCGTCCTCCTCGGCCTGGATCAACTTCGAGAGAAGATCATCGCCGAGGGCATCCCTGCGGTCGGAGATGAGATTGCCGAAGTAGCCGAGGAACGCGAGGAGGGCGTCCAACCGGCTCTGGAGGTCTTCCTCGGGCAACAGAAAATCAGGATCGAGACCCCGGGCCGTTGCGTCGGACCAGTCCTTGAACATGACGAGATCTGCTTCGGGGACACCGAGCATCTCGGCGATGATCCGGACCGGCAGTGCGTATGCGAAGTCGGCGACCAGGTCCACTTCGCCGCGCTCGAGAGCATCGTCCACGAGCGACTTTGCGAGTTCCGTCGCGCGACCCCGCAGCGACTCCACGACCCTCGGGGTGAAAGCCTTCTGCACGATGCCGCGCAACCGTGTGTGGTCCGGCGGATCCCTGAATATGAAAGGGGAGAGATCGTCGTAGATCTGGACGGCCGGGCCCTCTGCCCCGTGCGTGACGACCGGTGCACCTATTGCTTCGGGGTCGACGTTGCGCGCGTCGCTGCTCGACCGCTTGTCCCTGAGGACGGCGAGGCAGTCGGCATGGCGGGTGACGACCCAGAAACCGAGCGGGCTGCGGTGCACGGGATTCGAGACCCGCAACTCCTTGTAGATCTCGGCAGGGTCGTCGTGAAAGCGCGGATCGAACGGGTCGAACAGCAACTCGCCATCTGCGGCCGCGCGCTCACGCGCCTCGCGGACCGACTCCGCGAATGCAGGCGAGCGGAGCAATCCCCCCGGTATACGGTGAGTCTCGCTTCGGGCGCTGGCGACCATTAAATGTCCCTCCTGGCGGTGCACAGTTCCGCCGTGCTACCGCTTCCCCCGCCTGTACCCCCGCCCTCGGCAGGGTAGCTCAATGACCTTCACTCGTTGCGGCGATAACCGCAGTCCGAGCGCCGATCCTGGGCTGGTGGAATCCCGCGCCGGAGTGCCACATGGCGGGGGAAACCACACCTCCCTTTCGGGATCGGCTCACCGCTCGTCGAACTTGACCCCTGATACCCCATCCCCACCGGCCCTTCATGGCACCTCATGGGCCCTCAGGATCGGCTATTCAGGATCGTCTACCCAGGGTCGGCGCCGGTCTGACGCCTGAGGTGACGCGTCAGGCGATGGACCCGGGCGCGAGACGACACGTTTCTTCTGAGCGTCACACGAGCAGGAGGGAGGTGTGCGTAGAGCAGCAATGCGGTGCCGGGCTCGAGCCTGCGCAAGGCGTCCGGGGGAACGAGCCTTCTCGGTGTAGAAGCGTCTGTGGTCGAAGCCGACCCATAGTGGTCGACCGTCCTCGAGCGGACCCTCCTGTCCTCCTCGCCTGCCAGCTGGCTCGCGTGCTCGAGGGTGCCCGGGTCGGCTATCCCGGACAAGAAGACCTTGGCGCGGTGATTGTTCACGACGCTCGCTCCCTTCTGTCCGTACCGCGCGTTCAATTGCGCAAGGTCCTGCCAGACCGTGACCAACTGGACACCGTGGCCGGCCGCCGTCGACGCGAGCACGTCGAGCTCCGCGAGCGGCGCCACGTTCGCCGCCTCGTCGAGCACGACGAGCAGTGGCGGGTCGAGACCCTTTCCATCGGCCATGGCTCTTCTGTAGGCCTCGGCGATGATCTGTGCGACCAGGGTCGCGAAGAGTGCCCGCAGCCGGCGCTGGTCATGAGCCGGAGCGCACAGGTAAAGCGTGTTGTTTCCGTCGAGCAGACGCGCTGCGTCGATCGTCGAGGTTGTAGCCGGCCACGCGTAGTCCGGCGACTCGCATGCGGCAACGTCTGGGTCTGCGAACGCCTCGATCACCGTTTCCGCCGTGGTGAAGATCGCGCTTCTCTGCCGTTCGTCCCGGCCGAGCGTGGCGCGCAGCGCCTGGATCGCTGCTGTGCTTCCTGCCGCAATTCCTGTTGCGCCATCGGACAGCAGCCGGATCGGGTACTCGAGCTCCTGCTCGTCGACCCACGTGACGACGTCCGCCATCAGATGACCGTTGTTCGCTGCGGCGAAGAACAACGGTGCGAGCAACTTTGCCGCCATGGCGTACCAGAAGTCGCCGTCGGTCATGTTCATGACACCCTCGCGTGCAACAGCCGCAAGGTCCGCAGAGACCCGCCTCGCCGCTGCCCAAGTGACGCATGCAGCCAACGGTGACCACGACGCGTGCGGGAGACCCGTAGTGCCCAACGGGTCGTAGAGGAGCACTTCACCCTCCCCGGAGCGCGCATCCATCGTCAGCCTGGCGAGATCACCCTTGACCGACGCTGCCACCACCGGGCCCTTCCACTCGCGGATGACGGGAGCGGCGAGTCCGGTGGTCTTCCCGCTCTGGGTCGGCCCGACCACCAGTAACGAGTGCCCCGCCTCCGCTGCCACGAGCTTGCGGCCGAAGCTGCCGATGACGACGCGACCTGCGACGGGCTCTCTCACGAGCAGCGGGCTCACATCGCGCCGTTGTGCCCAGCGGGCCGTCGCCACCTTGCCCGTTCCCGTCGGCCACGGTTTGCGGGGGATGCGTGTTCGAACGGGTTCGCCGAGCGGCCCTGCGATTCTTCTCCGAGGGCGCGCCGGCAAGCCCGTGCGGATGTTCATCCGCGTTCCGGGCGGGCCGGGAATCGGCATCCCGTTGCTGAAGTTGGCACGGTTCGCCCAGTGGTTGCCACGGTTGCCACGATTGCCACGGTTGTGAATCGAACGGTCCGCCACCGCAGAGCCGATTCCAAGCACCCCGAACAGCGCGAGGGCCTCCGCCACATGCCAGCTCACGCGGTGCTCTCCTGCAACGCGTCCTGCCGCAGCGCACCGTCGGTGTCCACCAGCGCGCGCTCGGACGGCCCGAGAAGGTGTTGCACCAGGAAGGACCGGTGACCCACTTTCCAGAGCGCAACACCGCGGCCGAGATGCGGGATCAGCTCGGACTCTGTGTCACTCAGCCCGAGAAGCGATCCGGCCGCGGCCACCTCTCCGGTCGGTTGGGCATATATGACACGGGTCTCTGAATCCGACAGCAAGCCCTCCGCCAGCCCAACCTGCTCCGAGCCGGCTGCTCCGACCGATGTCAGGTCCGACAGCCTGTGGAGCACGGCGACGTTCGCCACCCCCCAGGCCCGCGACAGCTTCCAGGTCGCCTGGAACCACCTCGCGACGGCGAGGTTGGCGAGGATCGCCCACGCCTCGTCGACGACGACGATCGATCCCTGCGATGTTGGGCTGCCGACGGCTAGCGCGGCCTGCATCCAGGCCGTGGCGCACGTCATCAGGACCTCGAGAGCAGCCGAGTGGAACACCGCCGACAGATCGAGCACGACGAGCGAAGCATCCGAGATCGAGCCCGGCGGTGGTCGGCCCGTCGAACATCCCTCGCATGTCCCCGGCGACGAGCCGGCGCAATTCGAGAGCAACCTGCCTGCCGTCGGCCGCGAGCCCCGCCACATCGGTACGCACGGCGAGCGCGGCCTCCTTCGTCGGCACGAGCATCGCCTCGACCACTGAAGGAAGCGTCGGAGCGCGACCCTTCGCTTGGATCGACGCGCGATCCACGGCCAGCTCCACGGCAGTCCTCTCAGAGGGCATGAGCGGTCTTCCCAGCGAAGCCGAAGCGAGCGAACACAGAAGCTCGGCTCTCCTTCTTTCCGGCGCCTCTTCTGTTGCAGGGGCGTCCAGAGGATTCAGCCGGAGGCTCCCGCCTGGTCGCAGAGACAGGGGCTCCACCCCCCAGGCACGAGCAAGTGGTCCGTACTCGCCCTTCGGATCGACGACCCACGCTCTCCTTCCGAAGGCCGCCTGGCGCCACAGATAGGACTTGACGAACGCGCTCTTACCTCTTCCGATCTGGCCGAGCACGACCATGTTCGGGTTCGTCAAGAGCCCCGCCTGATACAGCCGGAAAGGGTCGTAACAGAAGGAGCCGCCGATCAGGTCGCGGCCGATTAGAACGCCACCGGCACCTAGCCCGGGCTCTGTCGCGAACGGATAAGCCGCACCGAGATTCCTGGTCGTCGTCTGGTGTGCGGGCCGGCTCATCGGCGGAATTTGCACCGGTCACCTTGCTGACAACCTGGCTCAGTCCCGATCGAGCCAGCGGCATAGCCCTTTCAGAGCTTGGCAGAGTCGGTGCCGGCGACCCACGACTTGCCAGCTGTGTCGGCAGTTAGGTAATTCACTGGACCGTGGCAGGCAATTCAAAGTCATTGCTGCGGACGTACGACTATGTATGGGCTCGAACCCTGGCGCGTATCGACGGCTTGAGCGACCACGAGTATTTCTGGGAGCCGGTCCCGGGCTGCTGGACACTGCGGCGTGGAGCCGACGGCCGCTGGACCCTCGACGGCCGGGGCGGCGGAGGCCCGGCCCCTGACCCAGTGCCGGTTACCACGATCGCCTGGCGGATCGGTCACATGGGCGGGATGGCCCTGGGCGGATTCACGACAATGCGGTTCGGCGCCGATTTGGCAGAAGATGCAAAGGAGTTCCCGGGATCTGCATCTGAAGTCAAGGAGTTCCTCGAAGCCAACTACCGGGCATGGCGCGACGCCCTGGGCGGTCTCGACGAAGCCGGGTGGAACGCTCCGCTCGGACCTTCATGGGGGGATTATGCAGACGACGACACATTCGATCTTGCTCTTCATGTCCTCGACGAGGTGGTGCACCACAGCGCCGAGGTGGGGATGATGCGCGATCTCTACTCGCAGCGCGCCTCGTTGCGGTCAGCCGAGACCTGACCTGTTGCTAGCGCTGTCTCTCCCGATCGAGTGCTCGCTCTCGTCAAGTTCTCCATGATTCAAGACATCACCCATTGCCAGCACGCGAGATCGGTCGAAGACCACCGATGAGGGAGTCGATGGCAAGCGTCCAGCGCCGCTCCACCGAGGCCTTCGAGGTGCCGAGCCAGCCGGCGACTTCGACAGCGGCCATGCCCTGTGCCAAAGCCAAGACGACATGGGAGATGTCGGTGGCGTTCCCTTCGATGACGTGGGCGTCTATGGCTCGCTGCACCGTTTGCACGACGTTCTCTCGCACGGAGCGGCCTGCTTCCTCTTCTACAGGTCCGGGATCGAAGTCCGGGAACGGTCGAGAGAACATCACGCGAGCAAGTATCGGATTGTCCTTGTAGAAGCGTCTGAACGTCTGCACCAGGGACACGAGATCGGTTCGCGGGTCTTCTGACAGTTCGAGTGCGTCGAACCGACCTCCCAAGAGTCGGAACCCTTCGAAAAAGATTTCGCGAACAAGACCGGACTTGTCCCCGAAGAGCTCATACATTGCGGGGATCGAGGTCGAAGCCTCCTCGACGATCCGCCGTGTCGTGAACCCAGACACTCCCTCAGCCGATATGAGGCCGATGGCGGTCTCGAGAATGTGCTCACGCAGCTCTTCGGTTCGCTGCTTCTGTCTCGGCAAGCAGACCCCTAATGATTCCGGTGCCGACGATCGAATGCTGCGACCCCCGTCCTCACGCGGTGGCTGCTCTGAGCTCGGCGAAGTCAGCTTCGATGGCTGCGCGCAAGGCGAGCAGCGTGTCGTGCCGGGCACGCTTCTTGCTCGCCAGGTGGGCATTCAGGTCGAGACCAGCGAGCATCGCCGCCGTGGCACGCGCCGCGCCGGAAAGCTCCGACGGCGCCACCACCCGATCCAACAGTCCCGCACCGATCCCGTCCTCCGGTGAGAACGTCTCGGCCAGAGCGACCGCTCTGTTGAAGTGGGCCGGGGTGAGGCGCTGCCGAAGGATCTCGACGGCAGCACGCGGCATCGTCAGTCCGATAGCCACCTCGTTCGCCGTCAGCTTGTATTGACCCTCCACCCCGATCCGGTAGTCGCCGGACAAGACGAGGAATAGACCCATCGCGATGGCGTGGCCGGAAACCGCCATGACCACGGGTGTCGGGAACGCGAGTACACGTTCGGCGAGCTCGAATCCTGCCCGCAGCATCTCGAGTGCTTCGTATCTACCTGATCGCAGGACGGCGAGATCGAAACCCGCTGAGAAGACACCTTCTCGTCCCGTGAGCACGACTATTCGCTTTTCCGCCTTCGCCTGGTCAAGGGCCCCGTTTAGCTCCATGAGCATTCGTAACGACAGAGCGTTCACCTTGCCGTCGTCCATAGCGACGATCGCAACCCCGTCCTCGACCTGATATGTGACGAGCGGTTCCATAGGTCCTCCAGCGACTCATCGAGAGACTCGATCGACCATCCTATATCGGATCGCCGTTACGAAACAATGTTACGATCATCCGGCTCCCACAGAGGGTGATACGGGTCAACTCATCCGGCCGAGCTTGGATCGCCGCCTTGCCGGAGTCCCAGCCGGCTTTTGTCAAACTACGAAACACGGCCCTTACCAGCGGTTTCCCGTGGCACGGTCAGGTCGGGAGGATCTCAAGTGTCCCCTCGGGACCGCCGATGTTCGTAGTGGATACTTTCGCCAGGAGCCTTCGCATGGGTCACCGAGTCACCGCAGCCAGAGCCGCGCCCATGAAGCGTCTCGCGTCGTTGTTCCAGTTCGAGGGAGATGTCAACGGGCCCGGGGTGAAGCGGGTTTTGAAGGCCGTCACATACATCTACTTTGCGCTTCCCGTCTACGCCTTGGCGCTCGTGGTGTTCTGGCGGCACCTGCGGTCGGAGACGGATCTTCTGATCGCGCTCGGAGTGCTGACCGTGTTCGTTGCCATCAACGTCTCGGACTTCTTGCATCTGAAGCACGGAGCGATGTCGGAGTTCACTCCTCTGAAGGCTCTGTCCGAGGTCTTGATGGCGACCGCAACTTTCGCCCTGTTTGGAGCGGCCTTCGGCGTCCACGGCGGGGCATTCCTGTTGTTGCCATGCCTACCCTTCCTTACGACCGCCTTGATGGGCAACCCGGTCATGATGGCGGGAGGATGGCTGGGCCTTCTTGCGTCGCTCACCGTCGAGTCGACGGCTCAGTGGCCGGTCTCTGAAGCGCTCCCGATCGCGGTGCTGTTCGCCGTCGGCGCCGGCGCCGCGGTGCTCATGGTGAACGAGGTCGTGAGCGGCACGATCCGTGACGGCCACGTGAGTCGCTCCCTCGCAGAGTTGGCGGCGCACGCCAGCACACTGCGGGAATGGCCGGAAGGACTCGAGCCCGTCGCCACGACGTTGGCGGACGCCATGGACGTCGACCGCTTCGCAGTCTTCCTGCGCCCGTCACTTGGCACCTCACTCGATCAGGTGTTCTCGTGGCCCGCGCCCGACTGGGTATCCGCCACGGGGTCGACCTCCAAGCAAGGGGCCTGCAAGCTCGGATTGGCCGCCTTGTCCAAGGGAATCCCAGTGCACGACGAAACCCTCTACGCAACTCCCGCGTTCAGCACGGCCGCGGCGCTCGTAGTCATCTGCCCGTTTCGCGGACGGACCGGTCCCCCCGTCGATACGACCATTGCCATGACAGTGGCGCGTCTGCTCGCGTCCATGTTCGACCGCAGCCGCGTGGTGGCAGGTCTGGTCGACTTGGCTCACACGGACGAGCTGACCGGCCTGGCGAACAGGCGCGGCCTCTTCGAAACGCTGCAACGCGAGATCGCCCGGTCGCGGCGAAACAAGAGCGCCTTCAGCGTCGCAATGCTGGATTTCGACAACTTCAAGACTTACAACGACAAGTTCGGCCACGCCGTGGGAGATCACATGCTGCGGCTCTTCGCGGAGCGAACGGTGTCTAGGCTTCGGGGGCAGGACCTGATCGCCCGCTATGGCGGTGAGGAATTCTGCCTCGTTCTGCCCGACACCGGGGCTGATGGAGCCGAAAAGGTGGTCGAGGCTCTTCGCGTCATCGGTGTCGGCGTGGACCCGCTCGGCGAGCGAGTGACATTCTCCGCGGGCATTGCCACCTGGAACGGGGAAGAGTCGGTCGACGACCTCGTGCTGCGCGCGGACACGAATCTCTACGCTGCGAAAGCGAACGGACGGGACCGCGTCGTTTCTGTGGCTTGACCGCTCTCGGTAAGAGTCGGGTTCGGACCTACCGATGAACTCGTTACGCCGAAACGCTTTCGGCGTTTGTGGCTCGTGCGAGACGCTCCAGCCAAGGGCGTGCATTGAGTCGCTCGAAGATTTCGCGAGACTCCTCGAAAAGGGGCGCAGATTCTGTCCCCCGGCCCTGCGACGTCATGGACTCGCCGCGCTCCAGCAGCGTGACAGCCAGGTAGAACGGTGCAGGAATCCGGCGGAAGCCGTCGACGGCATCGTTAGAGGCAGCTTCGTCTCCCTCGGTTGACAACCTCGCACGGAACCTCGCCGCCTGAGCAACGAGCAAAGGCGAAGTCTCGCCGGGCTTCAGCTCTTCGATTTCGGAGAGCACCTCGCGAGCCCTTACGGTGTCGACTGTGCATGGCTGCTTCGAGTTGTTCGACGAGACCACCTTTTACGGCAGTGGGACCGATCCCCTTTCGGTCCGCCACCGACCTGTCAGCGGCTTCGAGGGCGGCTTCGTAATGACCTTCGGCGAACAAGAGGCTCGCCTCTGCCCACGCGTACGCGGACCTCGCCTGGAGTTCTTCTGAGTTCTTCGCGGCCGAGATGCTCTCCATGATCTGACGAGCGGCCTCGAGCTCTCCCCGATTCACGAGTATTGACACCGCGTATGTGACGCGACCACTGACGTTGATGCCGTAGGTTTCGATTTCATTCAGCTCTTCCGCGATCCCCAAGGCATCGTCCCACTCGCCCGACACGGCCATTCCGTAGGCGATGCCCGCGAGGACAGAGCATTCCCAGCTGCGATTCCCCACCCGACGGGCAAGCTCGAGCGCCGATGCGAGCATGACGCGAGCTTCTTCGATCCGATCGACGCCGAGCAGAAAGGCTGCCTTGTTGTTGTAAGCGCGAAGTGCGGAGGTTGGAAGGTCGTTGTCCAGTGCCACCTTGAGCGCGCGCTCGACCAGCGCCAGAGCTTCTTCTCGACGATTCTGGAACGCCAACACGACAGATTTGGTATTCAGGGCCTCGGAAAGCTGTTCCGGGAGGTAATACGCCTCGGCCAGGCTCAGCGCGAACTCGACACGCGGTGTCGCAAGATCGGGCGCGCCGCTGAAGAGGTGCAGCCGGCCCAGTTGGCAAGCCAGCGACACTAGATCCGCATCCGCCGGCTCGTCTGCCAGAAGAGAGAAGGCCCGCTCCATGCGCTCGATACCCAGCTCCAGGTGATGCTCCTGGAAGTCGACGTCGCCGAGGCGGGCCGAAACGCGGGCGCTCGCATGGGTGTCCCCGGATCACATCGAACGTTGCGATCGCCTCCTCGAGGTGCGTTCTCGCATCGTCCAGGCGGCCACCGATCAACGCCACGCGACCTGAGCGCTCTTCGAGTGCGGCGGTAGTGGCGAGGTCGTCGGTCAGATCCAGGGCGAGCTCGAAGTAACGCTGGGCCGCCTCTGTCGCTGTAAGAGCAGAGGCGCGCTCGCCGGCCCTGATCAGCGAGTCCCTGGCCTTGGATTTGAGCTCGTCGGCACCCGAGGCTTCCGGAGCGAGCCTGTATGCCTCCAGGTAGTGGGACGACGCGACCTCGACGACATCGTCTTCGTCCGTTCTCCAGGACTCGAGCAGTCGATCGGCGACGGCGACGTGCTTGTTCTTGCGGATGCGCTTGGGAAGGGTCTCGTATGCAACTGCGCGGACCAGGTCCTGCAGGAACACGTACTGACCATGTCCGCGTGACCGCTGGTCGGTCTGGAGCGAGATCACTTCCTTGCGGACGAGCGAGCCGAGAAGTTCATCTACCAACTCAGGCGGGTCGCCGAGGAGGGCGACGAGCAAGTCACTGCTGAAGAACTTTCCCACGACCGCGGCTTCCTGTAGCAGGCGCCGCTCGCTTGGTGCGAGTCCGTCCAGACGCGTGGCGATGAGCGCCTGGAGGGTCTCAGGGATGTCGAGGGTTCCGATCGGACCGGCGGGTACGTACCGGTCGTCTTCACGGACGAGCAGTCCCCGGTCGATCAGCATCCGCACGGTTTCGACTGCGTAGAGGGGGACCCCCTCGGAGCGTTTGAGAATCTGGCTCTCCACGTCCGGCGGTAGACCCGGCACGAGTCCACTGACGAGCTGTTGCATCGCAGGCAATGGCAATGGATCGAGATAGATCGATGTGTAATTTCTTCGGCCCGCGCCCCACGTCGGACGACGCTCCAGGAACTCGGGTCGCGAGAGTGCAAGGACGAAGATCGCGTGGTTCCTAGACCAGTCGAGCAGGTACTCGATGAAGTCGAGAAGACCCGAGTCCGCCCACTGCATGTCCTCGAACGACATGACAACGGGCTGGACCTCCGACATCCGCTCGAAGAAGAGCCGCCAAGC
The DNA here is from genome assembly GCA_963764615.1 of uncultured Acidimicrobiales bacterium. GTDB lineage: Bacteria > Actinomycetota > Acidimicrobiia > Acidimicrobiales > CAVXTF01 > CAVXTF01. The sequence goes on along the minus strand of CAVXTF010000001.1, from coordinate 279,981 downwards.
TGCGAACAGGTCCTCACGGTCACGGGCATTGCGCTCCTCGAGACCGAGAAGGTGGGCGAGGCGGGGCTCGACCCACCGACGTTCATCGGGATCGGCAACATGCTCGGCCACGGCATCGGACAGTTTTGCGGCAGCCGCGCCGGCTTCGTCTCCGTCGACGATGCCGGCTCTTCCTCTTACCATCTCGGCCAGCGCCCAGTATGCGATGCCCTCGCCGTACGAGACGCAGCGCCCCCGATGCCAATAGAACAGGTCCGACAGACCATCCAGGTACTTGTAGAACTCCCAGCTGAGCCGGCTCTTGCCAATCCCGGCGATCCCGGCAACCGACACGAGATGGGCCCGATGCTCCTGGGCCGAGGCGTGGAACAGGTCCTTGACCAACCTGAGCTCGCTGTCGCGACCTACAAACGGAGCTTCGAGGCCCACAGACTTGAGCGCCCCGCCCACACCCGCGACGACCCTGAGGGCTCGGTAGAGGTGGACCAACTCGGCCTTGCCCTTCAACGCATGCATGCCCTCGTCGAGATAGGCGATAGAAGCAGTCGTCGCACGTTTGGTCGCCTCGTCGACATAGCAACACCCAGGAGGGGCGACGGACTGCACCCTGGCAGCAGTGTTGACCCGATCGCCGATGACCTTGCCGGAGTCCGCCGCGTCTGTCGTGGCAGCCTGGCCTGTCACGATCCCCACCCGGGCCTCGAGCGGTATGGCGCGTCCGCTGCCGTACTCAGATACGGCAGCGACAAGCTCCAATGCCGCTCGCACCGCGCGTTCGGCGTCATCCTCGTTGGCAACCGGAGCGCCCCACAGAGCCATGACGGCATCGCCGATGAACTTCTCGATCACACCGCCGTAGCGCGCGACAATTGAGCGGGCGAGATCGAAGTAGCCGGAGAGAAGCTCGCGTACTTCCTCGGGATCCTTCGATTCGGACAAGGGCGTGAACCCAACCAGGTCACAGAAGAGTACCGACACTTGACGCAACTCGGTTGTCGCTCTGCCGGGTTCCTCATTGCGATCGCCAGCGACCAGATGCTGTTCGCCCGATGTTTCCGCCGACCCGTCCCACTTACCAGAGATGCCTGGCGCAATAGATATTGTGACGGTCGGGGAGGGCATCGCGTCCAGGTGGGAACCGCAATTGCCACAAAATGCATCTTCGGGATCGTTGACGGCGCCACATGACTCACAACGCGCCGCCAGCGCGGATCCGCAGGTCCTGCAGAACTTCCGCTCAGGTCGATTCTCAGCCTGACAGTTGGGGCACACCACCCTCAAAGTCTGGCATGCATCCTCCGACCGTCGACCCGGTCGATTCAGCCTGCGGGCGACCGGACCCCTCCGGTTTGGTGCTGTTGCTACCGTAGCGTGGGTTCGGATCGGCACACTCTGAGGGGGCAGCTGATGCGAAGAGCCACTCTGGTCCGTGTCAGCCTGATGCTGGTCGTCTCAGCAACGCTGATTGTCGGCCGAGAATCTCTGTCGTGGGGCTCTGCTGCCGGGACTCACAACCACGGGGGAATCGTCACCGTCTTCGATCAGGGAATCTCGGGTCCAGATGGGATTACGGCCGGCCCCGACGGCGCCCTGTGGTTCACCAACAGGTACAACAACTCGATCGGGAGGATCTCGACTTCAGGAGTCGTGTCGAACATGACCGGCCCCGGGATCGACGACCCATTCGGCATCACCACAGGCCCCGACGGTGCTCTCTGGTTCACGAATCTCGAGGGCAACTCGATCGGGCGAATCACCACTGCGGGCGTGGTGTCCAACTTCACGGGTCCCGGCATCAGCAGCCCTATGGACATCGCCGCCGGTCCGGACGGTGCTCTCTGGTTCACGAATCTCGAGGGCAACTCGATCGGGCGAATCACCACTTCGGGCGTCGTGACCACTTACACGAGCAAAAGCATCTCGTCCCCAAATGGAATCACGACGGGACCCGATGGGGCGTTGTGGTTCACTAATTCGGACGGCAATTCGATCGGCCGGATCACGGTCTCTGGGGAGATCTCGACCCACAGGGGCACTGGTATCGACCACCCATACGGGATCGCTGCGGGCCCCGGGGATGCCATCTGGTTCACGAACGAAGGCAACGACACGATCGGAAGGATCACCACCACCACAGGCGTCGTGTCCAACTTCAAGGACGCCGGCATCCACGGACCATCGTCCATCGCCGCCGGTCCGGACAAAGCAATGTGGTTCACAAATGCAAGCAACAACACGATCGGGAGGATCACGTTATCCGGCAAAGTCGTCACGACATACACGGGCACCGGTGTCGTTGGCCCAGCTGACATCGTCGCGGGGCCTGACGGCGCCATATGGTTCACCAATTTCTTCACCGACTCGATCGGGCGAATCACGACGACCGGCACGGTGTCCAATTATCTGGGAGAGGGGATCGACGAGCCAGAAGGGATCACGACCGGACCCGACGGTGCATTGTGGTTCACAAACTTCGGCGACAACTCGATCGGGAGGATCACGACTTCCGGATCGGTGTCCTACTACCACTCCGCGGCCATCGACGCACCTGTCGACATCACCGAAGGTCCCGACGCCGCGTTGTGGTTCACGAACTTGCGCGGCGACTCCATCGGCCGGATCACAACCGCGGGCGTGGTCATCGACTACACGGGAGCGGGCGTAGATCAACCCGATTCGATCACCGAAGGTCCCGACGGCGCGTTGTGGTTCACGAACTTGCGCGGCGACTCCATCGGCCGGATCACGACCGCCGGTGTCATCACGAGCTACACCGGAACCGGTATCTCGGCCCCTATGGGCATCACCGTGGGCCCTGACGGTGCTCTCTGGTTCGTCAACTACGGCAGCAATTCGATAGGTCGGATCACCACGGCAGGCGTGGTGACGAATTTCACGGGCGAGGGAATCGAGCGACCGCTCTTCATTACGGCAGGGCCCGACGGTGCGCTGTGGTTCACCGGTATCGCGACCACAAGGGATAACTATGTCGGACGGATCACGACCGACGGCTCGGTAACGATCTATTCGAGTGAAGACCTCAACGCGGCCTACGACATAGTTGCCGGCCTCGACGGCGCATTGTGGTTTACGGAGGGGGCGGGGGAAGCGATCGGAAGGATCTCGACAACAGGTGTCGTATCCACCTACACGAACCCTGAGCTCTACACTCCACTCGACATCACCACCGGTCCGGACGGTGCCCTGTGGTTCACGAATTTGAGCGGAAACTCGATCGGGCGGATCACCGTCGTGCCGAGCATCTCTTCCTCACGGACCTCGGGACAACCCGGCCGGTTGGTCGCGATGAGTGGAGAGGGCTACTCGCCTGGAGAGCTGGTGAACGTCAAGTACAGCACCCGCCTTTCGATTCCGTATCCTCGGTTCGTAGACATCTGTAGCGCCATCGCTAATCCGGACGGCACGTTCGGCTGCCTAGGCCATATTCCATCGCCGCGGATCGCCGGGCCCCCGGGGGGACATGCGATCAGGGCCATCGGGAAAAGGTCTGGTGCGACCGCGAGGATGACCTTCACTCTTTCGTGAGACTGCCCACGACGAACACTCGATGGCGACTCATTGGAGCCCACGGCACAGAGGCATAGTGAAGCAGAAGGCGCGTTGCTGATCTCCGTAGCAGCGCCGCAGCTCCATCCCAGCTTGTCCCGCCGCCTGCTCGACTCGACCGCACGAGCACTCGAGCTGTTCACGCACATCAGACGACACCGTCACATAACCCGAGAACCTGAAGGGCGCGTGACCGTCGGCGAGCTCGAGCTCGCGGTCGGCGAGTGTCTCCTCCTCGCGTCTTCGGCGGGCCGTATGCAGAAACCCTCCTTTTCTCCGCAGCTCTGCATCGGCGACATCGGCAGTGCGCGCCTGCTGGGTCCGTCGAGCGGCCTCGAGCGGGCTGAGAGGCTCCATCGTCACTGCCACCGACTGGCGGACCTCGCCAGCGAGAAGCAGCGGACCCAGGAAGTCAGCACCCACGTCGGTTCGCGGCCACTCGGCGACCCAGTACGTGGCGTGCCATGTGCCGTCGATGCGCACCGCATCCCAGTGCACCTCGCCTGCCACAGGCCACGGCCATGTCGTGCCACACTCCTCGGGCCACGACCAGCGCGAGCTCGAGAATCCCGCGCGCAGCACCGCCGCCAAGGAGCGCGGCGCGAGTGCCGGAGCGGTGTCCACGTCTGCATCCGAGAGCCGGCGCCTCAAGTCCGCGACCTCACGCATCAACACGGCGCAAGCCGTCGCGTTCTCGGCGGCACCCGCGGGTCGGAGCGCCAGCCCGTGGCGTGCGCCGCGTACAGACACGGCCAGCAGAACCTGGTGACGGCGCATCGAAGGGTGCACCGCGTCGAAGAGCTCCTCGTAAGACATCGCCGCCGCGCCAGTCGAGCCCGCTTGACTTGCGGGACCAGGTGGCGGCAAACCTGGCGTTTCGCTCCGTGGACTCCGAGATCCTCCAGGCAGTGTCCTTGCGACCCACTGCACGCGGTGGACAGGCGTACCCTGCCGAGCCAGCGTGCCGAGAGCCGCGGCCCAACCTGCGACGCGACGGTCCCGGTCGCTCGTGCCGAGAAGGACGAACCCGGGACAGCTCGCCGGCATGACCGCCGTGTACGTGCCCTCCACAGGATCGTGGACGACGGCGGCCAACGAATGACCGGTCCTGCGAGACGAGCCCCGCTCGGTCACCCGCACGACGGCGTCCTCGCCGCTTGCGTCCACCTGGAGGATCCGCAGAGCCGAGAACGGACCCTTGATCCCGCCAAGGACAGCAGAACGACCCTTGCGATCGCCGGTCATCCCGCTCGTGTGCACGCGAAGGCCCGCTCCGCTCCGACCCTTGCCTTGGCCGGCGGATGAGGTGGCAGGTCCTTCGCGCCATCGCCTGCCCAGTGCCAGCCGCGCACCGTGCCGGACGACGTCGGGTAGCCACTGGTCACCGGTGCGCCCGGCGACCGGCCAGGTGGCCACCGCCAACGACGTGCCGACCGCCACTACTGCGACCGCCAGCGCAGCGGCGATCGGCAGCGCCCTCAGAGCTGCGACGGCGACCACGAGCCCTGCTCCCACCGCGGCCGCCTGACCTCCCCGCCAACCGGCGAGCAGGCCCCGGCGCTCGAGCGGACCGAAGCGGTATCTCCTGACCGATCCCGAACCCGATCCCTCACTCATCGTGTAACGGCTCGTCTTCGGACTTCGGCGAGCGTGTCGGAGCCCGGCCCTCGGCGGGTTCGTCGCGCGAATCCGCTGCCGTGGCCGAGCCAACGGACGAGCCGATCGGAGCGAGCCTGCTCTCCTCTTTCGCCGTTTGCCAACCCTGCAGAAGCCATGGTGAGCCCTCTGCGAGGGGAGCGGATCCGCCAATCGGCATTTCGGGTGCGCCTACTGCCTCCGCCCCACCGGCCGCGGTCGCACCTCCTGAGGCGAGGAGGATCGCCATGTTGGTTCCCAGTTGAACCGGCTTCTGCGCCGCCTGCTGGAGCCGGTGCCGCGCTGGCCTCGAGATGGCCGACCGATCCCGCCTCCACCATCGGCAGCAGGCGCAGGACCATGAACGGCGAGAAGGTTGCAAGCAAGAGCAGGGCGATGCCGACGACCACGTCCCCGAACTTGGAGCTCGTCGAGGCCGAGTCCTCGAGGCCTCCGGCGATTGCCGCCGTAGCGAGAGAGAGCACCGCGGCGATCACGAGCTTCGACAGCACGAGCGCGGCAAGAGTGTCTGCGAGACGCCGTGCCCAGTGACCGATCGCCGGCCACACCAGCGCCGCAAGAACGAGAGGCAGAAACAAAGCTGCAGCTGTGATCGCCGCCGCCCGCACCACGAGCTCCAACCACAACACCAGAGCGAACACCGCAACCAGAAGACCCCCGAGGAACATGGCGAATCCAGGCACCCCGGGGGCGGTGCCGAGCGCTTTCACCAATGGAGCGAGCATGTCGCGGGTGTTGACGCCTGCGGCGGCCATGAACTTGGCGCTCATCGCGTCGGTCACGACGATCCCCATACGGACGAGCTCGACCGCGACCCCCGTGAACAGCAGAGCGACCGGCAGGTTCACGAGGAACGTGCGAAGCAGCGCGACGACGCTCTGCCGGTAGACGGCCTGGATCACCGCGGAAAACAGCATCGGGAGCATCACCGAGGCGGCGAGCTCGGTCATGATCGACAGGCGCGCGCCGAACCACGAGCTACCCAGGTCCGCCTGGGTCGTGGACGTCAGGACCGCTCCGACCTGGTCGAGCAGCCATAGTGCTCCGTCCGTCACCCAGTTCTCGACGGCCTGGAGGATCGCGGCGGCGCTGAAGCCCAGAAGATCGCCGGCGGCTCCCGAAGCTGCTCCTCCACCGAGATGCAGCAGGCCGGAGAGAGCGCTCGTGAGATCGCCAAGAAGGCTCGAGATTCCACCGCCTCCGGATCCCTGGCTCGGACGGATGGCGATCGTCGGCACCGCCCGCGCCGGGGCGGCCGTCGCAGAGGCAGCCCACGCCGGGACTGCAACGAAAGCGCTCATCAGTGGACGTTCGTGCCGGCGTGAAAGAAGAAATTCACGAGCGCGGGAGCGGCACCGATCAGCAGGGCAGCGAGGGCCGAAACGAGAACGGCTCTCCGTCCTGAGTAGGACTGGTGGTAGTTCTGGGTGTGGGATCCAAGCGCCCACATGAGAGCCCCGATCAGAAGTCCGACAAGGGCAAGCACGAGCGCCCAACCGCCCAGCCCGTTCGTCAGGGACTGGAGCTCTGCGCCGCCAGGGAGTCCATTGAGGTCGGGGTTGAGGCTCACATCGGCGAAGCGAACCGCCCACCACGCCGGCCACTCCATAACCGCCACTCCGTGAGCCCAGATCGCGATCACCTCTCACCCTCCTCGCTCATCAGGTCAACCGGACGTGCGCAGGCTACGGATCATCGTGATCATTTGTCAATCAGTTTCAATAGTTTTCATATCTTTCTATGTATCAAATCGGGCGGCGTGGGGTCGCGCCTCCTGCCATGCTGTGTCCTGATGCCCTTAGCGAGCGCCTCCGCGTCCTCTGGGCTCGTCATCGCACTAATCGCTGTCGGTGCCGCGGGCGTGGTGGCCACCGTCGTCGGCAACATTCTCGGCAGGCGATCCGGTCGCCGGTCGCTCGAACAGCGCCTGTCCGCGCTCGGGTCCCGTCTCGGGATCGAGGGACGCTCCACCGAAAGAAGCGGTCGCGGCATCGAGCGTGCGCTCAGCCACATAGAGACCGGGATCGACAACGCCACCGAAGCGATGGAGGAGTCGTCCTCTGACGCCATCAGGCTCAGACGTGCCCTCGACACGCTCCCCCAGGGCGTGATCGTCTGCGACGAGAACGGCGAGGACGTGTTCCGCAACGCCCGGGCCGACGCCTTGATGGGTGGTCGCCACGGTGATGCGCTCGCTGCACAGGCGGTGAAGGAGCTTCTCGCCGATGCCTGGCGCGAGGGAGCCGCGTCGAGGGTCCTCGACCTGTACGGGCCGCCCCGACGCACTCTCACCGTCCGCACACAGATCATCGACGACGGGAGGCGGACTCTCGGTGTCATCGCTGTCATCGACGACGTCTCCGAAAGAAGGCGGTTGGAGGAGATCCGCAGGGACTTCGTGGCCAATGTGAGCCACGAGCTGAAGACACCGATGGGCGCGCTCGGGCTCCTCGCAGAAACGTTGGTGTCGGAGACGGACCCGTCGGTCGCGAGCCGCCTTGCGCTGCGCATCCACAACGAGGCGTTCCGCGTGAGCCGCGTCATAGACGACCTGTTGGACCTCACCCGGATCGAGGCCGAAGAGGCGCCGCCTCGTGAGCCCGTGCTCGTCTCGCTCGTCATGGCAGAAGCGTTCGAGCGCGTCAAGGCTGCAGCCGAGCACCGCTCAGTGAAGATCGAGGTGACCGAGCCCGCAGTTCCCGTCGCTGTGCTCGGCGACCGTCGCCAGCTCGTCTCCGCGATGTACAACCTGCTCGAGAACGCTGTGAAATTTTCCTACGATGCAGGTACCGTCCAGTTCGGTGCGGAGGTCCACGGCGGCGAGGTGGAGGTCACTGTCGTCGACCACGGCGTGGGCATCCCGGCACGGGATCTCGACCGAATTTTCGAACGCTTCTACCGTGTCGACCAGGGCCGCAGCCGCCAGACCGGGGGAACGGGGCTCGGTCTGTCGATCGTCAGGCACGTCGCCGCGAACCACCAGGGCCGTGTCGAGGTCGATTCGCGCGAGGGTGAGGGATCGACGTTTCGGCTCACCCTGCCCTCCCAGAGCGAGATGTGAGAAGTGAGATGAGCGCGGTCCCCGCGGCGCGACCGGCTCACGGCGCGGCGGTCTCGGTGCTTCTCGCAGAGGACGAGGAGTCCTTCGTCGACGCCCTCGTCATCGGTCTCGCTCGCGAGGGCTTCGACGTGACGATCGCTCGCGACGGCCCCGAAGCACTCGCAAGGTTCGAAGAGATCCAACCGGACCTCGTCCTGCTCGACATCATGCTCCCGAAGCTGTCGGGCATCGACGTCTGTCGCGCCATCAGGGCGCGGTCGGCCGTCCCCATCATCATGGTCACGGCGAAGGGAACCGAGATCGACACGGTCGTCGGTCTGGAGGTCGGCGCCGACGACTACGTGACCAAGCCCTACAGGCTCCGCGAGCTGGTGGCGCGCATGCGCGCCGTCATGCGACGCTCGCCCGCACCACGCGACAGCCTGGGTCAGGCGACGGGAACAGAGCCGCGCGAGGCGATCGAGGTGGGCGACGTCATAGTGGACACGGACCGGCGCAAGGTCATGGTGCGTGGCCACGAGGTACAGCTGAGGCGCAAGGAGTTCGACCTTCTTCTACTGCTGGTCGAGAACGCCGGCCGGGTTCTCACACGAGACACGCTCATCGACCGGGTCTGGGGCACCGACTATGTGGGTGACACGAAGACCCTCGACGTCCACATCAAACGGCTGCGCGCCCACCTCGAAGCCGACAGAGGATCGCCGACTCTCATCACAACCGTGAGAGGAGTGGGTTACCGCTTCGAGCTGCCGGGCGACTAGGAGTCAGGGGTCGCTTCCTCGCCGGGCTCTCGTTCGCGCTCGGTCAAGTGGACGGCGCCGTAAAGGACGCCGTCGACCCGCACGGGCTCCAGCAGTCCCGAGACCGGCACGATCGTGCCGTCCGGACGCTCTGCCTCGGGATGAAGTCCGGGGTCCATCTCGCGCTCGCGAGGTTCGGCGAAATAGCCCCGCCGGTACGCCTGGTGACCCCAGCGCTTCTTCTCGGGGACCAGAAGCTCGACGAACTCACCGACCATGTCCTCTGCGTCGACCCCGAGCAGCTTCTCGGCGGGGGGATTCATGTAGACGACCAAGCCTTCGACGTCCACCACGACGGTCGCCCTTTCGTCCTCGGAGAATGCACGGATCTGCTCGGGTAACTCGTCGAACTGCACCGGCGGCAACTTACCTGCCCACCGTCACCCTGCGTTCACTCTGAGCACGCATCGGGCCTGCTCAGCGAGCCCGCTTGCTCACCACCGGCGTTCCGGAGCACCGAGGCGTTGGTATACGCGGGTGTATCAAAACTCCGAATTTAGATATCAAAGGTCGGCTCTCCCCAAAGCCGGGGCGAGCGAAAAGGCGCTCTCAAGAAGCCCTGACGGGCTTCTTGAGCCCATTGTGCTCGTGACAACCTGACCGGGCGGTCAAGAGGACACGTCCTCTTGACCGCCCTCCTGCTGCGGCCGGCTGGCGCTAGGACCCGGCCTTCCCGATTGTCCGGGTGCCGAGGTAGGGCTCGAGCACGGCGGGAAGCCGCACGGTCCCGTCGGCGCGTCGTCCGCACTCGACGAGCGCCGCCCAGATCCTCGGCCAAGCGAGGGCCGACCCGTTCAAGGTGTGCGCGAGCACCGGCGCACCACCCCCGGAGGGCCGGTAGCGCACATTGGCCCGCCGGGCCTGGTAGTCCGAGCACCAGCTGACCGACGACACCTCGAGCCACATGTCGCAGCCCGGCGCGTAGACCTCGAGGTCGAACGTTCGGGCAGACGAGATCCCGAGATCCCCCGCGCACAGGTCCACGACCCGGTATTCGAGGTTGAGTCCCTCGAGCAATCGTGTCGCCCGGCCGAGCATGTCGGTGTGAGCGGCCCGAGCCTGCTCGGCGGTCGTGTACGAGAAGAGCTCGACCTTGTCGAACTCGTGCACCCGAAGAAGCCCTCTGGTGTCGCGCCCGGCGGCCCCCGCCTCGCGGCGGAAGCAAGAAGTCGACGCGGTGTACCTGAGCGGAAGCTCGGACTCCTCGAGGATCTCGTTTCGGTACATCGAGGTGAGGGGAACCTCCGAAGTGGGGATGGCCCAAAGGTCGTCGCGCTCGAGATGGTAAGCGTCGTCTGCGAATTTCGGCAGGTGGCCCGTAGAGATCATCGTCTCGGTACGCACGAGCGTCGGCGGCCTCACCTCTTCGAACGCGTCGGCGTGGGCGTCGAGCGCGTACGACGACAGAGCGCGCACGAGACGCGCTCCGAGCCCCTTGAAGCAGGGGAACATCGAGCCCGAGAGCTTGGCGCCGCGCTCCATGTCGAGGATGCCGAGAGCTTCACCGACCTCCCAGTGCGCCACCCGTTGGTAGTCCTCGTATCGGCGAGGCTCGGCGGGCCAATTGCGCACGACGACGTTGTCCTCCGGGCTCAGGCCTTCGGGCGCCTCGGGAGAGGGAAGGTTCGGAAGCTCGAGGAGGATGGCCCGCACCTCGTCACCCGCCGAAGTCGCCTCCGAATCGGCCGCCCGCTCGAGCTCACCGAGGTCCCGGCTCTGCGCAGTCAGCTGGTCGGCAGCCGCCGCATCGCCCCCGCGGCGCGCGTCGGCAACCTGCCTCGACAGCTCCTTCACCTGCGCCCTCAGATCGTCCCGCCGGCTCGAGGCAGAACGGGCCGACGAGTCGAACTCGAGCAGGCGCGTAACGGTTTCAGGAGCAACGCCGCGCCGGCACAGAGCAGTCGCGACTTCGTCAGGTTGCTCACGCACGAGCCGGATATCGATCACGGTGCCGCCAAAGTAGCCTGAGCACCCGTGGTAGCAGGCACTCAAGGGTCGGTGCCTGGCACACAACCCGGAGCCCGCGCCGGGATGCAGCCCGGTTCGGGGCACGGGCGATCCGGGGAAATCGAGCCCGCTGTCGAGTGCAGGTCCTTGGAGGTCCGCTACGGGCAACGGGTCGCGGTCGACGGTCTGTCGTTCGCGATCGCTCGTGGTGAAGTGCTCGCAATTCTCGGCCCGAACGGCGCCGGCAAGACGTCTACGGTCGAGACGCTCGAGGGTTACAGGCGCCCGAGCGCGGGGCGGGTCAGGGTGCTCGGCCTCGATCCCCGCAAGGACCACAGGGCGCTCGTGAAGCGGATAGGTGTGATGCTGCAGCGCGGAGGGGTCTACCCGACCGTCACCGCGCGCCAGGTCGTGTCGCTGTTCGCGCGCTACTACGACGAGCCCGAGGACCCCGAAGGACTGCTCGAGCTTCTCGACCTCGAGGGGGTCGCGCGTACGCCTTGGAAGAGGCTCTCGGGAGGGGAGCAGCAGCGGGTCTCTCTGGCCCTTGCGCTCGTCGGGCGACCGGACGTCGTCTTCTTGGACGAGCCCACGGCGGGGGTCGATCCCGAGGGACGCGTGGCGATAAGACGGGTCGTCGGAGCGCTTCGCGACCGCGGGGCGGGGGTGCTGCTCACTTCGCACGAGCTCGCAGAAGCCGAGCGGGTGGCCGACCGGGTGATCATCCTCGCCAAGGGACGCAGCGTCGCCGAGGGAACGCTCGAGCAGCTCGCTAAAGCGGCAGGCGGTCCAGGGATCCTGTTCGACGCTCCGGGGGGGATCGACAGAAAGGATTTAGCCGACATCTTGGGGGTCAGGGCTGAGGAGGTATCGGAGCCCGAACCCGGCTCTTACCGCGTCCGGGCAGAAGGAACCCCGGCGCGTGTCGCGGCGCTCACGGCGTGGCTTGCCGACCGCAACATGACGGTGCGCAACCTTCGGACCGGAGGCGGGGACCTCGAAGACGTCTACATGTCGCTCGTCGGAAGCGACAGGGACGGGAGCGCCCCGGACGGTGGCGGGAGCCACGGGGGCGGGAGCCGCGGGGACGGGAGCGGCCAGAGCGTGAGGAGCGAGAGCGGCTCGGACACGAGTCACGTGGGCGGGAAGGACGCCGACACGTGCTGAGGCGTGTACGCGCACAGACCGGCGCGGAGTTGTCGATGACGCTCCGGCGCGGCGAGTCGCTGTTGCTCACGATCGGGATTCCCGTGCTTCTGCTCGTCTTCTTCTCCGCGGTGCACCTGCTGCCGACAGGGACACCGCATCCCGTCGATTTCCTGGCACCCGGAGTGCTCGCGCTCGCGGTGATGGGTACCTCGATGGTCAATCTCAGCATCCAGACCGGGTTCGAGCGCGGGTACGGGGTCCTCAAACGTCTCGGCTCCACGCCGCTCGGACGCCCCGAGATGCTCGCCTCGAAGATCATCGCGATCCTCGCCGTCGAAGCCCTCCAGGTGGCGGTCCTCGTTCCGGTCGCGGTTGGCCTCGGGTGGCACCCCTGGGGTGCGACACTCGCCCAGGCGGTCGCAGCCATCGTGTTGGCGACGCTGGCATTCGGAGGCATCGGGCTCGCCATGGCCGGGGTGCTGAGGGCCGAGGTGAACCTGGCGGCGGCGAACGGGCTGTACCTGCTGCTACTGCTCGTGAGCGGGATGCTCGCTCCTTTGTCGAAGCTCCCGGGTTGGCTAGCGGACACGGCAAAGGTGCTCCCTGCGGGCGCCCTCGCCGACTCGCTTCACCGCGCCCTCTCGGCGGGGCAGGCGGTGACCGGATATTCGTGGTTGGTGCTCGCGTGCTGGGCGGTAGGCGCACCTGCTCTCGCAGCGGCCACGTTCCGATGGGAGTGAGCAGGTGAGTGACGGGAGCGGCACCAGAAGCGGCGGCGGCGCGGAGGAGGAGAGCAAGCAGCGCAAGAGGAAGCGGCACCCGCAGGCGCGCATACGTCGCGGTGATCGGATCAGGTGATGCGAGCGACGAGCAGGTCGCTCTCGGCGAGCAGGTGGGAAGCGAGGTCGCCCGGGCCGGTGCGATCCTCGTCTGCGGCGGGCTTCGGGGCGTGATGGAAGCTGCCTGCCGGGGAGCGAAGGCGAACGGAGGCACGACGGTCGGGATACTCCCGGGCTCCGACCGCCGGGCGGCGAACCCCCACGTGGACATCGCCGTCGCAACGGGCCTAGGCGAAGCGCGCAATGCGGTCGTCGTCGCGAGCGCAGATGCAGTGGTCGCCGTCGGTGGCGAGTTCGGCACCCTCTCGGAGATCGCCCTTGCGCTTCGAGCGGGTAAGCCGGTTGTCGGGCTCGATACCTGGGAGCTGCAACGGGACGGTCGGCCTGTCGACGGTGTCGTGCCCGCCGCGGACGCCGCAGAAGCGGTGGATCTCGCACTCCGCCTCGCCACGACGACGGACAGTTTCAGGTTGACGTGATGCGCCTCACCCACGTCTGGAGCACCGAGCCAGAGGTGACCGATCCGAACTGGTGGTAGACGATGTCACCTCGTTCGTTGATGAAGATGGTCTGTGGGAGAGCGGGAACCGCGCCGAGATCCTCGAGCACGACGCCGTCGAGGTCCTTGCCCACGGGGAATCCGACGCCGCTGTGTTCGGTGAATGCCAGACCCCCCGACGGGTCGTTCTCGTCGACACCGATGAACCTGACCTTCACCCCGTCGGCTGACTCGGTGTCAGAGAAGCGCGCTAGAGCGGGCATCTCGGATTCGCAGGGACCACACCAAGATGCGAAGAACGTGATCACGACGGGCTCCGCCTGGGGACTTCCGAGCTTCGGCAGGACGACGGGGGGGCCCCCGTAGATCGATGGCAGGGATGCAGGCAGCTTTATGTCCTTGGATCCGCTCGAACCCGCGGGGCCGAAGAGCCCGAAGGCGAGCAGGCCGGCGAGGACACAGCCGACGCAGGTGAAGATGAGCCTTCTCCGGTAGAGCGAACGGCGGTCAGAACGCCGGTCAGAACGCCGACGCGAACGCGGCTCCGGCTTATCGCTTGGCACCTGTTGCACCCCGGACCCCGACCCCTGGCCTTCCGCGTCGGCTCCCGGTTCAGGGATGACGGATCACCACGTCTGCAGCCATGGCGGCGAACAGCAATGTCAGGTAGGTGATGGAGTAACGGAACATCGCCATAGCCGCCTTCTCGCTCGTCTGGCGCTGAAGGCGAACGGCCATGAGCAGGAAACCTGCTCCGAGAAGAGCCGCAGACACGTCGTAGAAGATCCCCATGTGCCCGACCACGGCGAAGAACAGGGTGCACGCCACGAGAAGCACCGAGTAGAAGACGATCTGGCGTGCCGTGCGTTTGAACGTCGCGACGACCGGGAGCATCGGGACGTGCGCCGCCGCGTAGTCCTCGCGGTAGCGGATGGCGAGCGACCAGAAATGCGGTGGCGTCCATATGAAGATGACTGCGAACAACACCACCGGCGCCCATGCCAGCCTTCCCGTCACAGCGGTCCATCCGACGAGAACCGGGACCGCGCCTGCGGCTCCCCCGATGACGATGTTCTGACTCGATGTCCGCTTGAGCAGGATTGTGTAGACGAACACGTAAAACGCTGTCGCCGACACTGCCAGGATCGCCGACAGCATGTTCACCGTCAGCCACAGCTCCAGGAACGCACCCACCTCGAGCATGATCGCGAAGACGGTCGCTGCGACCGGAGTCAGCTCTCCGGTGACGAGCGGACGGTTCTGCGTGCGCTTCATCAGCCGGTCGATGTCGCGATCGAGCACCATGTTGAGCGCGTTCGCCCCGCCCGCGGCCAACGCACCGCCGATCATGGTGAGGGCCATGAGAGTGACCGATGGCACGCCCCTGCGCGCGACGAACATCGTCGGCAAGGTCGTGACGAGAAGCAGCTCGATGATGCGGGGCTTGGTGAGCGCCAGATAGCTACGGGCCTTCAGACCCAATTGAGCCGGAAGCTGGCTCGTGGGATGCAGCGCGGACGACGATCGCGACGCACCGACAGGCAGGGTCATCGGGATGGAGCCTACGGTGGTGAGGCCGCCCGGACAAAGCAAACCGCACAGAGGCTTTGTCGCGGTACTGCACAGCCCCCTTCCGGGACCGGCCCCGGGCCGGCCGGGCCGCCTGGCCGAGGCGCCTCGCGAGCGGCAGGCGGCCCTGATCGGGCTTTTTGCCGCCGCTACCATGGGCGCGGTGTTGGCTGCCCGACGCCTGTCCGCCAGGATTTATCTGCGGATAGCTCAGGCGGCCCTCGTCATATGCGTCGTGAACGTGATCTCCGGCGCGGCGGTCCGGCTCACGGACTCCGGGCTCGGGTGCGCCGACTGGCCCACCTGCACCAAGAGCAACGTCACGCCGGCGCTCTCGTTCCACCCGATCATGGAGTTCGGAAACCGCATGGTGGTCGTGCTTCTCGTGATCGCGGTTGCGGTCGCCTTCCTCGGCTCGTTCGTGCGGCAAGAACGCAGGCGTGATCTCACCTTGATCTCCGGAGCCCTCGTCGCAGGCGTCCTCGTGGAAGCGGCGGTCGGAGCGGTGGTGGTGTACTCCAAGCTCAATCCTTACGTGGTGATGGTCCACTTCCTGATCGGCATGGGACTCGTCGCCCTGGCGTTGGCATTGACTCTCCGCTCGGGACGGGCAGACGCGCAGTCCACTTCGAAGGTCGACCGGCAGGTCCGCACCCTGGCGCGGGTGATGACCGCTGTGCTCGTCGTCGTTCTCGCGGCGGGCACCGCGACGACCGGCGCAGGACCGCATGCGGGCGGCCAGGGCGCCAAGCGAATCGACGTGCCGCTCGCGGACATGGCGCGGACCCATTCGAGCATCGTCTTGGTCCTCGGCGCGCTCACACTCGTCGAGCTGTGGTTGCTGCATCGCAGCGGAGCCCCCCAAAGCGTGGCGACCCGCGGACAATTTTTGCTTGCGGTGATGATCGCTCAAGGCCTGATCGGCTACACCCAGTACTTCACTCACGAGCCCGCCCTTCTGGTGGGAGTCCATGTCGCTGGCGCGGTCACCGTCTGGTTGGCAATGCTGTGGTTCTACGACGGCCTGTCACACCACCCCGCAGAGACGATGACCGGATCCGGGCCGTCGCTCGCCTCCGCCCCGCAGGTGCCGGATCTCGCGCCGGTGGCACCGTGAACGCCGGGAGCGCGGGTCCCGTGAGCAGGTCCCAGCCGCAGCCCGTCGAGATCGACCAACCGACGAGCGACGAGGACGTGCTTGTCGACCGCCCCTGGATGGTCATCGTGTGGAACGATCCGATCAACCTGATGACGTACGTGACGTTCGTGTTCCAGAAGCTCTTCGGTTACAGCAAGGCTGCCGCCACCAAGCTCATGC
Organism: uncultured Acidimicrobiales bacterium; assembly: GCA_963764615.1. GTDB lineage: Bacteria > Actinomycetota > Acidimicrobiia > Acidimicrobiales > CAVXTF01 > CAVXTF01. The sequence goes on along the minus strand of CAVXTF010000001.1, from coordinate 263,576 downwards.
TCGACGTACACAACAAAGGTAGAGCGGTCGTGTCGTCCGGTCCGCGTGAGCGCGCCGAGCTAGACGTGTTCAGGCTCCACGAGCACGGGCTCTGGGCGACGATGGAACAGGCGACAGCGTGATGCCCGATCACGGGAGCACATGATGCTCGGTCCTCACATAAAGCGAAGGCGCGACGGTCGCTTCAGCCTCCGGCTGTCTCTCCCCGAGCGCGGGCTCCTGCGCATGCTCCCGTTAGAGGCGCAAGGTCTTCTCGAGCAACGAGGAGACCCGGTGATACGCCGGGTGTTCCCGGTGGCTTATCCGGGCGATGCGGAAGCCGACAGTGCTTACCAGGAGCTCGTCGGAGGCGAGCTCGTCCGCAAGCATCGCGACGAGCTCGATGTGCTCGCTTCGACCGCGGATGCAAGCGAGATCGACAGCGCACAGCTCGGACAGTGGCTCGGGGCGCTCGAGGTGCTCCGGCTCATGCTCGGCACATCCCTGGATGTGAGCGAAGATCTGGAGGACGTCCCCGAATCCGACCCTCGCTCGTCACAGGTCGCGGTCTACCGCTATCTGAGCTGGCTGCAGGGTGAGGTCATCGACGCATTGGGGGCGATGCTCCCGACCGAGGGGCGCGAGATCGAGGCCTAGGGGTGTCGGGGGGACTGCCACGCCTTTTGACGATCATGGGCTCGGGAGAGACGGCGCCGACCATGGTGAAAGTGCACAGGGCCGTGCGGGACAGGCTCGGGCCCGATGCGAGCGGAGTTCTGCTCGACACCCCCTACGGGTTCCAGCGCAACGCCGACGACCTGTCGGCTCGGGCGGTCGCTTATTTCAAAGACAGCGTGGGGATGACAATGACCCCCGCCGATTTCCGGACGACGGCCGACCTCGAGGGACAGAAGGGCGCCTCGATCACGGCCCGGATGGCCGCGGCCCCGCTGCTGTTCTCGGGCCCGGGCAGCCCCAGCTACGCCCTGCGCCAGTGGGCGGGGACCCTGGTCCCGGGTCTCCTCGCCGAGAAGCTGGCTCTCGGTGGTGCCGTGACCTTCGCCAGCGCCGCCGCTCTCACGCTCGGTGCGCTCACGGTGCCCGTCTACGAGATCTACAAGGTGGGCGAGGCGCCGCGCTGGCTCGAGGGGCTCGACCTTCTTTCGAAGCTCGGCATCCCGGCGGTCGTCATCCCGCACTACGACAACGCCGAGGGTGGAACGCATGACACCCGGTACTGCTATCTGGGAGAAGAGCGCCTGGAGCTTCTCGAGAAGCAGATCCCGCAGGGCTCGTTCGTCCTCGGAGTGGACGAGCACACGGCCATCACCTTCGACCTCGATTCGGGCGAAGCGATCATCGCGGGAAACAGCCGTGTGACGGTGCGGGTGAAGGGCGCGTCTTCGGTGTTGGAAGCGGGCGAGGTGCTCCCAACCGCCCGCCTTCTGGAGCTGGCGGCGGGACTTGAGTCCGGCACGAGCGAGCGCTCGCGCGAGGGTGCGCCGTCTCACTCACCCGACTCTTCTGCGACCCGGGACTTCGCGGGCACCGCTTACCCGACGCAGCCCCGCACGGTCGGTGCGGATGCCGCCGACACTTCGGGAACGCCTCTGCTGCAGGCGGTCCGGAGATACGAAGCGGCTTTCCGCGATGCCAAGGTCGCCGGTGACGCCGCGGGAATGGTGGCCGCGGCGCTCGACCTGAACGCCGAGCTGTGGAGCTGGGTGGCGGACCCGAACCAGTCAGACGAGCTCGACCGGGGCCGTGCCGCGCTTCGATCGATGCTGGTCGAGCTCGGGGACCTGGCGGCGGAGGCCATGAAGGACCCGGCCGACCTGTTCGGGCCGTTCGTGGACCTGCTCGTGCAGAACAGGAATCTCGCCCGCGAGGAGCGGCGATTTGCAGAGGCTGACGCCGTGCGGGACAACCTGGCGTCACTCGGGATCGAGATCCACGACACGCCCGAGGGATCGACTTGGGACCGGTCCTGATAATGTCGCTCGGCCCGGCCGACCGAGCCCCCATCGTCTAGCGGCCCAGGACGCCGCCCTTTCAAGGCGGTAACACGGGTTCGAATCCCGTTGGGGGTGCTGTGTAGCCATGACCCCGTTGGGGGTGCTGTGTGCTCAGACACAGTTGGGGGTGCTGGCATAAATTCTCGTTCGCCGGTTGGTCCTTCAAAGGATGGCGAGTTGAACGGTCCGTTGCCGCTCCAGACCCCCCTCTGACCATTTCCGACGCTAACAGGAGGGCTTTTCAACCTCTCAGGTCTTAAGAGAGGTGTGCTGCATGCTGTTGAGCAGGGTTGGTCCGGGGTTGCTTAACTCACGCACAGCGTACCCGTCGAAGGGCGGAAAGTACGCCTAACCTGCGGCTCAGGGCTGTCTGCGCCGCGCCGACGACAAGACACGGGAGACGGGCAGAAAGAGGCTGAGTCGTGAATACGATCGAGACCGACTACCTGGTGATCGGGGCGGGGGCAGCGGGCATGTCCTTTACCGATGCTCTGATCGACGCGGATCGGGACTGCGACGTCGTCATGGTGGACCGCAGGCACGCGCCTGGCGGCCACTGGAACGATGCCTACCCGTTCGTGCGCCTCCATCAGCCAGCCGCGTGCTACGGCGTCAACTCAATGCGGCTGGGCAACGACCAGCTGGACGAGCATGGACTCAATGCCGGGCTGTACGAGCAGGCCGATGGGGTGCAGGTCTGCGACTATTTCCGGCGCTTGATGGACGCGCATCATGTGGCGTCGGGACAGGTGCGGTTCTTTCCGATGTCCAACTACTTGGGCTTCGAAGCCTCGGATGTGGCGTTTGTCGCCACCCTTACGGGCATGACGACACAGGTCAGGGTCCGACGTGCCGTCGTCGACGCCCGGTATCTCGAACCAACGATCCCGTCGAGACACACGCCTTCGTTCGCCGTCGACTCGGACGTCCGATGCGTTCCCGTGAACGAGTTGCCCAACGTTCGTGAACCGGCGAGCGGCTACACCATCATCGGTGGGGGCAAGACCGGCTCCGATGCGTGCACGTGGCTGCTCGAAAGCGGTGTGGACCCCGACGACATCCGGTGGATACGGTCCCGCGACGCGTGGATGTGGAACCGCGCCCAAGTTCAGCCGCTCGAACTTGTCACCGACACGATCGACGGTGTCTCGCGCGCTGTGGAAGCCTCGGCCGAGGCTGGGAGCATCGACGACCTGTTCGCGCGCCTTGAGGCCTGTGAACACCTGCTCCGTCTCGATCCGAGTGTCATGCCGACCATGTACCACGCTGCGACGTTCACCGTTGCCGAACGCGAGCGTCTGCGAACCATCGAGAACGTTGTGCGACTCGGCCGCATCGAGACGATCGGCGTCGGCGAGATCGAGCTCGAACAAGGAGTGATCCCGACCGACCGCGGGCAACTGTATGTCGACTGCTCCGGGGGGCTAGGCAAGGCTCCAGCTCGCCCGATCTTCGAGCCCGGCCGCATCACCCTCCAATGCATCAGCACCGTGCACCCTACGTTTAACGCTGCGGTCATCGGCTACCTCGAGGCCAGCCGAGGAGATGACGAGGTCGCCAAATCCCGCCTCTCACCCACGACTCGCTATCCGGACGGAGCGAAGGACTGGATCCCGAATATGCGCGGCCAGCTGGAGTCGCTCAGTCTCTGGAACGCGCAACCCGACCTGGCGGTGTGGTTAGAGTCGAGCCGCCTCAACTTCGCCCGAGGGATGCTCGACAAGGCGAGCGAACCTCGGATGGCCGAGGCGATCACCAGACTCCTTACTTATTCCGAACGCGCCGTTGCGAACCTTGCGAAGTTGGACGCCATCCCAACCTGACGGGGGATTGCCATCACCTGACCACCAGGTGTGGGTACAAGCTAGGTTGACTGCTCCGGTCATTCCCATCACCCCCGACGGGAGCCACGCCCACGTGACCAACTTCGGTTCCAACACGGTGAGCGTCATCAAGACCTCCACCAATAGGGTCGTGAAGACGGTGAAGGTGGGTAGAAAGCCAGATGCGGTCGCCATGTCTTGGTCCTAGAATCACGGTCTGAAGCGCCGGCGATCGAACAGACGGGTAGCCGGAAGCTGCCGTTCGTCCTGCGATGTGTAACGGATGTCCGCGTGGGTGATCGAACGCACACGCTTCATAAAGGAGACGCGATCTATTTCGACGTCTTCGAGTCCCATTTCGTTGCCAACCCCCGATGGGAGCCAGCTGAGACTCTGTGCGTCGTCAGTCTGCAAATGGACGCGCCGTGAGCACGACCTTCTGGTACGAGGAGCGCTCAATTTTGCTTGCCGACAACCGAAGGTTGTCAGTCGCGCACTGATGGAGCGAAGTGGTCGTACTTGCAGTCGAGTTTGGCTGGATACAACATCTACACACGTCTCGGCTTCTCCGCTGTCGAGCGTTGGGATTGTTGGGTAACCGAGTCACAAAAGGACTGAAGGGCTTAGGCTCGCCGTCGAGACCAGAGCGTTTATCCGAGCCAGGCTCCGAAGCGCAGACTTTCACCGATGAATAACAATGCCGCCGATCGTCCGTACTGATATGACTTCTCCTATGGCTTCTCCCGTTCCCCGAGCGAAGAATCTCGCCGACCTCTACGATCTCGCCCCGCTCGAGTGGTCGGCTGTGCTCCAGGTGCTCGAGAACAACGTGGACCAGGAGCCGGGCACCGGTGGCCCCAACCACCACACCTTCTGGTTGTCGACCATCGACTCCGACGGCCGGCCCCACATGACTGCCGTCGGTGCCTTCTGGGTCGACGGCCGGTACTACTTCTGCGGCGGTCCGCGAACGCGCAAGATCCGGAACGTCGAGCGGGATCCGCGGTGCGCCTTCGGCGTCGCCATACGTGGCTACGACGTGTCGTTCGAGGGCCATGTCGTCCGTGTCCGCGATGACGCGCTGCTCCAACGCCTCGCCGGGGTGTTCGCTGAGGGCGGCTGGGCACCCACCGTGGCCGGCGGCGGGTTCACCCATGAGTACGGTGCCCCAAGCGCCGGTCCGCCGCCGTGGTACGTCTACGAGTTCATGCCCGAGCACGCCTACGCGGTTGCCACCAAGGAGCCTGGCGGCGCGACCCGATGGACCTTCTGAGACTGCCGACTAAGCCAGGGGGTAGGAGAAGGACAAGGACAAGGCGCCGCGGAAGTTCCAAGGAGCGTCGGGGCGGTGACGTATTTGCTGTGGTCCGCTAGATCCGGAACCCGTTGCGGTGTGGCGGAAAGGTTTGAAAGCCATCCCATTAGGTGTGCTCAGCCCAACATGGTCTCTATGAGCGCCGCGCTATGCGCGCTTGTCTGACCCTGTGCTTGATCTGCCCCGACAGCGATGCACCTCGTGGTGGAGGGGCAGGTATCACCGACAATGATCGAGGAGGTGCTGAAGCCACCTCCCGCAGGGAGTGGCAGCGGTGTGGCGGTCCAAGCTCCTCCGGAAAGAGTCTCCGCTAGGAATGGCGTCTGCCCTCCCGAGGTGCCGTAAGCGGCAAGGACGTTGCACGAACCTGGGCCTCCGCAGGCGACCCCCACAACGGCTTCGGCCTCCGCTCCGCTCGGCAGTGGGAGCTCTGTCGACGTCCAGCTGTTACCAGAGAGCGTGTCTGCAAACCACCCCCGCGCGTTGCTCGAAGTTGTGTAGAGCTCAGCTCCCATGCAAGACCCCGATGCCGGACAGGAAATATGGTCGAAAGGAAAGATTCCCGGCTGCGTGCTTGCGGCATTGTTTGGGAGAGGAGCCTCGGACCCCTCCCACGTCTCTCCGGAGAGCGTCTCGAACATGTAGTCGACCGTCCCTCCATTGCTGGGCGACCAAAAGCCCGGCGCGGAGCAGGAGCCCATCCCGCCGCACCTGACGGGACCGAGCTGCACATCTTCTTCTCCTGTGACTCCGGAGGGCACCGGAGCCACCTCGCTGGTCCAGGTGCCGTCAGCCAGTGTTTCGACAAGCGTGAGCGAATCACCTAAGGCAGCCATGTAGCCCCCGAAAGCGAAACAGGATCGGGCCGACGGACACGAGATCGATGACACATAAAATGTATTGGGTACCTCGCTGCCTGGAGCTGGAAACTGTTGGAGATTGGAACGTCCATCTGACACTTTCACGATGAACGGGTCGTAGTAACCGGCCTGGCTCGTCTCGTATCTTCCGACGACGTAACAGTGTTTGTTCGATGGACAAGCTAAGTCATCGATATCGACTTCGGGATTCGTACCGGCGTTTGCCGGAAGCCCCAGCTCCGCGGGTGTCCAGTTACCGTTAGAGAGGGACTCGATCAAGCCCTGGGTATTGCCTCCAGTGTCGGTGAACGCTCCCACTGCGACGCACGAGCCAAGCGCCGGACACGAGACAGGCCCGAGAAATGATGTTCCCCCTGGCGCTGCATTCGGCGGGAGAGTCAACGACGCCGGAGTCCACGAGCCATCGGTCAGCACCTCCAGCAATGCGGTTGATTGACCATCCGAGTCGGTATATGCGCCCGTGGCGACGCACGAACCCGTCTCCGAGCACGCGATGCCGTCGAGATAGCTCGTTTGACTCGTTTCCGCGCCAGCAGGAAGAGGGGCTTGTGTCGCCCTCCATTTTACCGAGGGCGCCGCATCAGAAGCGCCTTGATGAATAACCGGACTCAACAACACTGCGAGCAGCGCTACCGTGCACGCAGAAATTCGGCACACAATACGGGGTGTTCGGCGAAGTGAAGCTCCCGACAGTGTCCCCACCCGACACCTCCTGCTACGTAGGTGGGGAGGATAGCCCGTCTTTGGCTTACGCGCCCGATGCAGTACGGAGGCGGAGTTCGAGGAAGCGTTGTGAGAAAAGCCGCATCACCACGGCGGAAGATCACCCGGATTCGGGCTGAGAACGATCGCAGCAGGAATGGAAAGGTCCTTGTTCTCGCACCGCGGCGACCTGGAAACGGCAAGGTGCTGTTTGGTGATGGTGTCGAGGTTCTGCGAGTTACACGCACCGGCTATTTCGGCCCCCGAGTGTGGATTGGCCGTCGGGACGCAGCTGCCAGGCGCGCGCGACTCCGCGAGCTTGAAGCCCGCCTGGGGAATCGACAGTTCCATGGTGGGTCCCGACGAATCGGACAGCTTCCAGTGGCCATGGCGAGAGTTCGTGGTCACTTGAACGGAAGGCCCGAGACTGGTGTAGCACCCGTCTACGACAGGGTTGGAGATCACGAGGGTGGACAAGGAAGTCTCCTTGACGGTTCCTTCAGCGGAGAACGTATTGCACGAGATCGTCTCCGGCAGTCCGTTGCTCTTCAGATATATTTCGAATACATGGCCACTTTCGAGCCCGACCGTAACTGTGGTGCCGGGAGGAAGCGTTGTACCTGTTGCGCCGACGGCTCCACCCGCAAATACGACCAAGGTCGCCGTTAGTGACCCGATCGCGAACTTGGCGAACAGCGTCTTCATCGGCCCCTCCTCTGTCATCTCGTGCCCCGATGGGTCCACAACCATCAATACCCACATGGGCCACTTCCCGATACAACCGACGCAAGTAAAGGCTTCGCATTGCTCGTCGGCTGCGGCGAGGCGGCAAGTGATGTAACAGCAGCGAAATCTATGATGCCCGTGAATAGACCGGGCCAGAGGAGGTCAACGAGGCATGGCTGCGAATGGTGACGACGGAGCTGCCATGTGGAGCTCCGGTTTCGCTGCGGCATCGGCGGCTGGGATGCAGGCTTATGAAGATGCCTTGGTGGGCGCCGTCTTCGTGCCCTGGGGTGAGTACCTTCTCGACGCTCTAGGAGTGACTCCTGGCGAGCGTCTCTTGGACGTAGCCACAGGACCGGGCACCCTCGCCCGGATCGCTTCGTCTCGACTGGGTCCAACCGGGTACGTCCTGGGGACTGACTTGAGCGACGCCATGCTTGCCATCGCTGAAGCAAAAGGGGATGTCCCAGGGGGATCCCGGATCGAATACCGTCGCAGTCCGGCCATGCCCCTCGACGCGCCGGCAGACGCATTCGATGTGGTGTGCTGTCAGCACGGCCTCCAGTTCTTCCCGGACCGGTTTGGTGCGATATCGGAAATGCGCCATGTTCTCCGCAGTGGAGGTCGAGTGGGTTTGGCGGTGTGGGCGAGCATCGAGTTCTGCCCGCCATTCGCCGCAATGAGAGACGCAATTAGTGAGGTCATGGGCGTCGAGGCGGCCGAACGTTATGCCAACGGCCCATGGGGTCTGCACGCTCCGACGGACTTGGCCGAAATGGTGATTAGTGCTGACTTTACGGAAGTATCGGTAGAGGAGATTCGACGGCCCGTACGTTTCGAGGCGGGCGCCAGTCAACTTGATCACAGCCTGGCCGCCTCAGCCTTGGCAACGGAGATCGCAAGTCTGCCTGGAGACAAGCGAGTGGCCCTTAACTCCGCTGTCGCAGACAATCTGCGCTCCATGACCGATGCAAGCGGAGCTGTAGTCTCATATATGACATCGCAGATACTCCTGGCCACGGCCTGCTGAGTAATCCCGCGCCCGGTCTCGCTCTCTGCCGCCAGTTCGGCCGCAAAGACCACGTCCGAATCAGCGGATTTCATGGGATGACGAACGACTCTGCGCGTCAAACTCCTAATCGACGTAGCTGATGAAGTTCTTTGATGACCTTCCGCGCTGGCGATAGTCAGCCGGAGGTCCACCAGGTGCGAAAAGATCGCTCAATACCTATGATGACGGCTGTAGGGCAGGTTCAGGGGTGGCAATTATCTGGGGAGGGTTCAAACCGATGCGTCAACGAATCAAAAAGACCGTTTTGACTGCGACCATGTTGTGTCTCGTCGGGGTGGCGCTCCCTGCCACTGCACGAGCCGAGACGTATAAGACCTCCACAGCTTTGAGCGCCGCCCAGGTGAGGGCGCTCAGCGAAGACGCCACCCAGTCGGTCATCGTGGTGTTCAAGAACCAGTTGTCCACGTTGCCCGCCAATGTCACCTTCGGAGCGGAGCGCCAGGCGGCTGTGCAGCAGGTTCAGGCTCCGGTCGTGAGCGAGCTACGCCAGCTCCACGCCGGCCACCTCCACTCTTACGACCTCATCAACGCGGTCAGCGCGACGGTTTCACGAGCCGAAGAGTCCAGGCTGGCATCCGACCCCGCTGTAGCTGACGTCGTGGCCAACGCCACGGCCCATCTTGAGTTCAATACCCCAGTTGCAGCGGTGTCAGCCGCGGCGTCTGCTGGGGGCGCCCGATCCGCCGTGCCCAGCAGCACCACGAATGGCGACGCGGTCTGTCAGGAAGAGGGATCGCCCGCAGTCGAGCTCGACCCACAAGCCCTAGAGACGATTCGCGCTAACAACAATCATCCGAATGCCGCTCCTACTGCGGCGTCGCTCGGGATCACGGGTGCGGGTGTGAAGGTGGCTTTCATAGCTGAGGGCATCGATGTCGACCAGCCGAATTTCCAACGCGCCAACGGGTCCCACGTGATCGTCGACCAGGCTGACTTCACCGGCGAAGGAGACGCCGGGACCACAAGCGGGGGCGAGGCCTCACTGGACGCGAGCTCCATCGCCGCCCAGGGCACTGTCGACTACACGACGAAATTCGCCAATGGCCAAAAGTGCACTTTCGTGGTCGAAGGAGCGGCTCCTGGCGCGGATCTGGTGTCGCTCAAGGCGTTCCCGAGCGACCACGATGCCACCTCCACTTCGCTGCTCGAAGCCATCGACTACGCCGTCAGCACCGAGCATGTCAACGTCCTCAACGAGTCCTTCGGTTACAACCCGTTGCCCGACACGATGAACGACCTGATCCGCCAGGCTGACGAGGCCGCAGTAGCCGCAGGAACTGTCGTCGACATCTCCTCCGGTGACGCCGGCCCCACCTCGACCCAGGGTTCGCCGAGCACGGACCCGGCGGTCATCGCCGCCGGAGCCAGCACCACATACCGGGTGTACGCACAGGAGAACATCGAGAATTACAACGCAATCGGAGCCAAGGGTTGGGAGAACGACAATCTCAGCGGGCTGAGCAGTGGAGGATCCACGTACGATCTCAAAGGCCCGAACCTGGTCGCCCCGGGCGATCTGAACTGGGATACTTGCAATCCCAATCGCGGCGTTTTTGCCGCCTGCGTATCGGGTGGCACAAGCGAGGCCGCACCGTTGACGTCCGCGACTGCGGCCCTCGTCATTCAGGCCTACCGGACCACCCACGCCGGCGCGACGCCTTCGCCCGCCCTGGTGAAGCAGATCATCCTGTCGACGACGACTGACCTCGGGCTGCCGGCGGACCAGCAGGGCTCTGGTTTGCTGGATTCCTACAAGGCGGTTCTCGAAGCGGAGTCGATCGGACTTCCGGCCTCGAAGGCAGTCGGCAGTACCGTGTCGCTCAGCACGAGTGACATCACAGCTACCGCTCCGGTCAACACGTCGGTGTCGCAACCAGTCACCGTCACGAACTCCGGGAGCACGACGGAGACGATCGGGCTTGCAGGCCGTACTTTGTCCGCTCCAAGCACCCTGGTGTCGAGCTCCTTCAAGGAGTCCGGGTCCTCGTGGTCGAAGGGGATTACCTTCACGGTCCCGGCCGGTGCCAGCTACCTCGACACTCATCTGGCCACCGATCCCAACCCGCCCAGCGGGTTCGTCGACATCCAGCTCGTCGACCCGTCAGGTCGCTTCGCCGAGGCGGCACTCACCCAGGGTTACAGCGACACTGCCAACGCCGGCGTTCGCGCACCCGAGGCCGGGACGTGGACGGCCTATCTCGAGTTCGGGCAGGGCTCGTCTTCGGGATTCGCTCCGACGCAGTTCGTGGCTACCGCACAGACCTGGGCCCCGTACGGGACCGTTACACCCGGGAGCGTCACCATCGGCCCGGGTAGGTCGGCGACGGTACAGGCCACCTTCGTCACCCCGGCTGCTGCCGGTGACCAGAGCGGCGCTATTGCTGTGACAAGCGGCTCCAGCGTGGACACGTCAATTCCGGTCGAGCTGCGATCGCTGGTGCCGTTCTCCAACGGGGTCGGAAATTTCTCGACGTCTCTCGGTGGAGGCAACGGTCGAGGCGGAGCACCCGCCTCGGAGGCCTACTTCGCGTTCGACGTCCCGACTGGTGAGCCCGAGCTCAACGTCAACACGGCGTTCAAAGACGGCGGGTTCGACAACTACTCGGTGTTCGTGGTCTCGCCAGACGGCGAGACGTTGGGTCATGCCAGCAATCAGCTTGTGACGGGGGGTACCGTCACCGACCCGCAAACCACGAAGACAGAGCCTGGTGCGGTCAGCCACGTTCTCTCGCCTGTGGCTGGCCAGTGGACGCTGATCGTCGCGCTGACCAACCCGGCAAGCGGTCCACGCGTCAGCAGTCCGCTGACCGGCTCGATCGATTTCGACGCCGTATCCCCAGCCGTGAGTGGGCTGCCTCAATCAACGAACACGGTGATCCCGATCGGTCAAAGCAGGACAGCGGCGATCACCATCACCAACAGCTCATCGGTTCCCGAGTCGTACTTCCTCGACGCCAGGCTGAACCAAACCGTCACCTTCAAACTCAAGTCGTTGACCCCGTCCAAGAACATTCCGCTGCCACTGGGCGTCTCCGCCCAGATCCCACAGTGGATCGTTCCCACCGACACCACGTCGGTCACCGCAACCGCCTCGGCCACTGCCCCGGTGACATTCGACATGTCCCCTTATCTGGGCAACTTCGAGGGGGAACTCAATGGTGACCCTCAAGTCGGGGCAACGAGCACCGGCGACGATGCCACCTCGAGCATCTCCGCTGACGTGCTCACTCCGGGTGATTGGAACGTGGATCCGGCCCTGACGGGAACCTTCAAGTCCAAGGGGTCACCGGGCGGCACGGTCAACCTCGCCCTCGACGCCACAACACTGGCGTTCGACGACGCCGTGCACACGACTTACGGCGATCTCTGGTCAGGTGACAATGCGGTCACTCCCGTGATCGTCAGCCCCGGGCAGACCATCACGCTTTACGCCACGATTGCCCCAACCGTGGCGGGCGTCGTCGGCGGGACGCTTTTCCTCGATACAGCCACAGACATCAGCCCATTTGGCCAGCCCATCCCAGTGGGAGACCAGGTGGCGGCCATTCCTTACGCCTACACGGCCAAGTAGTACGCGACTTTCGCGTGAGGGATCGGATCCTGGGGATCCTCGGACGCGGGCAACTAAGCCAAACATAAAAAGGCCGAGACCATAAAGGGTCGGACGCGGTTCGGCCCTTTATGTTAACGACAGCGCTTTGTCATTTGGTAAGACCCAACGGCCCACCTCAATCACCGTCTCAGCCGCTCGATGTGCGACGCTGACCTGGTCAGATCGCAGCAAGCTCAGGCCACGCCGGACGGATGCAGTCCTCAAGGAGGGAAAAGCCGATGGCGTTCACGGTTTCGGTTCGAGCCCGCGTCAAGAGCTTTGCGGACCGTCACCGCTGGCTCGGGCCAGCGATCTGGATGGCAAGCGTTCTCTACTTCATCGACCAGATATTCGTCGGATGGGTATGGCACCCTCCGTACAGCCTCGTCAGTAACACCATTAGCGATCTGGGCAACACGGCATGCGGCCGATACGGCGACTCCTACGTCTGCTCGCCCCGAAATCTATGGATGAACGCTGGCTTCGTGGGGCTGGGTTTGGTGATGCTCACGGGTGCGCTGTTGCTCCATCAGGAGTTCGCCGAACGAGACAAGAGAGAGCGCCTATCTTCGTCCATCGGATTCTCGTGCCTCGGGCTCGGCGGCCTTGGCGTCATCCTCGTCGGTGCACGGCCCGAGAACACGGTCCGCATCCTTCACATGACGGGAGCGGGGTTCGCCATCGGTGTAGGCAACGTCGGCATACTGCTCGTCGGACTCGGTGTGCGATTACCCGCACGCTTGCGTGGATATTCGATCTTCTTCAGTTCGTTCTCACTGTTGGCGCTTCTGCTGTTCGCCAGCCATCGATACTTTGGCCTCGGCGCCGGCGGCATGGAAAGGCTGGCGGCGTACCCCGAGACAATCTGGATGATCTCGTTCGGTATCTACATCTCTCGTGACAACTACTTGAAACGCTCTGTCTCGCTCGCCGGCGTCGCGCAGGAGAGCCAGTCAGGCTGAACAAGAGAGAGAACCTGCACAGCTACTTAACCGTAGGCCCCGTCATTCGCTGGAGACAGTCGTACGCCGCGTACTTGTAGGCATCACTCATCGTCGGCACATCAAAGGTGGCGTGAATGAAGTAATCGAGTGTTCCTCCGAAATGCATGACTGCCTGCCCCTGATGCACAAGTTCGGTTGCCCCCTCACCGACGATGTGGACGCCAAGCAATCTCCGGTCGTCGCCGTGGACCACCAGTTTCACCATCCCCTCAGTGGTGCCGGCAATGGCGGCGCGGCTGTTGTCGACAAACCGGGATGCGCCAGTCACGTAGTTGAGGCCCCGAGCAGCCGCCTGCTCCTCGGTGAGTCCGACCATTGCGCACTCGGGGATGGAGTACACGCCGAAGGGGGTGAGTGGATCGACGGTGTTCTTGAAAGGGATTCCCAGCGCGTAGCAGGCGGCCACCCGACCTTGCTCCATCGAGGCTGACGCCAGCGCTGGGGGTCCGATGACATCGCCCGCGGCGTAGACCCCGGGCGCTGTCGTCTGGAAGTGGTCATCGACCTTTATTCGTCCTCGTTCATCGGTATCCACGCCGATGTCCGCGAGGCCCATATCCTCGGTGTTGCCCACGCGACCGGCAGCGAGGATGACCTTCTCCGGCCGGAGCACGGCATCTCGATCCGTCCGAACAAGCAGGCCCTCGGTATCGCGGGTCATGGCAGCCACCGCGGTTTCGGGCAGCACCTTCATCCCGGAGGCATGGAAGCAATCGGTCACCACGGCAGAACACTCGGCGTCGAGGAAGGGAAGCAACCTTGCGCCCCTATCGACCAGGGTTACCTCGGCTCCGAGAGCCATGAATATGGACGCGTATTCGCACGCCACTGCCCCACCACCCACCACGATCAGGCTGCGCATGGGACGATCGAGATCACGAGCCGTTTCGGAGTCGAGCACGTCAGGATCGTCGAACGGGATGCCGGGCGGATGAAAGGGCCGTGATCCCGTGGCGATGAGCACGACATCTGCCGCCAAACGGCGGTCCAATTCGCCAGTTGCCGAAGTGACTCCGACGGTCCCGTTCGCACCGAGTCGGGCCCGACCCGCCACCAGTTCAATGCCATGGCGCACGAGATTGTCCATTACGGCCCGGCTCATCGAGCCCGCGACATCGACAGCCCGGGCACGAAGCAATTCGATGACAGCCTGGGGATGGAGGTCAATGCCCGCCCCATAGACATGGCGGCGTTGAAAGCCAGTCAGGTAGAGAGCGGCTTCACGCATTGCCTTGGTAGTGACCGCGCTGGCTGCCATCGCTCCGCCGAGAGCCGGTGCATCCTCCACGACAGCGACGGACTTACCGAAGTAGGCAGCTTGGGCAGCAGCTTTCTCGCCGGCCGGTCCGGCTCCCACCACTACCATGTCGAAGCGCTCAGTCATCGCCCCCGCCTGCCTTCAGCTAGCACCCGCCGGTCGCCACGATAGCTACGACTCCTGCGGTGCCCACCACATTGCTCCACGGCAACACAAGAGGGGTCAGACTCGGTCATGGTGGAGACGACCACCAGGCGGCTTACGAGGCGATCAAGCGGTGGGTTTGCCCTCGGGCTTGCCGGTTTCCAGTGGACGTCGCTGCCTTCTCTTAGGCAAGGCGAATTCCGACACCGAGTGACTTCACGACAATCTGAGGTTCAGGAAACCTGCACGCCCAGCTTGCGCGACTTCCGCCCGAGCCGGTTCAACGCTCGGCGAAGGACTGCTGCCTCGTCATCAGAGAGATTTTCCACGAAGCGCACCAGCGCAGCATCGGGATCGCTATCCCCGGCAAGTGCCTGGTGCATGAGAACAGCGGTATGGGCGCCTTTGCTGCCTATTGCGGTAAACCGGATCGTTCGGCCGTCAAGCCTGCGCTTGACCACACCTTTGTGAGTCAGGCGGTCGAGAACCGTTGCCACCGTCGTGTAGGCGTACTCCGGAAGCTCGTCGGCCACCTGCCTACCCGTAACCTCGGAATCCGATCCCTCCCAGAGGATCTCCATGACCCGCCGCTCCAGGTCTCCGAGCCTCGCCACGTTGCACGTGCAGGCCCTGCACGAGCAGGGATCGCAAGAACACATCGGGTTACTGCACGTTGAGACCGCACTCATTGACTAACACCTGCTCCCGGTTTGGCCAACCACTGGCAATCACTGCTCGAGCATTTTACTAGAGCATCAAGATGAGCATGAATCCCATGGCGACGCACATGGCCACATGACTCGCGTCTTCCAGCCAGGGAGTGGTGAAGAGCGCCTCCAAGGCAGGTGTTCCGTTCCCAGAAGATCCTCGGGATCCTTTGTCTTGTTCGGCTGCGATCGTGGCATACGCAAAGGCATGAGTCCCGTGATGCGAGGCGCCTTTGACGGGAGAAGCAAGTGTGAAGATGGCGGAGCCGAAGAAGATCACCGCCAAAACGAATCCGAGCCCGGGGTCGAGCTTTGCTGCCCCCGACGACATCGACATGGACATACCCGTCACGCCAGACGTCGATCCCACGGGGAACCAGTACATCAAGAGCATGGCGAAGCTCATGGTCGCGTGGATCGCCTCGTGCGGTTTGTGCAGTCCGAAGCGCTGGATGGACTGAAGGCTCCGCACGATGAACCAGATCATAAGTGCGGCAAAGACGAGCTCCCACAGGGCACTGGGCCCGAATGCCCATTTCGTCACGAACATGCCGGCCATCGACGTACCCATGAAGATGTGTGCGATGTCGACGTCCCGCCCGGAATGGTGACGCCCTGTCACGGACAGGACCAAAAGAACAAGGCAGTACGCGGCCACCCCAAACATGACCAACCCGAACAGGTAGTAGAGCCACGATGGTGTTCCCATATCTGATCAGCCCCCTTTGATCGCGATGTTCGCGGTCGACGGAACATCGACCGATCGTGGATTCGGGGTAGTCACCGGCCAGTAGGTCAAGGCGAGCAAGATCACCAGAAGACCCGAATTCGGATCAGTGGCACCGCCCGCGAGGATTCCTCCAAAGTTCTGAACGGCGACCCAGATGACCGCGAAGACAGCGACAGCCAGCACAAGTGTCAGCTGAGCGATCTGGGGCGGAAGGAACACACCGGCCGCCACGATCAAACAGACGACGGCAAGCAGGATCGCTGCCGGGGTTCCGTGATGAAGGAAGAAGGACTCAGACACACCGTCGATGTGGGCGAGCCAACCAGGTTGCCCGCTGTTCAGTCCGGCCACCAGGTCGTGGAGCGCTTGGGAGGAGCGTCCGGATCCGACCACCGACAACAGCGCCAACAGGCTCCAGACCGCAACCCAGATGGCCCGAGCTGCCTTGAGACCGACGGTGCGGGCGGCCACGAACGGCCTGTTCGAACCCTCGCTCGGCCACAGCAGAACAGCTAGGACGGCATAGAAGAGCACGCCTCCGGGCCCGCCTCCGAAGGGAGTGGCGGTTCCATGGAAGATCCCACCGGCACCCTCACCGAACCACCAGACAGCAAGTGCCCATGCAATGGAGAGGGCCAGTGCGGGTTTGCACGATCTCTTCCAGACGATACCGAAGGCGATTGCGAACTGGATGCCGGCGAAAACCGTGTTGGTGAGGATCGGGGCGTGGTAGACGATCGACCCGTTCCAGGTGATCGTGTGGGCAACCCAGCTCGGATTCCCGCTCGCCAATCCGTTCAACATCCCGCTGAAACCATTGGATCCACGGGTGAACATGAACGGCTGGATCTGCAACACCGCATCGAGCAGCCAGATCGTGGCCAAGACGAGCTGGAACGTTCGCTGAAGATCTCGGGGCAGACCAATCCGAGCGATTGTCGTGTCCCGGTTGCCAACGACCGCGAGGGGTTTGTCGACTTCGGTGACCGTCACGGCTACCACCTGTTCGTCTGCTAGTACGACATCAGGTAGTACTTACTACCATCCGTAGTAATAGGGTGCAACCGGACAGGCGGGGCTGTCCTTCGAGAAGTCCGTGCGGTCAGGAGCTTGCCCCAAACATGGCGGGTGAACGCCGGCTCTATAGGCGAGGTTCGGCCGAGCCGAGATTGCGCTCCGCGCCCGCGACGATCGCAACCTCTTCTGCTTTCAGCCTTGCACCCCACTTCTCTTCGACATGGCCGTAGCGCCAGATGGCCAGTGCTCCGGCCCAGGTGACGACGAACATGCCGACGATGACGAATCCGGCCGCATTGATGTTGAAGTTCGCCATCCAACTCCAGAATGCGGCGTGCCAGTGAAGCTCCTGCGGTGCCAGGCCGAAAACTTCGATCGTCCCGATGAAGAAGCAGATCGCGACAGATAGCCCGGTGATGGCCAGGTTGTAATAGATCTTGCGGACAGGGTTGAAGAAGGCCCATCCGTAAGCGACGTTCATGAAGCAGCCGTCGAGAGTGTCCATGAGCGCCATCCCGGCCGTGAACAGGATCGGCAGGCACATGATCGAATACCAGGGAAGGTGCCTCGAGGCGTAGAGCGCGGTAGTGGCGAGCAGCGCGACCTCGGTGGCTGTGTCGAAGCCGAGGCCGAACACCACCCCGACGGGGTACATCTGCCATTCCTTTGTGATCGCCTTCATCCACTTACCGAAGAACCGGAACATGAGCCCACGGTTGTTGAGCTGTCTCTCCAGCTCAGCCTCGTCGTAGGTTCCGTTTCGCATCTCGCGGAACACCTTGATGATCCCCACGAGAATCACGACGTTCAGCAGCGCGATCAGGTAGAGGAAAGCAGCCGAAACCAGAGTGCCGAACAATCCCCCGAACTGCTCCAGGCCGGAGTTGTTGTGGGAGACAGCGGAAAATACCGCTCTCTCTGCGACAATGAGGCCCGCTCCGATGACCATGACGATGGTCGAATGGCCAAGAGAGAAGAAGTAGCCGACGCTGAGCGGTCGCTTCGACCCTTCGACCCCTCGTCGTTCGTGCATGAGCTTGCGGGTCGTGTTGTCGATGGCGGAGATGTGGTCGGCGTCAAAGGCGTGACGAAGACCCAAGGTGTAGGCGAGGATGCTCACCCCGATCCCGAGGCCCTTGTAATGGCCGGGGACCACGAAGGCAATGAAGATGCCGAAGCCGACTACGTGAAGCAGAACGATCGACCCGAACATCCATCGCGCTCGACGCCATTCCTCCGGATTGAGCGAGTTCCGTAGTTGCCTGAGACGCCCGACCTGGGGCGCTTCCTGTGTCAACACCACTGCAAAGGCCTCCTCGGGCCACCGGCGCAGTCAACAACGGGGTGATTCATCCACTGAGACCAGGCACCGGTCTACCCGCAATGCGACCTGCATGCAAGAGGAATCTGTGAGCCATTGGGACCTGGCCGGTATATCATTGCCGGAGTGAGCAGGCCATTCGCTCCCATCAGTGCCGACGAGACCATTCCGTCCACAGTCAGCGCGGTCCTGGATCTGGTCCGACAGCGCGGCGGAAGGGTGACGTCTGCTCGTCGCCTTCTCCTCGAGGCCATCTACGAGGCCGGCGGGCACCGGACCGCCGAGGAGCTAGCTGCCTTTGTCCAAGCGAGAGCGCCGGATGTCCATCTGTCGACGATCTACCGGAACCTGGAAGATCTCCAGGAGCTGGGCGTCATCGTCCACGCTCACCTGGGACACGGACCTTCCACTTACCACCTGGCTTCCACGGCTCACGGACATCTGGTTTGTGACACCTGTGGAGCCGTGATCGAAGCACCGGATGACTTGTTCACCGGCCTGTCGCAGTCAGCCAGTTCCCGTTTCGGATTCACGATCGATCCTCACCACTTCGCAATGCTCGGCCGCTGTCGCGGCTGTAAGTCGAGCTCTCAGGCAGAGGCGGAGACCGCATAATCCTCGTCTTGCGAGGTGATCCGAGCGCCGACAGTGTGCGCGCGACGCCACGCGGACCAGCCCCGACCGGCGCCGTAGACAGTGGCGCTGAGAACCCCGACGAAGAATCCGATAGGCCAATTGGTCTCGAAGGAGATGGCAATAGCTGCCCAGACCGTCACCAGTGCGATCACCACGGAAAGGCCGATGGCGAGCGGCGGTCTAGCCGTGAACGAACGCGCTGCGGCGGGTGGGCCGATCATCAGGCTGAATATGAGCAGGGCCCCGACGACGGGCACTGTCATTGCGGTCGCGAGTGCCAACACGACGAGGAACGCCATCTCCATGCGCTGGCTGCTAACACCTCTGGCCTCCCCGACTTCGGGCACGATCGAGGAGAGCATGAGCGGGCGGTACATGACGAGCACGCCGGCGATGCAAACGACGCCCAACACGGCGACCGGCAGGATCTCGTTGGCGGAGACGCCGAGGATCTCGCCGAATAAGAGCGCGAAGATCTCCGGCTCGTACTCGGTCGTCTGACTCAAGAAGAGCGCGCCCAAGGCGAGCATCACGACCAACGCCAACGCGGTCACCACATCGTGGCGGCCTCGCCGGCCGAGCGTCCCGATGCCGACGGCGGCGAGCACCGAGAAGACGCCGAGCCCGGCCAAGGTGTTGACGCCGATCAGGCTCGCACCGGCCGCTCCGGCGAATGCGCCGTTCGGTATGGCATGCGCCGGGAACGCTGAACCGCGCAATACCACGAAGAACCCGACGACTCCGGCGATCACGGCGACGATGCTTGCCGCAATCCACGCGTTGATCATGAAGCTGTAGGCGAACATGCGGTCTCCTAGCTGGGACCCAGGCTGCTCATCGGCTGGATTCCTGCTGAAGGTCACGACGGCGCACCGCAAAGGTCCGCACGACGGGAAGTTCGGTGGCGAGATAGCCGAGGAAGATGATGGCCACAATGAAGAAGCTGACCGGGAACGGACTCGAGCTCCAGTAGTAGCTGTCGTAGGCGAGGAGAACGCCGAGCCAGGTGGCACCCACCCCGATCACGCAGGACAAGACCATCGTCGGGCCCAGCCGCTTCGTCATGCGCAAGGCGGTCGCGGGTGGGCCGATCAATAGCGCCGTCGACAGGATGGCGCCGATGGCGAGCGCGGAAAGGCCAACGGCCAGCGCCATGGCGAGCATGTACGCCAGCCCGACGGCGCGGACGGGGACGCCGCGCGCAGCCGCGATGTCGAGGTTGACCGAACCGAGCAGCAGCGGCCGGTTGATGGCGGCCATGATCCCAAGGCAAAGAGCACTACAGCCGGCGACGATCGGCACTGTGGACGGGGTGGTGGAGAAGATCGAGCCGAACAGGATCGACTGGCTGGCGCCGGTCGTATTCGTGGACGTAGCGCTCAGGTAGAGGAACAAGGCGGCCGCGCCGATCGAAGCTCCGAGCACGATGCCGGTGGCCAGGTCCCGGCCGCGGGCTCGACGCACGCCGATCATCTCCATGGCGCCGGCACCCACGACCGTGCCGGTCACGAACCCGAGCAGCGGATTGACGCCTATCAGCACCGCGCCCGAGCCTCCGGCAGTGGCCACGTCAGCGAGTGAGTGCCCTGCGAAGGACTGCCCGCGCATGACAGTGAACACCCCTACGACGGCGGACACCACCCCCACGACCGCTCCAAGGAGGAACGCCACGTGCACCGGATGGCTCGAGAAGAACCCCGGCTCGAAGATCCAGTGCACGATCAGACTGCTTTGAGCGCCGGGTCTGGCGGCAGACCTGGTGCCGTACCCACCTCCATCGGGCCGGCCACCACCAGGATGCGACCGTGCAGGACGTGGACATGAACCTCGTAGCCGTAGAGCGAGCTCAACACTTCGTCGCGCACGACCTCGTCGGTGGTGCCGCTCGCCGCCCTGCCACCGGCGAGGTAGACGATTCGGTCCATGACGGGCAGCAACGGGTTCATCTCGTGAGCGGATAGCAGTATCGCGATCTGCTGTTCGACTGCGATGCGGTGGAGCAGCTCCACAACCTCCTGACCGCTCTTCAAGTCGAGGTTGGCAAGGGGTTCGTCGAGCAAGAGGATCTGCGGCCGGCCTATCAGCGCGTGCGCGATGAGTACGCGCTGCTGCTCTCCCCCCGACAGCGTCCCCACCCGGGCATCTGCGAAACGCTCGGCGTCGACGGCGTGCAGCATCTCATCCACTGCACGACGGCGTCCTGCGGATGGGATGGGCACTCCGAGCCGGTGCCCGTCCAGACCGAGGGCTACCAGATCGCGGGCTCGCATCGGCATGTCCGGATCCAGCAGGACCTTCTGGGGGACGTACCCGATGGAGCGGTTGCGCCGGGCGCGGGGTGCGCCCGCGACGAGCACCGTTCCGGCACTCGGCCTCTGCAGTCCGAGGATCACGCGCAGCAGGGTGGTCTTCCCTGCGCCGTTGGACCCGATGAGGCCGGTGAACTCGCCGGCCCGCACGCTGAAGGTGACATTGTCGAGAATCCGTCTCCCGGACAGCGACACGCTGACGCCCTCCACGCCGAGCAGCTCGCGGGGCATCAACTCGGCTCCTGCCTGTTCGGTCACAGGTGCTGGGTCGAGACTCCGTCGGCCACGGCCTTTTGGATGGCGTTCACCTCGGCGAGCATCCAGGTCTGGTAGTCGTAGCCAGGTGTCGGCATGGTCTCGTACACACCAACGACCGGCACTCCCTCTTTCAAAGCGAAGAGGCGGATCGTCGTCGTCAGGGGATCAACGACCTGCTGGTTGTAGCAGAACACCTTCACGGTATGACTGCTGAAGAAACCGTTCTCCAGCGAAACATCCTGCGGCGAGGGGTCCACACCGTTCATGATGTCGGCCTGGAATTGCCATGGCGTCAGATTGTTGATGCCCATGGCGGTGAGCAGGTAGTCCGCCACCGGCTCGGTCGTCGCAACGGTCACGTTCTTGTATTGATCTTTGAACGCAGCGATTGCTTGGTACCAAGGGCTCAACGAATTGAGGAATGTCGTCAAGTTGGATTCGAAGTATGCGGCATGCGCCGGCTGCAGCTGCTCGAGGGCCGCTGCCATCGCCTTCGCGGCGGCAGGCATCGTCTTCGGGTCGTACCAAAGGTGTGGGTTCGGCGTGTCGGTGGGCAGGCCGAGCAGTTTCTGCACCACGATCACCTTGCGAGTCGAGCTCGGCGACGCTGACTCGATCGTATTCATGAATGTGTCGTATCCCACGCCGTTCTGCACTATGAGCTGCGCGGCGCTCACCTCGGCGGCCACGCTCGGACTCGACTCGAATGTGTGCGGGTCCGTGTTGGGATTGTTCAGGATGGATGACACGTGCACGTACTGTCCGCCGATCTGGGAGAGCACGTCGGCATACTCGTTCTCTGCGCCGATCGCGTTGATCACCCCCGCACTCGAATTGGGCCTGGCATTGTTCCCGCACCCCGCCAGAACCGCCGCCAACGCCAACGCGACGGCCAGTGGCGCCACCTTCGACGCTCGGACTCCCCTGGCGAACGGGCGCCACGTTGGTGATGACTTGGGAAACAAGCTCATAGAAGAACCGTAGTTTAAGACTGAGTCTCAACACAAGTTCTGCGTCCGCGAGGAGCAACGCCTCTGGTTACCGATTGCCTTCGTGCCTACCTGGCGTGTACTGAATCTTAATTAAGTAGATAGGTTTACTTAATTTCTATAGACAACGAACCTAGACTCGGACCGTGCAGGCCACTCCGAATCCATCGCAATCATCGGAGGTGGTGCGGCCGGAATCCTGACCGCTGTGCACCTGCAGAGAGCCGCCTTTTCGTTCGCGGCGGATCATCGTCGTAGAACCGAGGGCCGAGCTCGGGCGGGGGATCGCCTACGGGACCACCAACCCCTGCACCTCTTGAACGTCCGGGCGGATCGGTTGAGCGCCCTGCCCGACGACCCCGGTCATTTCACAGCTTGGGCCTGCCAACGCACCGCTGCGGACGGGTCATCGTTCCTGCCACGCACCTGGTACGGGGAGTACCTCACATCTCTACTGGCTCCGGTCGATCACCTTCGTGCTCGCGCCGTAGACGTCATCCCCATCGGTGACGGCGTCCGGATCGTCCTCGCCGACAGGTCGCACCTCGCCGTCGACCGCGCCATCCCGCACTGGCCGACCTTCGCACCGATGAGGCAGTCCTGTTGGTGGGATCGGGGCTCACCGCTGTCGACGTCGCGCTGAGCCTGCAAGTCATGGGACATGAGCAGGTATTCGCCACCTCGAGGCACGGGCTCCTTCCCCACTCTCATCCAGATGAACCTTGCGCTTCGCGACCGGTCACACCACCGAGCCGACCGACGCCTCTCTCGCTGCTCGCGTGGACGCGACGGACCGCCCGTGAGAACGACGACTGGGATCCGGTCGTCGACACATTGCGACCGCGCACCGATGAGCTGTGGCAGGTCGCCACTCGGATCAGAGCGATCCGCGAGACTGGGCACCTTGCGATCGTTTCTGGAGGGATCAAGGCCTTCAAACAGACCCTCAGCGGCATCGAGATCACCTTGGCCGGCTTGAATCTGAAAGTCGGCGCCGTCGTCAACTGTTCAGGGTCGCCCGTCGACGTTCGGCGCACGACTGATCACCTTGTGCGATGTCTTCTCAATCGTCGGATAGCGAGACCGGGGCCGCTCGCTCTCGGTCTCGACACCGATGAGAACGGCTGTCTTCCCGATACCGATGGCGCATTGTGGCTGGTCGGTCCGCTTCGCCGGGGACGGTGCTGGGAGACCACCGTGATACCGGAGATACGTACACAGGCAGCGGCTCTTGCCCGATCGTTCCAGGACGTCGACGACCTGGTGGCCGTGTGATGGAGGTCATCTCCGTCGACGCCTCCGACCTTGGAAACCGTTCGTACGTGGTCACCGACGGGAGATCGGCGATGGCCATCGATCCGCCCCGACCTGCCCGAGGCGTGCTTGATCTGCTCCGTTCGCGTGGTCTGGTGCTCGAGATCGTGGTCGAGACCCATCTGCACAACGACCACCTGAGCGGCGGTCCGGAGCTGGCCGAAGCCACGGGTGCCACTCACGCAGTGTGCGCCGAAGAGCGTGTACACGGAGCCCGGGGGTTGATCGACGGAGAAGGGTTCCGCGTGGGCCAGATGTTGGTCGAGGTGGTGCCTACCCCTGGGCACACAAGACATCATCAAGCCTTCGTAGTGACGAAAGGGAATGACTGCACGCTTTTCACCGGTGGATCACTCCTTGTCGGCGCAGTCGGGCGCACCGACCTGTCAGGTGCTGATTCCGCGGAGGAACTGGCAGGCGACCAGTGGCATTCGGTCAGACGGCTGCTCGGCAACATGTCGCGCTCAGCGGTCGTACACCCCACCCACGGATTCGGGAGCTTCTGTTCGGCGACGCCGTGTGCCGCCAACGAGACCACGATCGGTGCCGAGCGCGAAGTCAACCCGGCTGCTCTCCTCGACCAGCAGACCTTCGTGAAGACGCTCCTTGCCGGTTTTGGCGAGTACCCGAGCTACTTCGCGCACATGGCCGACCGAAACCGGTCCGGCCTTCTGCTCCGTGCCTACCTGGATCCGGTTCCCAGATTGACCGAAGAGGACGTCTCTGACCTACGGACGCCTACATGGCTGATCGACGTCCGGCAACGTGCTGACTTCGCTACCGGCCACATTCCGGGTGCGGTGAACATCGGCGTCGACGGCCCATTCGCCACGTACGTCGGATGGGCTATGCCGTGGGAGAACCCGTTCGCACTGGTCGCGGCCCACGAAGACGACTTGTCCCGGGCGCGCGCCTTTCTCGCTCATATCGGACTTGATACGCCTGTGGGCACGGCGATCCACACCTTCTCCTCTCGGTCGAGTGCGATTCGACGGGCAAGCTTCGCCGAGCTCGCGGTCGAGTGGACACAAGACGTGGCGGTCATCGACGTTCGCCGTGAAGAAGAATGGAACGGCGGTCACGTCCTCGGGGCCTACCATCTTCCGGTGCATCGCCTGATCGACGCGGAACTTCCGAAAGGCAACCTGTGGCTCTACTGCGAGGCTGGCTACCGCGCCATGCTCGGAGCATCGCTGCTGAAGCGCATGGGCCGCGAGGTGGTCGCCATCGACGACGTATGGAGCTCGGCGAGCAAGGCCGGCTTACCCGTTTAGTTCTCGCTCAGCCCGGTGATGGGACCACCGGAGCTGTTCCGCCCGGCGTCAGGACCTCGATGCCTGAAGATGTCGCGTCGTACGTCGATCCGACCCCGAGTACCGAGCGCGTCACCAACGGTGGCGATCCCGCCCCAAATTCGCCTGAGGGAGCTTCACCTGAACTATGACGCGCCCTGAGGCGGCGTCACGCACCTGCACGACGGATTGCAGGGCCACACCGTTGAATGTCATCCCACCGGCCACGGTGGTGGAGGCAAAGGAGGCAAAACCGTCCGCCTGCCAGTCCACCGCGCCAGTTTGTGCGTTGAACGCATGGTCGGTGGGATTCTGGATCGTTACGTCGCGGGGATTGCCGGGTTCGCAAACCTGTGATCCGTTGCTCTCGAACCGTCCGTAGTCGCCGATGGCGGTAGCGCCGTACACCCGTTGGCCGTCGAAGGCCGTCGTGGCGATGAACCCTCCGGAGAATCCACCGAACACGACGTTGGTCGACCATCTGAGCGCACCCGTCTCCGGATCGAGCGAATAGTACGTCCCGTCCTTGCCTCCCTCGCCCAGGAAGTCTGAGTTTCCCCGGGCATCGACGCCGGCATTGGCGGTGGCGCCGAAATCCCAGTCGCATTGAAGATTGGAAAGCGGTGGACGATACACCCATGCCAGCTTGCCGCTCGTAATATGCAGAGCCAGTATCGCGTCCGAGTACGGCTCATCGTTGGTGAAGTTGCAGTCTGCGGTGCCGTACACCACCAACCCGAGTGCTGGCAGCACGGTTCCCGACGCCCACACGCTGCCGCACCCGTCGTTCAGGATGGCGCCATGCGTGTTGACGTCTGTCTGGAACTCCCATACAGGGTCCCCGGTAGCAAGGCTTGCACCCACGACGTACCCACGAGAGTTCGCTTGACCATCGACGTCCACACCGAAGAGCACCAGGCCGTCCGACACAACCGGCGAGGAGAAGATCCGCGTGTCGTCCTGGTTCGGGTTCGGCGGTTGGCCCGGTGTGCCCGTGTAGTCGTGTTTCCAGTACACGGCTCCGGTTCCGGCATTCAAGGCATAGAGGGTGTACCCGCCACCGAATATCACCAGCGAGGGTCGCGTCGCGGTCCCGGGCTCGAACCATGCTGACGAGGTGACGAGACCACCGTCGGAGCTCAGGTCGCGGTGCGGTTCGCCCGGGTACGGCGTCACCGCATTCTGGGACTGCAGTCTCGTCTTCCAGACAAGCTTTCCCGTCTCCAAGCTCAGAGCGTAGAAGTAGTCGTCCCACGAGCCGACGTAAATGACACCGTCGACCACGGTCGGGGTGGCGGTCACCGCGTCGGCGGTCGGAAAGAACCAGGCTTGGCGCAAGGTCTTCACTGAAGATTCGGTGAGCGTGGTCCGGCCGTGGAAGGTGTGCTGAGCGTCGTGACCGTAGGTGGGCCAGTCCCAAGGACCTGGAACCATAGCGACCGCAGGCGGCGGCTTCTTAGCGCTCGTGAGAGCTTTGTCGCCCCCGCACCCCCCGAACGCAACGGCCGCGACCATCACTGCACAGGCACCGACGCAGAACGCCGGAAGACGCCTCCGCTTGTGCAGAGTTAGCTTGGACACCCCCACGTGTATCAGCAGCCGTCATCCAAAGCCGGCCGTGGCGGGAGCGTCGGTCGGCGGTCCCTTGGCTGGTGCGGGATTCTCGGACGGTCCCGAGAGCGGAGGCACGATCTTCCCGGTCGGGTACGGGCAAACGGTCGTGGCCGGGACACACACGGTGACGCTCGTGGGGAAATCAAACCCTGTCGCCACCGCCATTGGCGTGGATGGTTGACCGTCGGTGAAGGTGACCTTCATGACTCTGCCGTCGTAGTTTCCGGGCCCGCAGCCGCTCAGCCCTGATGAGCACACGATATGGATATCGATGAAATACAGAGTCCCGTCCGGCGCGAAGGCCATCCCGAACGGGTTGTACTGGTCAGGGTTCTTCCCGAGCTCTGCGATCGTCGTGCCGGGCACCGATTCCCTTCCCGGTTCGGGCTGCCCGTCGTCGGTCACCCAACGAATGGAGGGGTTTCCGATGTAGCTGCTTATGGCGAAGCAGTTGCACGTCGGATCCTTCGCGATCCCTGCCGGAAACGACACGCTTGCGAACGTCGACACTTGCACCTTGCTACGTGGATAGATACCGCCCGGGCACTGCGCCGCTCCGGTCGGCAGTGACGAGGCTGCGAAGCGGAGAACGCTCGAGGTACCGACGTTGGGCACGAGTAGGTCGCCGTTGTCGGCCAGAGCCATCATCCCCGGCTGGGCCAGCCCACCAGAACCGTCGGTGTGGTGCGGTCCGAACCCCCCCGTGGTCGGACCGTAGACGATGCAATAGGTCGTGTAACTGGGCGCGAACCACTCCACCAGCCTTCCGCTGCTCGGGGGTGGGTATTGCCCCTGTGCGGTGGCGATGTCGTTTCCGAATACATTGCCGGCGGCGTCGATCGCGCACCCTGTGTAGGTCTGATTGTTGTTGAACACCCCGTTCGCGCTCGGAGGCGAGTCACTGCCGATGCTCTGGCCGGGCATCTTGTAGGGGCCGGGCACGTAGAGGGTCTGGCCGCTGAACGCTCCATCGGGGTCGTCGAGCTCCTCACCGTCGCCGGGCTGCTTGTAGGGCTTCAGGCCTCCGAGATCGTGCTGGCTGGGCAGCGTCGGGTCGTAACCTCCCACGAAGCGGCCGTCGGGGAGGATGCAGATCTGCCCGTTCAGGTCCCAGGGGGGAAGGAGCTCGCCCTTTACGCCAGAGGGCATCGAGAGGAAGTCCACTTCTTCGTTCTGATCCCAGTACACGAGATAGCCGGGACGGCCCGTGACTCCGCCGACCACCTTGCCGATGGGGCCGGTCGATACCAGGTTCGTCGACGCGGTGGTCTTCGGCGCTGTGGTCTTCGGCGCTGTGATCTTCGGGCCGGCCGTGGAGGTCGAGCACGCGGCCAGGATGCTTCCGACAAATAGGGCGGCCCCGAGCCTCACCCCGATCTTCAGACGCCTCATCGCGTTCCCCTCGCCAAATCCTCGGTCATCCCGACACTGACACGGCCGTCATACTAGGAGACCGGCCAGCACCTTTGTCGGCCCCGATGTCAGCTCTTCGGATCCATCTCCGCACGAACCTCGACAAAGGCTGACACGGCCCGCGCGACATCTTCAGAGTTGTGGGCGGCCGACAACTGGACCCGGATCCGCTCCTTGCCGAGCGGAACCACGGGGTAACTGAAGGCGATCACGTATACGCCCTTGTCAAGAAGCCTGTCTGCCATCCGGGAGGCGATCGCTGCGTCGCCGATCATGACGGGGACGATCGGGTGCTCGCCGGCAAGTACGTCGAATCCATTCCGGGCCATCTGAGTCCGGAACAGGATTGTGTTCTCGCTCAAGCGGGCGCGTAGTTCGTTGCTCGAGTCCAACAGGTCGAGGACGGCCAGTGAAGCGGCGACAATGGCTGGGGCAAGCGAGTTCGAGAAGAGGTAAGGCCGGGATCGCTGACGGAGGAGATCGATGATCTCCTTTCGACCGGCCGTATATCCACCGCTCGCACCCCCGAGGGCCTTTCCCAAGGTGCCTGTGACTATGTCCACCCGCTCGATGACGTCGTGAAGCTCGGGGGTTCCCCTCCCTGTCGGACCGACGACACCGACTCCGTGCGAGTCGTCCACCATCACCATCGCGTCGTGTTGATCCGCAAGTGCGCAGATATCGGCCAGCGGGGCAGTGCTTCCGTCCATCGAGAAGACACCGTCGGTGGCGATGAGTCTCCGGCGGGCGGACCTCGGCCTCGCGGAGCTGGGCCGCAAGGTTTCCCATGTCGCGGTTGCGATAACGGAGACGACGCGCTTTGCACAGTCGAATGCCGTCGATGATCGATGCGTGGTTGAGCTCGTCGCTGATCACCACGTCGTTCTCGTCCAGCAGGGTTTCGAACAGGCCGCCGTTGGCGTCGAAACACGACGAATAAAGAATGGCATCCTCGACACCGAGGAATCCCGCGATCCGTCGCTCCAGCTCTTTGTGGACCGCCTGGGTGCCACAGATGAAGCGGACGCTGGCCAAGCCGTATCCCCACCGCTCGAGCGCCCTCTTCGCGGCCTCGACGACCCGCGGATCGTCGGCGAGGCCGAGATAGTTGTTGGCGCAGAAGTTCAGCACCTCGGTGCCTTCCGACACTCCCACGACGGATCCCTGAGGAGTGGTTATGACGCGCTCGGCCTTGTAGAGGCCGGCTGCCCGGATGGCTTCGAGCTCTCTTCTCAGGCTGTCTCTCGCCGATCCGATCACAGGATCCGGCTCAGGTCGGTTCCGAAGCGTGCCACGACAACACGATCTTGCCGCATTCGCCCGTCTGCAGTACGTCGAAGGCCTCCTCGTACTTGTCGGCGGGATAGCGGTGCGTGATCACAGGCGAGATGTCGAGGCCCGCCTCGACGAACACAGACATCCAGTACCAGGTTTCGAACATCTGGCGGCCGTAGATCCCCTTGAGCGTGATCATGTTGGTGACCAGGTGCGCCCAGTCGATCCCGAAGTTCTCGGTCGGCAACCCGAGCATCGCGATCTTCCCGCCGTGGCACATGGCCTCGAGCATCGAATGCAGAGCGCTTGCCGCTCCGGACATCTCGAAACCGACGTCGAAGCCCTCGACCATACCGAGACCGGCCATCGCCTCGGCAGGGGAAGACTCCTTGGCGTCGAGAGCGAGCGTCACCCCGAGCTTCCGGGCCAGATCCAACCGGTACCCGGAGTAATCAGTGATCACCACGTAGCGCGCTCCGGCGTGGCGGGCAACCGCGGCGGCCATGATGCCGATAGGCCCTGCTCCGGTGATCAACACGTCCTCGCCGAGGACCGGGAACGAAAGCGCGGCATGAACGGCATTCCCGAACGGGTCGAAGATCGAGGCCACGTCCAGATCGATTCCCGGCCGATGCCGCCAGACATTGGTAGCGGGCAGGGTTATGTACTCGGCGAAGGCGCCCGGATGGCTCACACCGACACTGTCAGTCCGCGAGCACTGCACTCTCCTGCCCGCCATGCAGTTCCGGCATCGCCCACAAACGAGGTGGCCTTCGCCGCTCACGATGTCACCTACGGCGAGGTCGTCAACCTCAGAGCCCATGTCGACGATGGTCCCCACGAACTCGTGCCCGACGACAAGGGGAACGGGCACGTTGTTCCGCGCCCAGGCGTCCCACCGGTAGATGTGAAGGTCCGTGCCGCAGATTCCCGTGCGTGCCACACGGATGAGAACATCGTCCGCCCCGAACTCCGGTTCGGGAACATCCTCGAGCCACAGGCCGGGTTCGGCTCGGGCTTTTACGAGCGCCTTCACCGCGGCCGTCTCACGTGAGTCCCACTACGGTGCCGTCGCCCAGTAAGGTCGATCTCGCGGAACTTGGCTTTCGAGGGGAGCCCGGGCATGGTCGAGATCGCACCCGTGAGGACCGTCACATAGCCGGCGCCGGCCGCCAGGCGCACCTCGGTCACGGGCAGAACGAATCCCGATGGCGCACCGAGTGCCTTCGGGTCGTGCGACAGGGACAGATGCGTCTTGGCCATGCAGACGGGGAGCCGCCCGAACCCGGCTCAGACGAAATTGCTTCCATAGCGGGCGCTCGCCTCGGG
This sequence comes from uncultured Acidimicrobiales bacterium, assembly GCA_963764615.1. GTDB lineage: Bacteria > Actinomycetota > Acidimicrobiia > Acidimicrobiales > CAVXTF01 > CAVXTF01. The sequence continues at coordinate 232,861 of CAVXTF010000001.1, read as the reverse complement.
CGTCCATTCCACGCCGCGTGCCCCGTAGAGCTGCCGGGCGATTACCTCCACCTTCTCCTCCACCGGTGCGTCGCGGTCGAACAACTGGTGGGCGCCTTCGGCCGCACCGCCGCTCTCGGCGGCAGTGGCGACCGCCTCTGCCAGCTCGATGCATCCGGAGCCACCATCGGCGAACGCGTGGTGCTCTGCAACCGCCCTGGCGCCTGCGTCACGGGCGGCGGCGGCGACGGTCGCCAACTCGTCGTCGGCGTCGCCGGGGAACCGGTTGATGGCGACGACGGTCGGTACGCCGAAGGCGTGCAGGTTCTCGACGTGACGACGCAGATTGGCGCTCCCGGCCGCAACGGCGGCAACGTCGGGCTCGTCACCCGTGCGCCGCCGTGGTCACGCAGGCAGGGGACGGTGGCCACAAGCACGGCGACGTCTGCCGACAGCCCGGATATCGGGGCACTTGAGGTGGAAGAACTTCTCGGCGCCGAGGTCGGAGCCGAATCCCGCCTCGGTTACGACGAAATCGCTCCTGGCCAGGGACACGACGTCGGCGATCACCGACGAGTTCCCCGGGGCGATGTTGCCGAACGGCCCCGTATGGATCATCACCGGCGTGCCGTTCGCTCGTCTGCATCAGGTTCGGACGGATGGCGTCGCGCAACAGGACCGCCATCGAACCGGCGGCTTCGAGACTTCCGGCGGTCACCGGTTTGCCGTCGAGATCCCATGCGAGAACGATCGAGGCGAGCCGGGAGCGCAGGTCGGCAAAGTCGCGGCTCAGGGTAAGGATCGCCATCACCTCGCTGGCGGCGGTGATGTCGAAGCCGGTCTGGTGCTCGGGACCGTTAAGTGCGCCGCCGAGCCCGACGAGCATCTGCCGGAGAGCGCGGTCGTCTACATCGAGGACCCGGCGCCAGGTGACCGAGGCAGGGGTCCACGTCGGCGCCGCGGTGGACAGCGTCGTCCACGACAGCGAGCCAGAAGGTTGTTGGCCATCTCCACGGCGAAGATGTCCGAGCCGAGACCGAGCAGGCTCTCTTCGAGTGGCTCGATCCGGGCCTTGCCACCACCTCCTCCTCCGCCCTTGGCGCCGAAGGTCGGTCCGAACGAGGACTGTCGGACAGTCGCCGTCGCGCTGTGTCCAAGGCGCTCTAGCCCCATGGCGAGACCGATGGTCGTCACGGTCTTGCCGGCGTTGTGACGAGTCGGGGTGATGGCGGTGACGAGCACGTACCGGCCCTTCCGGGCCGCGGACGGCGGCGTCGGATCGAGGCGGATCTTGGCCCGGAAGGGCCCGTAGAGGGTCAGGTCGTCGGCCGACAGGCCGAGCCGGGAAGCGACACGCTCAACCGGCTCGAGCGTCCCTGCGTCCACCGCGGCCATGGTATCTGGAGGTCGCCGTGTTACGCCCGTCACTCTGCTCGCCGCTTCACACAGCGATGTTCTCGAATTTCACGGCGACATCGTCGATCTTCGAGCCGGTCCCGCACGGCTGGGGGAGCGGGCAAGAGCTGAAGTAGACGACCCCGTTTCCTCCGCACGGGATCATCGCCGACGTCGGGATCGCCCCAGGTGTGTCATAACGCTTCAGCTGTGTGATCCCCGGAGGACCGCCGGGAACATAGCCGTAGACGACATTGCCAGTGCTCCCGGTGTCCCCGCCCCCCTGCCGATACACGCTTGACCTCGACCGTCTGATTGCCTGCCGGTCGGCCCGTCTGTCCCGGGCTGACAGGCCCAGGGCAGACCGTGTATACGACAGCGCCCGTGTACTTGCCGTTGACCAAACCGATGAAGTGCTGGTTCTGGCCGATCCGCCCACCAGAGGCTCCAGCGGTGCCGGAGGGTGCGAGCGTCGCCAGGGCGACCGTCGCGACGAGTGTCGTCAAGGCTCGGAGTCGAACCATATTGGCTCCTTTGCTCTGAGGCTGTGTCCATCCTAGCGCTCAAGCCCCTTTTCTTCCTCGCGGTAAACACCGGCCGACTGGATAGTCGGCCGGTGTTTTCGAGCAATTCCGCTGCTGTTGTGAAGAGCCTCTTTCTATGAGGACCTCTCCCACGTGTCCTTGAACTTGGTCCCCGACGCCTTCAGATTGCCCGGCGCCGCCTTGACCGCGTTACTACCGTCGACCATCGTGATCTTGTCGATGTTCGGGTCGACCGATATCGAACCGGGCGTCCCCTTGTAAGTCGTCGCGGCGCTCGTGACTTTCCAGGTGCCGAAGTTCGTGAGGGGATAGACGTTGCCGCCGCTCACGCAGCAAGGCGCTTCCGCTATCCATTCGGCGCTCTTGTTCTTGCACGTCGAAGCACCACACGGCTCGGTCACAGAGAAGCTGTCCCCGCTGTGGGTGCTGTCAGTGACCTTCATCTGGTAGGAGCCGTTGACGACCACCGATGCCGTTATGACGTCGCCGGGATTCACAGCCTTCTCGATCTGTACGGAGTTGCCAGGGTAGGTCTCCCACCAGTCGGCGTAGACCGGTGATCCACCCGAACACTCGATGATCGTCCCGTCCTGCTGCACGGTCGGGTCCGCTGCCGAGATGCCGTCTATGCCCACCCAGAAAGCAGCAAGCGACACACCCGAACCACATGTCCCCGTCGGCTCTACCCAGGTGCCGCTCACTGCACTGAAGGAGTTCGCTGACCCGGTGTCCGCATAGCCCGACCAGTTGGTGCTGCTCAATGGAGTGATGCCGTCAGACGCGAAACCGTGATATGGACCCACTCGGTGCATCGGCGCCCCCACCTTGATGTGGCTCAGGAACGCCCGTGCCGCAGCAAGGGCCTGCGCGCTCGCCTCTTTGGTCATCGGCTTTGACGTGGCCCGTCCGGACGCAGCAAGCGCAGGGCTCGTGATCGCCAAGGCGCTGCCGAGCACCAGAACCGCTGCCGCGATGCTGAGCGAAGGTGCCTTCCACCGTTTGTGCATAAGACTCGCCCCCGTTCTCATATTTGCCCCGGCCTGCCAGGGCGTGAAGCCGTGAGGCTACAGGCGCGACCAGCCTCTGGCGAGTTTTTCGTCAATTTTGACGGTTCGATCGCCGCGCTCAGCCCAGGGGGAGCTGCGGTGCATCTGCGAGGGATGATCGCGGCGCATGTCGTCTTTGCTTGGCGGCGGGCGCGAACACTCGTTCAGGAGGGAACGAACGAAGCTTGCGGTCGCCGCTGCGGCCGCCCACCACATCTATCCATTCTTCTCCGGTGACCACGTTGCGCACATGCGCTACGAATTCCCATTTCGCCGAGCGCAGTCGAGTGCCGCTCACCTCGACTTCATCTCCGGTGCGGAGCCCCGCCCATGCCGGCAGCCGCCGCAGGTTGTTCAAGGGTCCGTCGGGGTTTTCGGGAGCCCGCTTCCGGCGGGCGCTCACCGTGGCTCGAACGGCATCGGTCGTCGCATCTCACACTTCATGTTGCCAGTTAGACCTTCCTGTGCAGTCTGAGCCAGTGCTGGTTCGCGGCTTACCGAGACGATGATGTGATCATTGTGCCGGATGTAGGCGGAGTGGCGGACCGAGGATCCTCGTGGGCTCGACCCGGCGGTAGCGACGCATCCGAAGCCGGGTGACCGTGTTCGCGGAGGCGCGATTACTGTTTCGACGCGGAGCGCCGCGAACATGATCGGCATCACCAAGCGGGAAGGGATTGGTGCGACGATGCCGAGGCGTCTCGGTACTGACAACCCGGCTACGAGGCAGTCACCTGTCATCTGGCGATGTTCCGGGTGTGGTGCGATCGTCCACGTGTCAGACCCCGAGCGACCGATCGCCTGGTGCTCGAGATGCGGGCGGGCGGTCGAAGCGCTCCCTGACGGTGGGAGCACATCCCCACAGACTCATCTCGCTTAGGCGCTTCGACTCCCTTAGCCGGCCTCGCCGCAGCCGCGACGGACACGGGTCCCAGCCATTACATAGCGGTACCTGAGGCGCGCCGGTGATCTCCCGACCTGGTCAGACCCTCCTCCGCCTGAGGGCGAGGCGCGGGCATTCTCCCAGGTCAGGAGGGTCCTGGACTTCCGAGCCCCAGGTGATCTACCCCGACGGACTCTCAGGACCGCGAAGTTTGTTAATCAATAATTGTTGCATGCTCTAAAGAAGTGCAGGGGTTGGGGCCGATCTGAGAGAACCGGACAGCCCGGTATTGCTGCCATGAAAGGCGGTTGGTATGTCGAAGTGGAAGTCGATATCAGCCAAGCTCGTACCGGTGATATCCGCTGGCGGACTAGCTGCGCTCGCCGCTGTTCTGTCCGCCACTGGTAAGTGGGGCTGATACCCGAAGACGGCCTCGGGGCGGAACCGCCCCGAGGCCGCAATTTCTCGACCGGCGGCTGGTGCCGGGCACTCATCCCGCTTAACGCCTACCTGGCGATCGTGCTGGCCGCGGGCGGAGTAGCGCTGTTCGTCGACGCTTCTTCGTTCCGCGTGCCCTCGTTGGACGAGCACGAAGCGGTGGTGATGGCCGTCCTGGCGGTCGGGGTGGTCGTGGGCGAGCTGCTGCCCATGAAGCTTCGCCGCGGCTACAAAGTCGAGACGTACACGTTGTCGGGTACGGCGACTATCGCTCTGATCATCACGGGACCCCTGTGGATAGCAACGCTCGTGCAGGTGAGCGCCGGCATCGTCGACGACATCAGGTGCCGGCGATCCATCCTCAAAGTGGGATTCAACGCGTCTCAGTACGCGATCGGGCTTACCGCGGCGCGAACCGTGTTCGCCTTGCTCTCGGGCCAGTCCGTCACCGGGTTCACCCCGGACTTCACGCCTCGGGCTCTCTTCCCCGCTCTTGTCGCCGCGTTCACCTTCTTCTTCGTGAATGTCTGCCTCGTGGCGATGGTCAACGCCGTCGCGGACGGCCGCCCCACGCTCAATTACGTGTGGCCCTACTTCCGCGGTGAGTTCACGATCGCATTGACGCTTCTCGCAGTCGCACCTGTCGCGCTCGCCGCGCTCAACTTCTCCATCTTCACCTTGCCGCTGTGCGTCCTTCCCGTCGTGGCCGTGTCAGGCGCGTTGAAAGCAGGCAACCGGGAGTTGATGGCGATGCACGACTCCCTCACGCGCCTGCCGAACCGGACGTTGCTACTAGAACATGCTGCGAACGCGTTGCGAGACCGCGACCAGGGGCTCGTGGCGATGCTGTTCATCGATCTCGATCACTTCAAACAGGTCAACGACGCCATGGGGCACCCGGTGGGAGACGAGCTCCTGCGAGTGGTCGGTCAGCGTCTCGCTTCGGTGATCAGGGCCGAGGACTTTGCGGCCCGACTGGGGGGCGACGAATTCGCCGTGCTGTGCCAGCAGCTGCCGGACAGCACCACGGCGCTCGGCCTGGCGACCCGGCTCTGTGACGCGCTTTCCGGGCCGGTGATCCTCGAGGGCGTCAGCCTCCATGTGGAAGCGAGCGTGGGAGTCGCGCTGAGCCCGACCCACGCAGAAGATGTCGACGGGCTGCTCCAACGCGCCGATGTGGCGCTCTACCAGGCGAAGGCCGCAGGGCCTGGATCGGTCGTCTTGTACGACCCGAGCTACGACAACAATTCGATCGAGCGGTTGACTCTGATGGCTCAGCTGCGGAGTGGGCTCGAGCACGAGCTGGTCCTGCACTACCAGCCCAAGTGCCGTCTTTCCGACGGGGCCGTGGTCGGCGTCGAGGCTCTCATTAGGTGGCAGCACCCGACGCTCGGGCTCCTGCCTCCAGCCGGCTTCTTGACCGCCACCGAGAACACGGGTCTCATGATGCCGCTCACCCTGCAGGCGTTGCGTCAGGCGATGGGCCAGTGGCGCCGCTGGTACGAGGACGGTCTCGACCTGACGATGTCGGTGAACATCTCAGCGCGAAACATCCAGTTGGACCTGCCGACGCATCTGCGGTCACTTCTCAAGCACTTCGACATGCCTGGACGTTCCCTGCTGCTCGAAGTGACTGAGAGTGCCGTCATAAGCGACACAGAAGAGGCCGGGAGGGTGATCCAGGAGCTGTTGAAGATGGACGTCCGGATCTCGATCGACGACTTCGGCACCGGGCACACTTCGCTCGCCTACATGAAGGACCTGTCGGCGTCCGAGGTGAAGATCGATCAGTCGTTCGTCCGAACCTCCGCAGACAGCCCGCGCGACGTGGCCTTCGTGCGCGCGGCGGTCGAGCTCGGGCACAGCCTCGGGATGCAGGTGGTCGCCGAGGGGGTCGAGACGCCCGAGGTGCTGCGCGTCCTGTCCACGGTCGGCTGCGATCTGGTGCAGGGACATCTGATCCTTCCTGCGGTACCAGGGGACGAACTGGCGATCTGGGCGCGGAGCTGTCACACGTGGTCGCGGACTCGGCGCGACGAAGTCCCAGTCGCGCGTGAGCTCGAAGAATCCGCGAAGTGATCATCGTCCTCGCTTGTGCGGTCGTGGTGGCGGTCGAAGCCCTGTGGCTCCGCAGACGCTTGGCCCGCCTCTTTGCACTCCGCTTCCGACGCTTCTATCTGGTTTGGCTCGCGTTGGTCGACCAGGTGCTCGTCATCTCGGTGCTGCCAGGCCGCGATCACCTCGTCCTGGACTTCGCAAATCTGTTGTCGTACGCGGCCGCCGGTTTGTTCGTGTGGTCGAACCGCCGCCTCCCCGGAATCCTCCTCGTAGGCGCTGGCGGGGCACTGAACCTTCTCGTTATTGCCGTGAACGCCGGCACGATGCCTGCGAGCTCAGGTGCTCTGGCTGCATCGGGTTGGCGGCCTCAGCCCGGCCATTTCACCAACTCAGCGGTCGTCACCCATCCGAAGCTGTCGTTCCTGGGTGACATCTTCGCCACACCTCGCTGGTTTCCGGCACACGACGTGTTCAGCATCGGCGACGTCCTGATAGTGGTCGCCGTGGCTGCGCTCGTCTACAGGACCTGCACCGCCGTGCCCGATCTGGAAACCGTTGGCCTCGCAGACGAACAGGGCGATTTAGCGGGTCTACCTCGTGGCGCTCGACTCCGGATTTACCCTCGCCAACCTTCCGAGCCACGAGGGTAGGCATCAGCAGGAACAAGGCGGTGAACATCCGGAGAAGGGAGCACACCGCGTAGTACGGGATGTCGGCGAGCCCGGTCGGCAACCTCGAAGTCGTCGCTCCGGGTGTGACGGTGACTCTCAGCGACTAGCCGACCCGGGCGACGCCGTAGAGTAGGGCGACCACGCCGAGCCCGACCAGAAGATCGATGGGGCTCACCTGTCGACGAATCGAGATGCGACCCGGGAAGGTTCGTCGGGTTGTCATGGGGCTTCGTTCCACGTAATTGCGTCCGGCGAGGCCGAAACACTTGCACAGCTGTGCGATCCATTCACATCCGGGTCAGGAGTCACAAGGGACCTTTGGCTCTATTGCTCCGGAGACACCCTTCGTAACCTCGATGCAGAGCGATGTAATCGCTGCCCAAGGTCGGACCTCGTGATGCGCCGACCTGAGCAATCGAATCGGATCACGTTGAGCATGGAGACGATCATGACAGTTACCGAAGCAAACGTGATTGAAGGCAGGACGTCTGACGGCACTTTTGTGGCCCCTGGCCAGCCTGGCAGCTTGGTCGACGTCAAGCCCCGTTACGAGAACTTCATCGGCGGGCATTGGATGGCCCCCGCAAAGGGCCAGTACATGAAGAACATCAGCCCCGCCACGGGCCAGCCGTTCACCGAGGTGGCGAAGTCGACATCCGAGGACGTGGACCTGGCACTCGACGCCGCTCACGCGGCCAAGGACGCCTGGGGCGAGACATCGCTCCCCGAGCGAGCCGCCGTCCTGAACGCGATAGCCGATGCGATCGAGGCGAATCTGACGATGCTGGCAGTTGCGGAGAGCTGGGAGAACGGCAAGCCGGTCCGCGAGACGTTGGCAGCCGACATCCCGTTGGCCGTAGACCACTTCCGGTACTTCGCGGGCGCCACGCGTTCCCTCGAGGGCCGATCCACTGAGATCGACAAGGACACCGTCGCGTATCACTTCCACGAGCCGCTCGGCGTCGTCGGCCAGATCATCCCGTTCAACTTCCCGCTTCTCATGGCGGCGTGGAAGATCGCCCCGGCCCTCGCAGCCGGCAACTGCACGGTCCTGAAGCCTGCGTCGCCGACGCCCTGGTCGATCCTCAAGTTCGCCGAGGTGATCCAGGACATCGTGCCTCCGGGCGTGGTGAACATAGTGACTGGTCCCGGCGGCGAGATCGGCAAGGCCCTGGCATCGAGCCCGCGCATCGCGAAGATCGGCTTCACGGGCGAGACCACCACGGGACGGCTGATCATGCAGTACGCGGCGCAGAACCTGATCCCCTCGACGGTGGAGCTGGGCGGCAAGTCGCCGAACATCTTCTTCGCCGACGTGATGGACGCGGATGACGAATTCCTGGACAAGGCCATCGAAGGTCTGGTGCTCTACGCGTTCAACAAGGGCGAGGTCTGCACATGCCCTTCGAGAGCGTTGATCCAGGAGTCGGTCTACGACAAGTTCATGGCCCGATGCCTCGATCGCATCCGCAAGATCACTCAGGGCAACCCGCTCGACCCGACCACCATGGTCGGGGCCCAGAACTCCGCGCAGCAGCTCGAGAAGATCTCCGGCTACGTCGACATCGGTCGTCAGGAGGGTGCCGAGGTGCTGATCGGCGGCCACCGGACCGTGGTCGATGGGGAGTTCAAGGGCGGTTACTACTACGAGCCGACCGTCCTCAAGGGACACAACGACATGCGGGTCTTCCAGGAGGAGATCTTCGGTCCGGTCCTTGCCGTGACAACGTTCACCGATGAGGCGGACGCTGTGCGAATTGCCAACGACACCCTCTACGGCCTCGGCGCCGGCGTGTGGACCCGCAACGGGAACCTCGCCTACCGCATGGGCCGGGCCATCAAGGCTGGCCGGGTGTGGACCAACTGCTACCACCTCTACCCGGCGGGTGCGGCGTTCGGGGGTTACAAGATCTCCGGAGTCGGCCGGGAGAACCACCAGATGATGCTTGAGCACTACTCCCAGACCAAGAACCTTCTGGTGAGCTACAGCTCCAAGCCCCTCGGATTCTTCTAGAAGATCCCGCATGGAGCAGGCACCAGGAGTCGAGCGGGGCGCGGTGGCCCGGGTCGTCGCCACACCGGCGGCACTCGAGGCCATCGCGCAGCTCGTTCTAGAGCAGGGACCTGTCATGTTCTTCCAGTCGGGAGGTTGCTGTGACGGCAGCCTCCCGATCTGCTTCGCAGACGGGGAGTTCGTCATCGGGCCTCACGACGTCCGGTTGGACGATGTCGGGGGATGTGCCTTCTACATCGACGCACGGCAGTTCCAAGTCTGGAAGCACACCCAGCTGATATTGGACGTGGGAGAAGGCGAGCCCGAAGGCTTCTCGCTCGCGGCAGGTGAGGATCTTCACTTCATCACACGGTCCAAGGTCTTCACCCAGGCCGAGCAGGCCACACTCGAAGGCGGGTGACCCAAGGCGGGTGACCCGAGGAGGGTGACCCAAGTCGGGTGACCCTAGGAGGGTGACGCGGCGGACGACCTCGTACGCGGCCGAGATCGGGCAGAGGCGATCGGTTCACTGTTCGATCAGGTGAACGCGGATGTCGAGATGCTTCGCCCACGCGTCATATGCGCGGATCACCTGGGCCATGTGGACCGACACCCTGTCGGCGTCATGGCGGCCTAAAGCGGCCGGGAACCATACGTCTGCGACCAGGCCCCCGTTCGTGCGGCGAACCTCGACTCGCACGTCGTCGGTCACCGTGTCGGCGCGTCGCAGCTCCTCCAACACGGCAACTTCGCCGACGAAACTGTGGCCCGCAAGGGGCTGGGCCTGGATCTCCTCAGCCGTCTCAGCGACGAACTCCGGCTCGACGATGTCCGTGGCCCAAGGCTTCAGACAGTGGTCGGGGTAATCGGTGGAGAGTATGAGCGGGATCCTGTGGCGTAGCCCGCACAGCGCTCCGCCGCCGCCGACCTCACCGGGCCCCGGATCGACCACGACGTCCACCGGATGCGAATCGAGCGGGCATTGCTCGTTTTCGAGCATCCGGCACGCGGGCCGGTTGGCGTCGGCGGTCGACTGGCACGAGCTCACCTTGTGGCCGCGCGCTTCGAGCTGCCGAGCCGTCGACTCCGCAACCGGGGTCGAGGTGTCCGGAATGAGGACATCCATCTCGCAGACCTCCCTCCTTGCAACCGCGTTTACGCGGTCGCTGCTACTGAAATCTTCGTTTGCGGCTCCCAAGTCGCATAGAGCCGAAAGTCCCTTGGCAGCCGCCCGACCCGCCGGCGAGGCCGGCGACGCCGGCGACGCCGGCTAACGGCGGCGAGGCCCGGCGACGGTCACCACCTCGTCGACGTGCCGGGCGACATTCGGGTCGTGGCTCACCACGAGCACCGACCGGTCGCCGGCAGCTCCGACCAGCTCCGAAAGCACAAGTGATGACGACTCGGGATCCAGATGTGCGGTGGGCTCGTCGAGCAACAAGACGGTGCCCCCGGCGAGCAGAGCGCGGGCCATTCCCAGACGCTGCCGCTCGCCGGCACTGAGAGGACGGCCCCCGTCCCCGAGCGGCGTCGCGAGCCCTTCGTGCAGGGTGGCCCGCCAGCGGCTGAGCCCGACGGAGGCGAGCGCGGCCTCGCACTCGGCGTCGCAGGCCCCCGGCCGGGCGATCCGCAGGTTGTCACCGAGGGAAACGGCGAACAAATGTGTCTCCTCGGTCATCCACCCCATGTGCCTGGCGATCCCGCTCCGTGTCATGTCGCGAACGTCGACCCCTCCCAACGACGCGCGGCCCGTCGTGCACTCGACGAAATGGAGCAGCGAATGCAGAGCGCTCGTCTTTCCCGACCCGCTGCGGCCGACCAACGCGATCCTTCGGCCCGGCTCAAGGTTGAGCGACACGTCTTGCAGTATCGGAGTGCCGTCGAGGATCACTCCGGCCCGCTCGAGCCGTGCCGCAACGGGGCCCCGACCGGGACTGAGGTCGCGCGAGGGTTCGGGCGCAGGTGCACGAAGCCCGGCCAGTTCCCGCAGACGACGCGCCGCGGCGTCACCTGCAACGGTCTCGGCGAGCACAGAAGGAAGCGACCCGCACTGTTCGAACACGGCAAGAGAGACGAAGGCCACTACGGCGAGCATCGTGCCGGAGAGCCGGTGCGCGTGATTCTGAGCGAGCCCGAAGGCGACGACTGCAATCACCGACGCGCCCGAGACGAAGGTCACCGCGGCCCGACCCGACCCAGACGCAAGCGCGCGACGCACCGCCGCAGCCGTCGACCGGCGCCGGACGGAGCCAAGTCGCGCCTCAACGAGATCCTCGCGTCCGTAGGCCGTCAGCTCGCGCGCCGCGCGCGCCGTCTCGATCACCAGATCCGCGATCTCTTCGCGCGATCGGGCCTCCGACGCTGCGGCAGAGCGACCTATGCGGGCGGTCGCTATCGCCGCGCCGACCACGCATGCAGCTCCAGCGACGAGCACGATCCCGACGCGCGAATCGATCAGGCATGCGACGAATCCGCCGAGAAGGATGCTCGAGGACACGTCCACCTTCGCGGTGATGTCCTTTGCGACCGCCTCGGCCACCGCCTCTGCTCCGGAGACGAATCCGCTGAGCACCGTGCCCGAGCTTTCGCGCAGCCCCCCAGGGACGAGGGGTTCGAGTTGGTCGAACAGGTAGAGCCTCAGATTCCCGAGCACTTCGAGGGCGAGATCGTGGACGCTCAGACGCTGGAGGTACCGCGATATCCCCCGTCCGAGTGCGAAGGCCTGGACCGCGCCGATCGCGATGCTGAGCACGAACACGGGGGGACGTTGCGAGGCGCGGGTTATGAGCCAACCGGAGGTCGCCATGAGACCGATCCCGCACGCCACGGTGACGGCGCCCGACGCGATTGCCGGCGCCAGCCGACGCGGTGTCATGCGGAGCACGCGACCGGCGAGCCCCGTAGCCGTGTCTGCCGACCGGCGCGCGCCACGCAGGTGGACCGTCACGCCGGGCCACCTGTCGCGGCCAGGAGGCCGACTTCGAGCTGCCGGGCGACCTCGGTGAATCTTCCTTCCGAGAGCGTCAGGACGCGGTCGGCGAGGTCCATCACCGCGGGGCGGTGAGTGACGATGAGAGCGCTGCGCCCACGCAACACGTTCCGCAGCCCGTCGATCACGGCAGTTTCGGTCACGTCGTCGAGATGCACCGTCGGCTCGTCCAACAGGTAGAGCGACGCGGGGCGCAACAACGTCCTCGCCAACGCGATGCGCTGCAGCTCTCCCGCCGAGATCGCGCGCATGCCCTCGCCGATCGGGGTGTCGAGACCCGCTTCGAGCTCGCGGAGCAGATGTGCCGCGCCCGCGACGCGGAGCGCGTCCACGAGCTGATCGTCGGGTGCGACCGGATTGGCGATCCTCAAGTTCTCCGCGAGCGACGCGCGGAGCAACGTCGGGTGCTCGGGCAGGTAAGTGGTGAAGCGCCTCCACTGCTTCAGGTCGAGCGTACGTAAGTCGTCTTCCCCGACCGTGACCGAACCCCGAGTCGGGGAGACGAACCCGAGCAGCAGGGAGAGCACGGTCGACTTTCCCGCGCCGCTCGGGCCCACGAGCACCACCGTCTCCCCCGGTTCGATCACGAGGTCGGCCCCGTCGAGCACAGGAGCGTCGCGGCCCGGCACGTCCAGGCGCACCGACCTGAGCGCCACCGGCACCCGGGCAGGGTCCGACACTCGTCGGGCGACCACCTCGGGAGCATTCCCGCTGGTCGCCGGATCGGGACGGCCGCGCTCGATCACACCGAGCGCGTGCGCTGCGGCGGCCAGGCCTTCGGAGCTCTCGTGGAACTCGGCGCTCGCCTTGCGCAGCGGCAGGAAGACTTCAGGTGCGACGATCAGCACCGCGAGCGCGGCTTCTAGGTGGACAGAGCCGGTGAGGAGCCGCAATCCGAGGGGGACCGCGACGAGCGCCACCGACAGGGACGCCAGCGTGTCGAGAACGAGCGCAGAGAGGAACGCCGTGCGGAGAGTGGCCAGGCTGGAGCGCCGAAGCGCGTCGCCGGCGCGCTCGATCCTCGCTCTTTGCTCCGGCGACCGGCCGAACGCCTTCAGCACCGGCAGTCCCTCGAAGACGTCGGCGATCTGGCGGCCGAGCGCTTCCACCTGACGCCAACGCTCCTCGGCGAGCGCGGCGCCTGCCCGGCCGACGAGGGCGCCGAAGATCGGGAACAGGGCTATGACGACGACGATGACGAGCCCCGACACCCAGTCGAGCACCCCTATCGCGGCGGCCAGGGCGACCGGCGCAGCCACCGCGAGGACGAGGTCCGGCAGGCAGCGACCGACGTAGACGTCGAGCGCGTCGAGACCGCGCCCGGCGACCGATGCCAGAGCACCGGGACCCGTCGATCCCCCCGTCGGTGCGTCGCGCACCGCTGCGTTCACGAGGCGCGAGCGCAGGTCCGCCTTGGCGCTCGCCGCGCCGAGCCTGCCGAAGAGCTCTCCTGCGAGAGCGCACGATCCCCGCACCGCCGCACCCACGGCGAGCCAGACGAACGCGACCATCTCGTGATGACGGGTCATGCCGTCCATGGCACCGGTGAGCAGGGTCGCCAGTGCGATCGCCTGAACCAGGACGGCGGCCGTCGCCACGAGGCCCACAACCACAGATGCCGCGATCGCGTTGCGCGCCGATACGAGCTCGCGCAGAAGGCGTCCGTCGACCGGTCCCCTCGGCGCCGACCTCGGCGCCGAGCCACGTGCCGGCGCGCGTGCCGGCCCACCCCTGGGGCGGCGGGGCACGCTCAGCCCTCGGGGGCGAGGGGCGCCCGCGTCAACCCCGCGGCGGGCGCACCTGGGGGCGGCTGCGAGTCCGCTGCCGTCACCGGGGAGCGTGTGAGCCGCTGGCGGAACACCCAGTAGGTCCAGGCCTGGTAGCCGAGGACGATCGGGGTGAAGATCGCAGCCACGATCGTCATGACCACGAGCGTGTTGTGCTGGGAGGCTGCGGCCGCAATGGTGAGGCCGTTCGCGGCGTGGTTGCTCGCGGGGAAGACGGACGGGAACATCCGGGAGAAGACCGCTCCCATGGCGAGCAGGATGGCGGCGCCCGTCGAGGCGAACGCCCACCCGTCACGGGCCCTCGACGAAAGCACCATGCCTGCCGCCACCGCGGCGACCGCGGCCACCCCGAAGACGAGCGGTATCGCCGCCGGCAATTGGCCGGAGACGGCCGGCCGGCTCGTCGCCGCCAACCAGGCGACCGTCGCCCCTAGCAGCACGACAGCTGCGGTCCCGCTCACCTTTGCAGCCCGGCGCGCGCGTTGTGCGAGCTCCCCGCTCGTCTTTAGCGACAAGAAGACCGAGCCGTGCAGACAGAACACCGCCAGGCTGGCGAGCCCGCCGGCGAGAGCGATCGGGTGCAGGAGCCCGAGCAGTCCTGCGAAGTACCTGCCGTCGGGCTCCATGGGGACCCCGTGCACCAGGTCTGTGAACGCAACTCCCCACACGACTGCCGGGATCAGGCTCCCTCCGAAATTCGCAACGTCCCAGGTTCTCCGCCATGACTGACGGTTCTCCCTCCCGCGGAACTCGAAGGAGACCCCCCTGAATATCAGTGCGATGAGCACAAGGAACAACGCGAGGTAGAAACCGCTGAACATTCGCGCGTACCACAGCGGGAACGCGGCAAAGGTCGCACCGCCGGCGACGAGCAGCCACACCTCGTTCCCGTCCCAAACCGGCCCGACCGCATTGAGGCACATCCTTCGTTCCGTCTCGTCCTTCACCAGAAACGGGGTCACGACGGCTACGCCGAAGTCGAACCCTTCCAAGAACAGGTATCCCGCCCACAGAAGGCCGATCAGGGCGAACCAGGTTGTGTTCAGATCAGCAAATGGCACCATGACCGACCTCTCAGTACACGAGACTCGGGACGACAGCGGTGCTGGCGCCTGAATCATGTTCTTCTGACTCGTCGAGGGGCAGGCGTGCCGCTCTGACCATCAAGACGGCGTCGATCGCGCCCAGCACCGCGTAGACGAGGACGAAGCCGACGAGGGTGAACGCGACGTCAGCAGTGGTCACAGGGGACACACCCTTCACCGTCTTCATCAACCCGTAGACGATCCAGGGTTGCCGCCCCACCTCGGTGAAGATCCATCCCGTCATGTTTGCGAGGAACGGAAGCGCCATCCCGATGAGAGCACAACGGCGGAACCATCGGCTCTCGAGCATCCGCTTGCGGCGCGCGAGCCACACCCCCCATGCGCACAGCAGGATCATCATTACCCCGGCGCCCGCCATCACCCGGAAGGACCAGTAGGTCAACCAGATCACGGGTACATAGCTCCCGGGGCCGTACTTCGCCGCTTCCGCCGCCTGGACCTGGGTTATCCCGCTGACCTGGCCGTTCCAACTGAGGTCGGCGATCAGGCTCAGCAGGTGCGGGACCCGGATCTGGAAGACGGGGTTCCCCTTCAGGTTGCCGATCGTGAGCAACGAGAAGCTGGCGCCGTCCTTCGTCTGGTAGAGCGCTTCTGCGGCCGCCATCTTCATCGGCTGCTGCGTGTCCATCAGCCTCGCCTGTGCGTCGCCGGCGACGCACGTGAGGATCACCGCGACCAATGTGAAGGCGGCCGCGAAGCGTGCCGCCTTCAAGAACGTGTCGCGAAGCGCACCGTCTACCGTTTCGCGGTGAACGCGCCACACGCTTATCCCGAGCATGAGCATCCCCGCTGTCACGAAGGCCGCGAGCACGGTGTGGGCGAACGACCACCACAGTGTCGAGTTCCCCAACACCGCCCAGAAGTTGGTCAGGACAGCCTGGCCGTTCACGACCTTGTAGCCGACAGGGTGCTGCATCCACGCGTTCGCGCCGAGGATGAACAGGGCGGAGAGCATCGTGCCGATGCTCACCAACCAGATCGTCGCCAGGTGGAGCCGCGGTGACAGCCGGCCGCGCCCGAATATCCACAACCCCACGAACGTCGACTCGAGGAAGAACGCGAGCAGACCTTCGATGGCGAGCGGCGCGCCGAAGATGTTGCCGACGAAGATCGAGTACGAGGACCAGTTGAGCCCGAATTGGAACTCGAGGACGATCCCGGTGACGACGCCGACGGCGATGTTGATCAGAAACAGCCTGCCGAAGAATCGTGTGAGCCGTTCCCAGCCCTCGTCATTGTGCCTGTAGGCCTTCGTCTGCATGATCGCGACCAGCAGGCCAAGGCCGATCGTCACGGGCACGAAGAAGAAGTGGAAGATCGTGACGAGTGCGAACTGCCACCGTGCGAGTTCGAGTGTCATGGTTCAGGCACCTTGAGTGGGGCGAGTGGGGCGGGTTGGTTCCAGGCGGCTGCCTCGTTGCAAGGTATGACGGCAGCCCCGCCCGGTAAAGGGCCTAAGGTCCCTAATACAGGAGCGGCGTGATCGCCACACCTGAAGCACTACAAGCGTGCGAAGGTACTGTCCTCGAGCTCGAAGTCCCGGGTCGCATCGGCATTGACCGAGGGCCTCGTCGCCGCGATTGCAGCGAGGCAGTCATCGACGGTCACGGTCGCGTCCCCACCCGACAGCGCCCGTTCGAATGCCAACTGCGCGCCGCGCTGGGCGGCGAGCGCGAAGTCTGCAGGCGTGAAGCCTTCGGTGCGCCGAGCTACGTCCTCGGGGTCGCAAGCCGGCAGGAACTCGACAGCGAGCTCTGCCCGCCCTGCGGGGTCGGGAGCACCGACGGGGATGATGAGGTCGAAGCGCCCGGGTCGGAGCATCGCAGGGTCGATGGCCGCGATCGAGTTCGTGGCCATGATCATGAGGCGTCCCGGCCTGCTCTTGAACGCCGGAATCGCCTTGAGCAACTCGTTGACGATGGGTTGGCTCTCTGGACGTTCCGCCCGTGCAGACGCGATCTCGTCCGCCTCGTCGATGAAGCAGACCAGACGGTCGACGTGGCGCAGTTCGTCGAGAGCGTCGCGAAGCGACACGGCGGCCTGTGCCCCCTGGCCGAGCAGCGAAGGATGGAGCTCGACGAACGACCACGACAGGCGCGAGGCGACGGCGCGGGCAAACGACGTCTTGCCCGTTCCCGGCGGTCCGAAGAGCATCACCGCAGCGGGTGGGACGAGGCCAAGCCGGTCCGCCAGGTCGACGTGCGACAGCGGGTCGACGATGCGCCGTTCGAGGAGGCGCTTGGTGGAAGAGAACCCCTTCATCGAGTCCCATAACCCCGGCGGGGGGACGTGCCCGCCGTAGCGTTCGACGATGGCGAGCTCTTCGGGGACCATCGATGCGGCGCGTATGTAGAGGTGCAGACCGTCGAGGCGCGTGAATCCCTGATTCGCGAACGCCACCTCTCCCACCTGGCCCGGCTCGACCAGCGCCAACAGCCTGTGCGCACCGTGATGGATTATCCCCTGGTCGAGCTCGCGAAGCAGCGCAGAACCGATACCGAGATTGCGCCACTGCGGGTGCAGTGCAAGCGCCATGAGATGGGCGTCCGAACCCGAGACGCGTGCGACCACCGCGCCGACCAGTTGGCCTGCGCACAGCGCAACGGCGGCAGGTTGGTGCTCGTGGAGCGCCTCGACCACGTCGCTCCTGCTGTAAGACGCAGCAGTCGCAGTGCCCGACGCGTCGATCAGGCGGACGATGTCTTCGACAGGGGCGACGGGCTCGCCGTGGTCCATGGACAGGACCCGCCAACTAGCGCTCACGCCTGCCATTGTCCCGCGCCCTGTGAGGTGCCGCTCGAACCGAGTGGCTGCCCGAGCGGTCCAAGGGGTTGAGCCCGTCTCCCGATACCCCGATCGCCACGGGGTAGAACCCCTCTCCCAATACCCGGTAGCTTTGCAAGACGCGCAATCGGGGTAGGCAGCCGACGGCGCGCAACCGGGGTCCTGTGGTGCAGTTTGGAGTGCACGCCGGCCTGTCAAGCCGGAGGTCGCGGGTTCAAATCCCGTCAGGACCGCTGCCTCGCGTAGTCGAGGTCGAGGTCGGGTAGCTCAGTTGGTAGAGCGCGCGCCTGAAAAGCGTGAGGTCACCGGATCGACACCGGTCCCGACCACCATCCGGGCCAGGGCTGCCCGCTCGATCCGGGCCAGGGCTGCCCGCTCGATCCGGGCCAGGGCTGCCCGCTCGATCCGGGCCAGGGCTGCCCGCTCAATCCGGACCGATGAGCCGGACGCCGCGCGTCCCCGAGTCGACCCGACCGACGACGACACACTCGATTCCCTCGGCCTCCACGGCGCGTTCGACCTCGTCGGCGGCGTCGGCCGCGACCACGAGGACCATCCCGATCCCGAGGTTGAACACACGCTGCATCTCGGTGTCGTCGACAGGCCCGAGCCGGCGGATCTCCTCGAATATCCGGGGCTCGTCCCAGCGCGACGTGTCGACCACGGCAATGCACGCCTCGGGCATCGCCCGGACGAGGTTGCCCGGGATCCCTCCCCCCGTTATGTGGGCGGCGGCACGGACGGCCCCCGTCGCGCGCCGCGGCCAGGACGGCGGGAGAGTAGATGACAGACGGGCGAAGCATCTCGTCCGCGAGAGTGACACCTGCTCCGTCCCACGCCGGCTCGTCGAGGGACCTGCCGGCCCTCTCGAGCAGGACGTGGCGAGCGAGCGAGTACCCGTTCGACCGCAGGCCGGGAGACGACAGCCCGACGAGGATGTCGCCGGGAACCACGTTGGCGGGCCCGAGCCTTGCGTCGCGATCTACGACACCGACGGCGAAACCGGCCATGTCGAAGGTGCCGGGCTCCATCTCGCCGGGATGCTCCGCCAGCTCGCCGCCCAAAAGGGCACAGCCCGCCAGCCTGCAGCCGGCCGCCACGCCGCCCACGAGAGCCTCCACCTGGTCGGGATCGAGACGTCCGGTCGAGATGTAGTCGAGCATGAACAACGGTTCGGCCCCAACGCAGACGAGATCGTCGACGCACATTGCGACGAGGTCCACCCCGACCGTGTCGTAGCGACCGGCGGCCTGGGCCACTGCCAGCTTCGTGCCGACGCCGTCGGTCGAAGCGACGAGAACCGGAGCCTCAAGAGCGGCGACGTCAAGGGCGAAGCTGCCCCCGAACCCGCCGATCCCGTCGAGCACCTCGGGCCTCTGCGTGGATGCGACGAGCGCTGCGATCCTTTTCACGGCCTCGTCCGCGGCTTCGAGATTCACCCCGGCTGCGGCGTAGCTCGCTGGCACAGCCTCCGGCCGGTCCCCCACGTCTGGACGTCTACGGGCGGGCGGACAGAGACGCGCGCGCCTCGCCGGCGAGCTGGACCGGGACGGGCACCGGGTAGTCGCCTGTCAGGCACGCAGAGCAGAACCCGGCTCCGGGGGCATCGATCGCTTCGATCAGATTGTCGAGTGTCAGGTACTCGAGGCTGTCGACGCCGAGAAACCGCTCGAGCTCCGCGATGCTCGAGTCCGACGCGACCAGTTCGTCGCGGTCGGGAATGTCGATCCCGTAGAAGCACGGCCACACGAGCGGCGGCGAAGAGATCCGCAGGTGCACCTCGGCAGCTCCCGCCTCGCGGAGCATCCCGACCACCGCGCGCTGGGTCGTGCCCCTGACGATCGAGTCGTCCACTACGACGAGCCTCTTGCCCTCGACGTTCTCCTTCAGAGGATTGAGCTTGCGCCGCACCCCCGCGGCGCGTTCTGCCGCGCCGGGAGTTATGAACGTGCGACCGATGTAGCGGTTCTTCACGAGCCCCTGGCCGTGAGGTATCCCGCTCGCCCTGGCATAACCCTCGGCCGCGGGCACCCCTGACTCGGGCACTCCCATCACGAGATCCGCCTCGACGGGCCTCTGTCCGGCGAGTAGCTCACCCATCCGGCGCCTTGCCCCGTGGACCTCGCGCCCGTACAGCCGGCTGTCGGGCCTGGCGAAGTAGACGAACTCGAAGATGCACAGATGCGGGTCGACCTCGTAATCAGGGACGAACGGCACGGAGCGCACTCCCCGACCGTCTATGACGACCAGCTCACCTGGTTGAACCTCCCGCTCGAAGGTGGCGCCCACGACATCGAGCGCGGGTGTCTCAGAAGCGAGGACCCAGCCATCCGGTGAGCCGTTTGGCCCCAACGACCGCAGGCGTCCGAGGCAGAGTGGCCTGAACCCGTGGGGGTCGCGGGCGCCCATGACGGCAGTGTCCGTGATGGCCACGATCGAGTACGCACCCTCGACGCTCGGAAGCACGGACTTGAGCGCCTCTTCGAGGAGCACTGCGTCCGAGCCGTCGACACTCCCGTCGCCTTCACCGTCACCCTCGCCATCCTCACCGGCCGCGCGGGGTGCGCGGCCCCACGCCGCGGCGACGACCTCTGCGATCAGGTCGCTGTCCGAGGCGACCACGCCGGGGAGCATGCCAGAGCGGGCGGCTAGCTCGGCCGTGTTGGTCAGGTTCCCGTTGTGCCCGAGGGCGAATCCCGAGTGGCCGGCGGAGCGGAACACGGGCTGGGCGTTGCGCCACTCGGAACGGCCGGTCGTCGAATACCGCGTGTGGCCGATGGCGAGGTCGCCAGGCAGAGCAGAGACCGTCCTTTCGTCGAAGACGGTCATGACGAGGCCCATGTCCTTCACGACCGTGACCGACTCCCCGTCGGACACCGCCATGCCCGCAGACTCCTGCCCGCGGTGCTGGAGGGCGAAGAGGCCGTCGAACGTCATCTGGGCCACCGCCCGTCCCGGGGCGTGGACGGCGAAGACACCGCAGGCCTCTTTCATAGGCTCATTCTTCTCATAGGCACATGGCGCTCGTCACGCCCGGTCCACCCCTCGTCGCACGCGCACAGCCACAGCCGCCCCGCGCGTCCGACACTACCGTGGGCCACGGTGATCGATCTTCACACGCATTCGGCCGTTTCCGATGGATCTGATCCACCCGCCCGCATCGCCGAGCTCGCCGCCTATGCCGGATGCAGCGCGGTCGCTCTAACCGACCACGACAACCTTGGCGGTCTCACAGAAGCGCGACGTTCGGCTGATCGGGCGGGGGTGACCCTCGTCCCCGGCTGCGAGGTGTCGTGCAAGCCCGCCGGGCTCGGACCGAGGTCCTCGGTCCACGTTCTCGTCTATTTCGTCGAAGAGGGCGACGGACCGCTGCAGAGCGAGCTGCGGGCGCTTCGTGAGGACCGCAGGCAGCGAAACGCCAAGCTGGTGCAGCGCCTGTCGGAGCTCGGCGTCGCGGTGGATTACGACAAGCTCGTCTCCGACGCCGGAGGCGAGGAGGGGCTCGGGCGACCCCACTTCGCGCGAGCTCTGGTCGACCTCGGGGTGGCGAGCGACATCGACGACGCCTTCGAACGGTGGCTGGGAAACGGGGCGGTCGCGTACGTGCCGAAGGGGCGACTACATCCCATGGACGTGGCGCGCCTCGCCAGGGGTTCGCGAGGGGTGGCCGTTCTGGCCCACCCTCTCAGCCTCGGGCTGGAACCGGGAGACCTCGCGAGGATGGCCGGCGAGCTCGCCGGCGCCGGCTTCGCGGGGCTCGAGGCCGTCTACGGAAGGTACTCACCCGAGCAGCGCTCCGAGCTGACCAAGATCGCGAGGAGCGCGGGCCTGGTCCCGACCGGAGGGTCGGACTACCACGGGAGCTTCAAGCCCGACCTGGCCGTCGGACTGGGCACCGGTGACCTCGATGTGCCCGACGCCGCCCTTGAGGAGCTCGCCGCTCGGCGATCCTGAGCCCCGACCCGAGGCCCATCGTCTGACGGAGAGGCGCGAATCCCGAGCCCAGCCTCGGCACGCTCGAACGGCAGCGCCGGCCCTCGGCGGGCTCTGTCACCTGGTCTTCTCCGAGCCTCGGCTCTCCGGCGCCGGGCTGGACACGCGACAACCGGTAAAACCTCCGTCCATGCTCTACTAATTCGGGCTACTGCCTGAGGCCCTTTAGCCCGCCGGTCTCCGCTCAGCCCAACTGCCGCCAATAGTTGTGTCAACTGGGAGAAGCCCCTGCCTGGAGGGGCTCACCGAGCGCTAGCGGCAGGGATCGCGCCCAGGCGTCTGTCAGGTCCGCGAGTGCCAGGTCGACGAGGCCTTCGACGACAGCTCTCCGCCCCCCGGCCAACCCGAGCACGCGTGCCGGCAGGCCGCACTCGCGAGCTACCCCCACGAGGGCGTCGGGGGCCCCCGCGCAGGCGATCGCGCGGCCGGGAACCTCCGAGAACAACTCTGCGAGATCGGCGACGCCGCGACCCGACACCCTGAACCCGGTGCCCGACCTGATGGCCATCTCTGCGAGCGACACCGCGATCCCCCCGTCCGAGACGTCGTGGACACCCGACACGAGCCCTTCTGTCACCGAGCGCACGAGGAGGGTGATGAGCGCGCTCAGCGCTGCGTAGTCCGGAGCTGCGAGGGAGCCGCCGTGCATGGAATGCCGATCGACTGCGAGCCTCGATCCCGCGAGCGCCGTCTCGGGCTGGCCGAGGAGAACGATGGAGTCCCCTTCGCGCAGGCACACACCGGGTGGCCGCCTGGTGAGCCTGTCGATCACCCCGAGAGCCGCCACTACCGGAGTCGGCGAGATGTCGGCTCCCGCGCTCTCGTTGTAGAGGCTCACATTGCCGCCGACCACCGGCAGCCCGAGTGCGGTGCACGCCTCCGCCATCCCGTCGACCGACTCGGAAAGCTGCCACATCACCTCTTCGTGCTCGGGGTTGCCGAAGTTCAGGCAATTCACCAGAGCGACGGCGCGCGCTCCCGCGCAGGCGACGTTCACCGCGGACTCGGCGACGAGCCAGCTCGTGCCGGTGCGCGGATCGACACTGCACCAGCGCGGGCTGGAATCGGTCGACATCGCAAGCCCGCGTCCGCTGGGAGGCAACCCGGGCCCGGCTGCACGGAGCACCGCGGCGTCGCCACCTGGCGGCTCCACCGTGTTCAGGAACAGCTGATGGTCGTATTGGGTGTAGATCCACGCCGGGTCCATGAGCATCGCGAGCAGCTCCCCACCCGCGTCGCAGGTTGCCGCCGAGATGCGGGGCTCGTCATTGCGCCGCGACTCCAGGTCCGCGGGAGGGCTCGCCGGGCGCTCGTAGCACGGCGCGTCCTCGGAGAGCATCGCGGCGGGCACCTCGCCGAGCACCACTCCCTCTGGTACGTCGAGGATGCGCAGCTTGCCGCCTCCGGTCACGGTGCCGACGACGCTCGCGCGCACCTCCCAACGCGCGCACACCTCGCGCACCCGATCGAGCGCGTCGGGCTCCACTATCGCGAGCATCCTCTCCTGGCTTTCGGAGGTCATGATCTCGACCGGCGTCATCGCCGGCTCGCGCAGAGGCACGGCGGAGACGTACACGTCCATCCCGTTGCCCGCGCGAGCGGCGGTCTCCGAGGTAGCGCACGTGAGCCCCGCACCGCCGAGGTCCTGTATGCCGACGACGAGGCCGCGGTCGAGCAGTTCGAGCGACGCCTCGATGAGCCTCTTCTCCTCGAACGGGTCGCCCACCTGCACGCTCGGCCGTTTCGAATCGTCGGCGTCGTCGCTCGCGAATCCCGCGGAGGCGAGGACGCTCACGCCGCCGATCCCGTCCCTGCCGGTGGTTGAGCCGAGCAGAACGGCCAGGTTGCCGACACCAGCCGCGGCACCGAGAACGAGCCGGTCCACAGGAAGCAGGCCCAGGCAGAGCACGTTCACGAGCGGGTTCCTCGAGTAGCACTCGTCGATCGTGAGCTCGCCGCCGACCGTCGGGACCCCCACCGAGTTGCCGTAGCCGGCGATACCCCCGACGACCCGGTCGAGCAGCCAGCGGTTCTTCGGGTCGTCGAGCGGGCCGAAGCTGAGCGGATCCATCAGGGCGATCGGCCGGGCGCCCATCGTGAATATGTCGCGGATTATCCCCCCCACCCCGGTAGCGGCGCCCTGGTAGGGCTCGACCGCGGAGGGGTGGTTGTGGCTCTCGATGCGGATAGCGGCCGCGATGCCGTCTCCGATGTCCACGACACCCGCATTCTCGCCGGGGCCGACCAGAACCCCCGGCCCCTCGGTCGGAAGCCGGCGGAGGTGGATGCGCGAGGACTTGTAGGAACAGTGCTCGCTCCACATGACAGAGACCATGGCGAGCTCGAGTGCATTGGGACGCCGGCCAAGGATGTCGACCAGATGGTCGAATTCGCCGTCCGTCAGACCGAGGCTGCGGTGAAGATCGGCGTCCAACGTCTCGCTGCCGGCGCCCGCGCTGTATGTGTCATTCACGTGTCCACGGTATACAGCGCAGGCTCAAAGGGTACAGAGGGGCCGGCAGAGCCGGGCCGGCTCGATCGGCGGAACGGGCTTCGGCCTGGCCTGCCTTGTATTTTCGTGTGTATTCGGGTGTATTCGGGTTTGTTCCCCTGTTGCGTTGCGTGCTCATTCCGCACCCATCGGGCGACCATCCGGACTAGACAGGAAACGATGGCTGGAAGCTTTCGGGCGAAAGTCGATTTTCCGCTGCGGGGCGCCGTCTGCGTGGTGACCGGCGCGTCGTCGGGCCTGGGACGGCGGTTCGCGATCGACCTCGCCTCGGCAGGTGCCGTCGTGGTCGGGATCGCCAGGCGGAGCGACCTGCTCGCCACGCTCGAGAGCGAGATGAAACGGAGATCGACCCGTTCGTCGGTGCTGCGCTGCGACGTGAGCGATGTCGGTGAGTTCGTCCGGGTGCTCGGGTCTGTCGAATCAGAGCACGGCCGCATCGACGTTCTCGTCAACTGCGCGGGCATCGGCGAGCCACCCGGGACCCGGGCCGCGGCGACCGGCGATCGGGGGCACGGGCAGGATCCGGCGCCGGACGTCGGGCACGTGCTCGGCGCGTACCGCGAGGTCATGGAGACGAACTTCTTCGCGGCCGTGGCGGGAGCTCACACCGTGTTGCCTGGCATGCTCAGGCGCGGATCGGGGATCGTGGTGAACGTCTCGTCGGATTCCGCACGTGCGCCGGGACCCGGCGAGCCTGCATATTGCGCGTCGAAGGCAGCTCTGAGCGCCTTTACGGAGAGCCTGGCTCTTTCTGTCGAGCAGGCATCGGTGCCTGGTGGATCGGGCGGCTCTGGAACGTCGGATGATGCGCACGCTGCGTCCGGTGTCCATGTTCATGTCCTTTATCCGGGGTGGGTTCCCACGGCCATGGGCACCGGTGCCGTAGAGGGCGGGATGCCCGCGCCTCCCAAAATGGTCCGACGTACCGAGAAGCAGGTTTCGCGCCTGCTTCTCGCACGAATGGGCGGTCCGCGCATCGATATAGACGCGACGCTTATCGCCCGCCTCGCCCCGATCGGAAAGACACTTGCTCCGGCGGCTTACAAGAAAGCGGTGCTCAAGACCTCGGGGAACCCTGGCTGAATTCTTTGAGAAATCTGAAAATGACTCAAATACGCCTGTGACATTTGAGGCAAATGTCAACCTGAAACTGCCGCTTGCCATAATCCGGGGCAGTTCGTAATAATGACCCATGCCGTCGGCCGGGAGAACACCCAAGAAGGCCGCCATGTCGGCCGAGCACAAAGCAGCTCTCGCCAAAGGGCGCGAGGAAGGTCGCGCGGTCCGTCGTTATCTGTTGGCGCTCGAGGAGCAGCGACCCCGAAGAGGGCGTAAGCGCACGCCGGAATCGATAAGAAGGCGTCTCGATGCCGTAGACAAGCAATTGGTCGGAGCCGATCCGCTTGCGCGCCTCCATCTCTTGCAGGAACGCGAAGATCTGTCCGCCGAATTAGCTAGGAAGGATGCTTCCGACGACCTGGTCGCCGCCGAAAGGGCGTTCGTAATGGTTGCCGGCGCATATGGACGGCGCAAGGGAATCGGTTACGGCGCATGGCGTGCCGTCGGGGTGTCGGTTTCCGTATTGGAGAAAGCGGGCATCTCGAGGTCCGACAGGAGCTGAGCTTTTTTTAGGCACATCAGACTGTTTCCGGACTTCTGAGTGATCCAATTGGCTCGTCTAACTGATCTAATTGGCCCGTCTAAATGTGCCGGACCAGTCCCTTTGAGGCTGATTCAAGAAGCGCACCGAACAGGACATTGCCGTCGGCTGAGCCCGTCATCTGTTGGC
This sequence comes from uncultured Acidimicrobiales bacterium, assembly GCA_963764615.1. Taxonomy (GTDB): domain Bacteria; phylum Actinomycetota; class Acidimicrobiia; order Acidimicrobiales; family CAVXTF01; genus CAVXTF01. The sequence continues at coordinate 206,893 of CAVXTF010000001.1, read as the reverse complement.
TAGCCCGCTCGGGGTGCGGCATCAGCCCTACGACATTCCCCTCGGCATTCGATATGCCGGCAATGCGGTCTATCGACCCGTTGGGATTGTCCACATAGCGGAGCACCACGCGCTGCTCGTCATGCAGTTGCCTGAGCGTCGCCTCGTCGCAGATGTAGTTGCCCTCGAAATGATTGATCGGTATCCGGAGGGTTCTGCCCACCTCCACGCCGCGGGTGATCACGCTTCGATCCGTGCAGACCTCGAGCTCGACGGGCGCGCAGATGAAGCGGAGACCCCGGTTCTTCTGCAGTGCTCCGGGAAGCATGCCCGCTTCGGTCAGAACCTGAAATCCGTTACATATGCCGATCACGGGCCCCCCGCCGGCTGCGAAGCTCGCCACCGCTTCCATGACGGGCGAGAAGCGTGCCAGCGCCCCAGGCCTCAGATAGTCGCCGTGCGCGAAACCCCCTGGGAGCACGACGGCGTCAAGGCCGTCGAGAGTCTTTGTCGCGTGCCAGACGAGCTCCGCCTTCCCGCCGAGCCCGTCGATGGCCCGGACGACGTCGTGCTCGCAATTGGTGCCGGGGAACACTACGACCCCGACGTGTGCGCTCACAGCGACGCGGCCCTTTCGGTTGCCCGGCCGGCCGCGCTAGGAGCGCTCACCTTCACTTCGGCCTGTTCGATCACCGGATTGGCGAGCAACTTCGAAGCCAGATCTTCGGCGACGCGCCCGGCGGCCTCCTCGTCGGCCGCCTCGACCTCGAAGCGGATCGCCCGCCCTACCCGGAGGGTATGGACGTCGGAGAAACCGAGCGCGGGCAACGCCCGCTCGATAGTGGCGCCCTGAGGATCGGCGATCCCCGGCCGAAGTTGCACTTCGACAAGGACACAGAACCGCACTCAGGCACCGTACCAATCAGCCAGCCGGCGGCCGCAGATTCGCTCGTAGGCAGTGGTGTAGCGCTCGCTCGTCTCGCGGACGATCTCGTCGGGCAGGTGCGGGGGAGGCGGCTGCTTGTCCCATCCGCTCGCCTCGAGCCAGTTGCGCACGGGTTGCTTGTCGAACGAGGGCGGATTGGTGCCCGGCTCGAACTGGCCCGCCGGCCAGAACCGCGAAGAGTCGGGAGTGAGCACCTCGTCGCAAAAAGAGAGCTTGCCGTCTATCCAGCCGAGCTCGAACTTGGTGTCGGCCACGATTATCCCCTGGGCCTCCGCAGCAACCGCGGCGCGCCTGTAGGCCTCGAGGCACAGAGCACGGGCCTGATCGGCGACGTCCCGTCCGACGAGGTCCACGGCTTCGTCGAAAGACAGGTTCACGTCGTGACCCTCTTCGGCCTTCGTGGACGGCGTGAACATCGGCTCGTCGAGCCGCTCGGCCTGACGCATTCCCCTCGGCAGGGGCGTGCCGTGGACCGTCGAGCTGCGCTCGTACTCCTTCCACGCCGATCCCGCCAGGTACCCCCTCACGATGCACTCGAGCGGGAGCATGTCCGCCCTGCGCACGAGCATCGCCCGGCCCGCTATGTCCGAGTCCTGCGCATCGAGGTCCACCGTCGCCGGCATGGCGGCCGGGTCCGCTGTGACGAGGTGGCTCGGGGCGATGTCGGAGAGGACATCCAACCAGTGCACCGTCATCGCGGTGAGCACCCTCCCCTTGTCGGGGATCGGCTCGGGGAGAATCACGTCGAATGCCGAGATGCGGTCCGACGCGACCATGAGCAGCTTGTCGGCTCCGACCGCGTAGAGCTCGCGGACCTTGCCTGAATGAACGGGGGATATGGGCATGGCCCCAGGGTACCCAGTGAGGCCGACAACTCTCACGCTCTCACGGGGAGCCGGCCCGGTACCGGGCAGCTGAAGGGTCTGAGCGTCCTTCGAGGGGGTCCGCCTCGGCACGGGAGGTGCAACGATGTCCCGGGGGAAGGTACTGGAGCCACGACATGAGGATCTTGTGATGCGCACTTTCATGAAACGCCGAGGAGCGGTGCTCGCGGTGGCCGTCCCTGTGCTCGCCGTCGGCACGATCGTCGCCAGGCGGAAGGGCTACTCGGGACTCGGCTGGAACACCGTCGTCCGCTGCCGCCAGGGGCATCTCTTCACGACGATCTGGGTACCGGGCGCCTCGGTGAAAGCAATCCGTCTCGGCTGGGCGAGGCTGCAGCGATGCCCCGTGGGCAGGCACTGGACCCTCGTCACTCCTGTGAAGGAATCGACCTTGACCGCCGAGCAGCTGCGGAGCGCCAAGGAGCTCCGCGACATCCGCGTGCCCTGAGAGCGCCGCCTGTCGCGGCCGCTCAGGTCTCGACGGATTCCAGCGCGTCGAGGAACTTGGAGGTGTGGCGGAGAGAGTGCTGGATGTCGAACGCGGCGTCCAACGCTTCGGGATCGAGCCGGACCTCGTCGTCTTCCTCGAGCACCTCGCGGAATTGCCGCCTCTTCTCCCATGCGGCGCGGGCGTCACGCTGGACGATGCGGTATGCCGAGTCTCGATCCATGCCTGAGGCCACGAGGGCGAGGAGAACCGACTGGCTGTGGAGGAGCCCGAGTGATCCCGTCGTCAGGTTCTCGAGCATGCGGTCGACGTTCACGACCAGTCCTTCGATGAGCCCGGTGACGCGGCGGAGCAGGTAGTAGGCGAGAAGCGAGGCATCCGGAAGGATCACGCGCTCGACCGAGCTGTGCGAGATGTCCCTCTCGTGCCAGAGCGCCACGTCCTCGAGACCCGGCTGGACGTAGCCGCGAAGGACACGGGCCAACCCCGACAACCGCTCCGACAACACCGGATTTCGCTTGTGGGGCATGGAAGAGCTGCCCTTCTGGCCGGAGCCGAAGGGCTCTTCGACCTCTGCCACCTCGTGGCGGGCGAGATGGCGGATCTCGGTCGCGATCGTCTCCACCGTCGCGCCGACCGACGCGCACGCCCACAGGTATTCCGCATGGCGGTCACGGGAGATCACTTGTGTAGCGGGCACGGGACGCAGCCCGAGTGCGTTGCAGACGTAGTCCTCCACCAGTGGATCGATGTTCGAGTAGGTGCCGACGGCACCCGAGAGCTTGCCGACCGCGATGCCGTCGCGCGCGCGGATCAGTCTGGTCCGGTCGCGGTCGACCTGAAGGCACCACAACGCCAGCTTGACCCCGAAGGTCGTCGGCTCGGCATGCATGCCGTGCGTGCGACCGGCCATGGGGGTCGATATGTGCTCGACGGCGCGGGCCTTCAGCACTCCGACGAGCCCGCTCGCCGCCGCGATCAAAAGGTCGGCGGCACTGACGAGTGTCGAGCTGAGCGCGGTGTCGACGACGTCCGAAGACGTGAGCCCGTAGTGGACCCACGAGGCCTCGGGGGCGTCGATCCTGGCTTGAACGACGTCTACGAACGCCGCAAGGTCGTGGTCGGTGACAGCCTCACGCGCTGCGACGTCGGCCACGAACTGCGCCGTCACCTCCGGCGCGCGGGAACGGACGACCTCCGCTGCTGCCGTCGGGACGACTCCGACCGAGGCCCAACCGTCTACTGCGGCGAGCTCCACCTCGAGCCAGCCCGACATCCTGGCGACGTCTGTGAACAGGGCGGCCATCTCGGGGAGCGAATAGCGGGGAATCAACCTGCGCCCCCTTCGTCGTGGCCTCCGGGGGCCCGGGTCCCGGGTCCGGTGCCATCGAGTGCCGCCGCGTCGAGCTCGGCTATGTCGTGACGGTGGTGCATCCCCTCCCATCGGAGGCACGCGACCGCCTCGTATGCAAGTTTGCGGGCTTCCGAGAGGCTGTCTCCTAGCCCTGTGACACCGAGGACCCGACCGCCTGCGGTGACGAGCGGTTCCGTCCCGGCGCAAGTCGGCACGCCGGCGGCCGAGGCGACACCGGCACTCGCGATGGTCACGCCTTTGATGCAGCGCGCCTCTTCGATCCCGAAGATCCGGTCCCCCGTTCTCACTTCGCCGGGGTACCCCTCGGACGCGAGCACCACGCACACCGATGCGCCCTCGGTCTTCGGGGCCTCACCGCGCAGTTTCCCGGATGCTGCTTCGAAAAGCAGCCCCGTCAGGTCCCCGGTGGTGCGTTGCACGATCACCTGCGTCTCTGGGTCACCGAACCTGACGTTGTACTCGAGGACCTTCGGACCATCGTCAGTGAGCATCAGGCCGGCGTAGAGAACACCGCGGTAGTCCACTCCGCGACGCCTGAGAACCGAGAGCAGGGGATCCACGCACTTGTCCATCACCCGGTCGATCATGTCGTCGTCGACGAACGGCACCGGTGAGTTCGAGCCCATGCCACCGGTGTTCGGACCGGCATCGGCGTCCGCCACGCGCTTGTAGTCCCGGGCCGGCGCGAGCGGAAGCACCCGCTTGCCGTCGCAGAGCACGAGCACCGAGCACTCCGCCCCTATGAGCCCCTCTTCTACGACAACGAGACGGCCCGCTTCGCCGAAGGCATCTCCCGACAGCTTGGAGACGACGTCGGCCTCGGCCTCCTCGAGCGAATCGGTCACGAGCACGCCCTTGCCCGAGGCGAGGCCGTCGGTCTTCACCACCCACGGGCCGGGGAGCGTGCGGAGGAAGCCGATCGCGGCGTCAGGGTCCGCGAAGGCGCCGTGACGGGCGGTGGGCACACCGGCCTCGGAGAGGACCTCCTTCATGTAGGCCTTCGAGCCCTCGAGTCGCGCCCCGTCGGCGCCAGGACCGAACACGATGCGGCCCTTCGCCGCGGAGCCGGTCTGCGAGACCGTCCACCAGCGGCGCCTCAGGGCCGATCGCGAACAGGTCGGCGTCGATCTCGGTTGCAGGTGAACCGCTGCACACGATCGAGTGGCCTTCAGGTGTTACGCCCGGGATCCCGGGGTTGCCGGGCGTCACGACGACGTCCGCCGTGCGCCCGATCGCGATCGCGAGGGCGTGCTCGCGGCCACCTGAGCCGACGACGCAGACTTTCATCCGGCCATCACCCTGCCGGTGAAAGAACGGTGATCGATGAACAGCCCTGTACATCCATTCCCGTTGCCGAATTCGACATCAGGACACCGGAGCAAGGCAGGACGGCGAGCTCAGGCAGCGAACCGCACGAACTGCTCGCGACCCGGTCCGACCCCGACGAGCTTGATCGGCACTCCGATCTGCTCTGCCAGGAACGCGACGTAACGCCGGGCGGCGGTGGGGAGGTCGACGAGCTCGGTCGCGCCCGACAGGTCGTGCCCCCAACCGGGAAGCTCCTCGTAGACGGGCGTCACCTGGTGAAGCACCGACTGGTGGTAGGGCGGATAGTCGTAGCGCTTGCCGTCCGCCTCGTAGGCGACGCACACCTTCACCTTGTCGAACTCGTCCAGGACGTCGAGCTTCGTGATCGCCACCTCGGACAGCGAGTTGAGCCGCACCGCCTGGCGCGCCAGCACGGCGTCGAACCACCCGCAGCGCCGCCGCCTGCCCGTGTTGGTCCCGAACTCGTGACCTCGGTCGACCATCTGCTCTCCGGCCTCGCCGTGGTCCTCGGTCGGGAAAGGACCTGCTCCTACGCGGGTCACGTAGGCCTTTGCGATCCCGATCACCGACTTGATCTGCATCGGGCCGATCCCCGCACCGGTGCACGCTCCTCCGGCCACCGGGTTCGACGAGGTGACGAACGGATACGTGCCATGGTCCACGTCCAAGAACGTCGCCTGCGCGCCTTCGAGCAGCACGTTGCTGCCGCGGGCGAGCGCGTCGTGCACCAGGGCCACGGCGTCTGTGACCATCGGCAGGATCCGCGGCGCGAGCTCGTCGAGATAGCGCGCACAGATCTCGTCGGCTGACAGCGGCAAGCGGTTGTAGACCTTGGCGAGGATGGCGTTCTTCTCTTTCAGCACCACCTCGAGCTTCTGACGGAAGATCTTCGGGTCCATGAGGTCCTGTACCCGCAGTCCGACCCGTGCCGCCTTGTCCGCGTATGCGGGCCCGATCCCCCTCTTAGTCGTACCTAGCGCGTTCTTCCCGAGGTAGCGCTCGGTGACCCGGTCGAGCTCCTGGTGGTACGGCATGATCAGGTGGGCGTTGCCGCTCACAACCAGACGGTCAGTTCGCACGCCCTTGCTCCCCAGCGTGTCGAGCTCGGCGAGGAGCACACCGGGGTCGACGACGACCCCGTTTCCGATCACGGGAATGATGTGGTCGTAGAGGATGCCGCTCGGCACGAGTTGAAGAGCGAACGTCTCTCCGTCGACCACCACGGTGTGGCCCGCATTGTGTCCGCCCTGGTAGCGGACCACGAGGTCCATCTCCTTGGCGACGAGGTCAGTGAGCTTTCCTTTTCCCTCGTCACCCCACTGCGTGCCGACCACGACAGTTGCAGGCACGCGCCGCCCCTCCGTCCTTAGCCCGGTTGACGATCGAGTGTATCCCTAGCGCAGCACCAGGCCCGTGGCCGCTAGATCGGAACCGGACTCGGAGCTCGCCCCGGAGCCTGGTTCTGTGCCGGAAGGCCCCGCCACGTCGACCGTGACGACGGAGCCCTCCGTGTACTTGCCTTCGAGCAGGGCGAGGGCAAGCTGGTCCTCGACCGACCGCTGGAGCACGCGCCGCAACGGCCGTGCGCCGAAATCCGGGTCGTAGCCGGCATTCGCCAGCCAGTCGCGGGCCGCCGGCGTCACCTCGAGGTCGAGCGCCCTGGCCGCCATGCGGGCCTCGAGACGCGAGAGCTGGATGTCCACGATCGTGCGGAGGTCCTCCTCCGACAGCGACCTGAACCTGACGATCTCGTCGATGCGGTTCACGAACTCCGGCCGGAAGAACGCCGACGGATCGCCGGGCAGGTTCGACGTCATGATCAGGACGGTGTTCGTGAAATCGACGGTACGACCCTGTCCGTCTGTCAGCCGGCCGTCTTCGAGCACCTGCAGGAGCACGTTGAACACGTCGGGGTGCGCCTTTTCGATCTCGTCCAGCAGGACGACCGCGTAAGGACGCCGCCTCACCGCCTCTGACAGCTGGCCACCCTCCTCGTATCCGACGTAGCCGGGAGGGGCGCCGACGAGGCGCGACACGGTGTGCTTCTCCTGGTACTCCCCCATGTCGATCCGGACCATCGCCCTGTCGTCGTCGAAGAGGAACTCTGCGAGCGCACGGGCGAGCTCCGTCTTCCCGACTCCGGTCGGTCCGAGGAACAGGAACGAGCCGATTGGCCTTCTCGGGTCTGAGAGCCCGGCCCGGCTTCGACGGATCGCGTTCGCGACGGCGTTCACCGCCTCGTCCTGGCCCACGACCCTGTCGTGGAGGGCATGCTCCATCCGGATGAGCTTCTGCACCTCGCCTTCTAAGAGCCTGCTCACGGGCACGCCGGTCCAACGGCTCACGACCTCTGCGACGTCTTCTGCGTCGACCTCTTCTTTCAACAGAGCTCCGTTGGCCTGAAGAGCCTCGAGCGCCTCGCTCGCCTCCTCGATGCGCCTTTCGAGCTCCGGGATCTGCCCGTAGCGGATCTCCGACGCACGCGTGAGGTCGCCGTCGCGTGCGAAGCGCTCGGCCTCGGCCCGGCGGGTCTCGAGCTCACCTTTGAGAGTGCGGATCTCGGCGATGGCCGTCTTCTCCGACTGCCAACGGGCGGTGAGAGCGTCAGATTGCTCCTTCAGGTTGGCGAGCTCCTCGTCGAGCCTCGCCAGCCGCTCCGCGGACGCCCTGTCGGTCTCGCGCGCGAGCGCGACCCTTTCGATCTCGAGCTGGCGCATGCGCCGCGTCACCACGTCGAGCTCGGTCGGCATGGAGTCGATCTCGATCCGCAGCCTGCTCGCGGACTCGTCGATGAGGTCGATGGCCTTGTCGGGCAGGAAGCGACCCGTCAGGTAGCGGTCAGACAGAACGGCCGCCGCGACGAGCGCGGCGTCCTGGATGCGGACCCCGTGGTGGATCTCGTAACGCTCCTTCAGACCGCGAAGGATCGCAATGGTGGCCTCGACGCTCGGCTGCTCGACGAACACGGGCTGGAACCGGCGCTCGAGCGCTGCGTCCTTCTCGATGTGCTTGCGGTACTCGTCGAGCGTGGTTGCCCCGATAAGGCGAAGCTCACCGCGGCGAGCATCGGCTTGATCATGTTGCCGGCGTCCATGGCGCCTTCGGCCGCGCCTGCACCGACGATCGTGTGGAGCTCGTCGATGAAGGTGATGACCTCACCTTCTGAGTCGGCTATCTCCTTCAGGACCGCCTTCAGACGCTCTTCGAATTCCCCGCGGTACTTGGCACCGGCGACCATGGCCGCGAGGTCGAGGCTCACGACCCGCTTGCCGCGAAGTCCCTCGGGGATGTCACCTTCGACGATCCTCTGCGCCAACCCCTCCACGATCGCCGTCTTGCCCACGCCGGGCTCACCGATGAGGACAGGGTTGTTCTTGGTCCGCCGTGAGAGGACCTGGATCACCCGGCGGATCTCCTCGTCGCGGCCGATGACCGGGTCGAGCTTGCCCTTGTCGGCGAGCTGGGTGAGGTCCCTTCCGTAGCGCTCGAGAGCGAGGTACTGCTCCTCGGGTGTCTGCGACGTGACCTTGTGGCTGCCGCGCACCTCGCGCATCGCCGCGAGCAGCTTGTCGCGTCCTGTCCCCAACAGGTCCGACATCGAAAGCAGAAGGTGCTCGACCGACAGGTACTCGTCGCCCATGTCGGAGCGCAGCGCGTCTGCGGACTCGAGAAGGTCCCTGCTCTCGCGCGACAACGTCGGGTCGCTCGAGCCGTAGGCCTTCGGCAACGAGGCGAGAGCGCTCTCGGTGCGGGCGGCGAGCGCCCTCGGATCGGCCCCGGCCCGCGTGAGGAGCGGGACCGCGATGCCCTCGGGTTGGGCGAGGATCGCAGCCAGCAGGTGGTTCGGCGTGACCTCTGCATGGCTCAACGAGCGCGCCGAGCGAGCCCGCTTCGTTGACGGCTTGCTGAGTTCTGAGCGTCCAGCGGTTCGGATCTAGTGCCATCGGTTATCTCCTCGCCCCACCCGAGCCGGCCCGTCCTGCCTGACGGGAGCCCGCGCGGAAGCCCGGGACCGGCAATTGTCTGAGAGGCACCAGGTCGCGCCTGTACTGGCGGTGCGTCTGCTCGACGGTCTCGCGCGCTTCTGAGCGGACGCGCTCGAGCTCGGCCTGCAACTTCTCCACCTCGGATTCGAGGGCGAGCACCTTGCGGACACCCTCGAGATTCAGACCTTCAGCCGTCAGGTCCTGGATTCGCCTGAGGCGCTCCAGATCCCTGTCGGAGTAACGACGTGATCCGCCGCCCGTGCGCAAGGGGTCGACGAGCCCCCGCCGTTCGTAGACGCGGAGCGTCTGCGGGTGCACACCCGCGAGCTCGGCTGCCACCGAGATCACGTAGACGGCGCGACCCGTCGGGTCGCCCCTTGACTGACTGTTCTTGATAGGGCTCATTTCTTCTCCTGCGCCTCCTCGAAGTAGTCACGTGGCGCGCCGTCCATTACGAGTGCGAGCTGCTCGACCGCCGCACGTTGCTCGTCGGTGAGCTTGGTCGGGCACGTGCACCACCACCGTCACGAGCAGATCACCCGAAGCCGAGCGTTTTCCGGCCGGCACTCCGCGGCCCTTCACCCTGAACGTCTTGCCGCTCGGCGTTCCTGCCGGTATGCGCAGGCTGACCGGTTCGTCGAGCGTCGGCACCTTCACCGTCGCGCCCAGCGTTGCCTCGGCGAACGTGACGGGCACCTCGAGAGTGAGGTTCCTGGCACGCCGTCCGAACAGGTGATGGCGACCCACGGTGACGTCGACATACAGATCGCCAGACGGCCCGTTGTTGCGGCCGGCCTCTCCTCTGCCCTTCACCCGGATCGTCTGCCCGTCCTCGACCCCGGGCGGGATCCTCACCTTCACCTCGCGGCCGCGCTTGGTAACCCCGGTGCCTCTGCACGTGGGGCACGGCGTCTCGATGATTGTCCCGCGTCCGTTGCACTGGGGACAGATAGTGCTCAGGCTGAAGAGGCCCTGAGGTTCCGCGAGCACACCGCTCCCACCGCAGCGCGGGCAGGTCACTGGAGACGTGCCCGGCGCCGCACCCGACCCGTGACAGGTGGCGCAGCGCGCCTCGCCGTCAACGTGGACCGCCGTCGTCGCGCCGCGTATGGCGTCTTCGAACGATAGGTGCACCCTGGCGTGGACGTCCTCGCCCCGACGCGGCCCTGCCGTACTCCTCTGCCTGCGCGAGCGGCCGAAGTTACCGAGGTTCCCGAACAGGTCACCCAGGTCGCCGAGGTCGTCGAGACGGAACGTGGCGCCGCCCGGTCGAGCCGCCGAATCCGCCCGGCATGCCGCGCGCCATCGGACCGAGCTTGCGGACCTCGTCGTACTCCTTGCGCTTCGCCGGGTCGCCCACCACGTCGTAGGCGGCGGTTATCTCCTTGAAGCGCTCCTCCGCCCCTGGGTTCGTGTCGGGGTGGTACTGCTTGGCGAGCTTCCTGTAGGCGCGCGTGAGCTCCTTCTCGGTGGCGGTCTCCGGCACACCGAGAACGGAGTAGTAGTCCTTTTCGAACCATTCACGCTGCGCGGGCACTCGATTCCTTCCTCATCGTGTCGCAGGCGAGCAGGTCGTCCCCGCTCACCCGCGAACCCGCACCATGGCCGGGCGGATCACCCGGCCCTTCCACACATATCCCGGCCGTAGCACACCGACCACCGTCGGGCCCGAACCGGCCGTATCAGAATCGTCGTCTGCCGGAAGATGCTCGACCGCCTCGTGCGATGACGGGTCGAACTCGGCACCTTCTGCGACGATGCGCTCCAGCCCTTCTTTCTCGAGAGCGGCCTCGAACAGCGCGGCGGCCTGTAGGAGCGCACGGTTCTCGGGAGTCATGTCTCCTTCCCCGAGATGGGCGCGAGCGAGCGAGAACGCGTCCAGCGCGGGAAGCAGGCTTTCGACCATCCGTTCGTTGGCCCGGTCGCGCTGCTCCGCGGACTGACGCTCGACCCGCTTCTTGTAGTTCTCGAAGTCGGCCTGCACCCGGCGGAGCGCGTCGAGAAGCTCGTCGCGCTCCTTCGTGAGGTCGGCGACCTGTTCGTCGAGCCCGGTTCCCGTCGTCAGATCGGGCGACAGGCCCTCGAAGATGTTCGGGGTGCCGCCCGCATCTCGCGAAGCGCGCATATCGCGGATCCGCGGCCCCGTGCTGTGACCGGAGCTCTGACCTGAGCTATCAACTGGGCGACCGTCGCGCCCGGTCCCCTCACTCACCTCGCGATCCGGAGCGAGGGACTCACCCTCGCCCCGGACACGACTCCCCGGATCATCGTCGTTCTGCGAGCGGGCGCGACCCAGCGCGTCGTCGTTGTGGCGTGAGCCGTTGGACGGCATTGTCACGCACCCGGCTCATCCACGATCTCCGCGTCGACGACCTCGTCGTCCGAGGACGAGTCTGCGGAGCCGTCACCCGACGGGCCACCCGCTGCGCCACCGGAGCCGGCCGACTGAGTGGCCTGCTCGTACAGTCGCTGCGAGAAGCCGTGGCTCGCCGTCATCAACGCTTCGGTCGCGTTCTTGATGCGGTCCACGTCCGTTCCGTTGAGGGCTTCTTTCAAGTCTGCGAGAGACGACTCGACCTTTTGCTTCTCGTCGCCTTCGAACTTGTCACCCTGATCACGGAGCAGCTTCTCGGTCTGGTAGACGAGCGTGTCCGACTGGTTGCGGACTTCGGCTTCCTCGCGCCTGCGGCGATCGTCCTCTGCGTGCGACTCCGCGTCGCGCACCATGCGGTCGATCTCGTCCTTGGCGAGCGACGACTGACCAGTGATGGTCATCGACTGCTCCTTGCCGGTGGCGAGATCCTTCGCCGACACGTGGACGATGCCGTTCGCGTCGATGTCGAATGCGACCTCGATCTGAGGGACGTTGCGCGGCGCCGGGGGAAGGTCCACCAGCTGGAACTTGCCGAGCGTCTTGTTGTACATGGCCATCTCGCGCTCGCCCTGAAGGACGTGCACCTCAACCGAAGGCTGGTTGTCCTCGGCGGTGGTGAACACCTCCGAACGCTTGGTCGGGATGGTCGTGTTGCGCTCGATCAGTCGGTGCATGACGCCACCTTTCGTCTCGATGCCGAGCGAAAGCGGCGTGACGTCGAGAAGAAGGATGTCCTTCACCTCGCCCTTCAGCACGCCAGCCTGGATCGCCGCGCCGACGGCCACGACCTCGTCAGGGTTGACGCCCTTGTGAGGCTCCTTACCACTCAGGTTCTGCACGAGCTCCTGGATGGCGGGCATTCGGGTCGAGCCGCCGACGAGAATGACGTGGTCGATGGCAGAAGTCGCCATGCCGGCGTCCTTGACCGCCTGCTCGAACGGGCCCCTGCAGGCCTCGGTGAGGTCATGGGTGAGCTCGTTGAACTTGGACCGGGTCAACTTCTCGTCGAGGTGCTTCGGACCGTCCGACGTCGCGGTGATGAATGGCAGGTTTATCTGAGTCTCCTGCACCGACGACAGCTCGATCTTCGCCTTCTCGGCTGCTTCCTTCAGGCGCTGCAGGGCCATCTTGTCGTTCGACAGGTCGACCCCTTCTTTGTCCTTGAAGGTCTTCACGAGCCAGTCGATGACGCGCTGGTCCCAGTCGTCGCCACCTAGATGCGTGTTGCCCGAAGTCGACTTGACCTCGAACACGCCATCACCGATCTCGAGGACGGAGACGTCGAACGTTCCTCCTCCGAGGTCGAACACGAGGACGGTCTGGTCGGCCTTCTCCTTGTCGAGGCCGTACGCGAGCGCAGCTGCGGTCGGCTCGTTGATGATGCGCAACACCTCGAGGCCCGCGACTTGGCCGGCCTCTTTGGTGGCGGTTCTCTGGGCGTCGTCGAAGTAGGCGGGGACGGTGATGACGGCCTGATTCACCGTGTCACCGAGGTAGCTCTCTGCATCGCGCTTCAGCTTCTGCAAGATGCGCGCCGAGATCTCCTGGGCGTTGTACTTCTTCCCGTCGATGTCGATCGACCACGACGTGCCCATGTGGCGCTTCACGGACCTGATGGTCCGGTCCGGGTTGGTGATGGCCTGCCTCTTCGCGACCTCGCCTACGAGCACCTCTCCCGACTTGGAGAAGCCCACTACGGACGGGGTCGTCCTGTTCCCCTCGGCGTTCGGTATGACCACGGGCTCACCGGCCTCGAGCACACTCACCACCGAGTTCGTAGTTCCCAGGTCGATTCCGACGGCCTTGGGCATCTTCGTTCCTCCGTTTTCTCTTCGTTTCCTGTCCGGGCACTCACCCGGCTTCTGATTCCTGATTCCTGATTCCTGATTCCTGTTCCGGTTGTCGTCCGGTCTTTTCCTTCTCAGCGACCCTTCTACACATTTCAGTGTACCAACTTTACGCTCCTGTGTACAGCAAACTTGAGTCTTATTGTGTCAAGTCCCTTGCTACACACATTTGCACCTACAAGGGAACCAAAGCCATGGCCAGGATGTTCCCGGCCTGTCTTGGCCAGGATGTTCCCGGTCCTCGTGGCTGGGATGTTCCCGGCGGGGGCTAACCTCGGAAACGTGCCCGACCTGGTGCTCGTCCGCCACGGCCAGTCGGAATGGAACGAGCTGAACCGCTTCACCGGGTGGATCGACGTCGGCCTGACCGACCGAGGCCGGGAAGAGGCCCGTCAGGCGGGCCGGCTGCTCGCCGGGGCCGAAGACCTGCACCTCGGGATCGTCCACACCTCGGTGCTGAAGAGGGCGATCCAGACGGCGAACCTGCTACTCGAGGAGCTCGACCGCGAGTGGCTCCCGGTCCGGCGCCACTGGAGGCTGAACGAGCGCCACTACGGCGCTCTTCAGGGTCTCAACAAGAAGGAGACGGCCGACAAGTTCGGGCTCGAGCAGGTTAAGCAGTGGCGCCGCAGCTACTCGGTGCGCCCGCCCGCCCTCGATCCCGGCGACGAGCAGAACCCGGCGTACGACGAGCGCTACCGCGACGTGGCGCCCGGCGACCTGCCGCTCACCGAGTGTCTCGCCGACGTGGTCGCGAGGATGGTCCCGTACTGGGAGGACCACATTGCGCCCGACCTACTTCGCGGTAAGGGGGGCGTGGTCGTCTCGGCGCACGGCAACTCGATACGGGCGCTGAGGAAGCACCTCGAGGGATGGAGCGACGAAGACATCGTCGGCCTCGAGATCCCGACCGGAGTCCCCCACCGCTACTGGATGTCCGACGACCTGACGATCATCGACCACATGGAGCTCGGCGACCCCGAGGCCATCGCAGCTGCGGCCGAGGAGGTAAGGCGCCAAGCCGGCGGTTGAGCTGCGTGCCAGGCGGTTGAGCCGGGCGCCGGGTCGTTGAGTTGCGTACCAAGAGCCGGGGGCTCCGCCGATCCCCCGGCTCCGGCTCGCTCTCAAAGGGCGTCTGCGCCGCGCTCCCCGGTGCGCACGCGCACCACGGTGTCGACGGGTACGACCCAGACCTTCCCGTCGCCGATTTTCCCGGTGTTGGCTGCACTCACGATCGCATCCACCACCTCGTCGGCTTGCGCATCGTCGACGAGCACCTCGACGCGGAGCTTCGGCACGAAGTCCACCTCGTATTCGGCGCCCCTGTAGACCTCGGTGTGCCCACGTTGACGCCCGAAGCCCTGCGACTCGGTGAGCGTCATGCCCTGGACTCCGAGGACCTTCAGCGCTTCTTTCACGTCGTCCAGCTTGAAGGGCTTTAGGACGGCGACGATCAGTTTCATTGTCGAGTCTCCTCTCGTCCTGTGGCCCTACGACCGATCACCGGGTGGTGGCGACGGATCAGGTCCTCCCGGTGGTGACAGCCCCGGTGGTGACAGGGACCCTACGTCGATCCCGGCCATGGCGAACGCTCCGGTGCGCACAGCGATCGCGTCGTCCGGGTACGCCTCCTCGTCGTGGATGGCCACGTCGCCGACCTCGAGGATCTCGTCCTTGTAGCGGGCGCCTCCAGGCAGTACGAGGTCGATGAGCTTCATCAGGATGAAGGTTATGAGAGCCGACCAGAAGATCACGAATATGGCGGCCCTGAACTGTTCCCACAACTGATGGAACGAGCCCGTGTACATCAGACCGTTGACCGAGAACGGAGCACAGCTGCCGGCGGCCGTGTTGTAGGTCGCCTGCGTGGTATTCACCACCTGGCCCGCCGCGTCGAGGTGGCCGCAGCCGTACTCGAGGTTGCCGGGAGCGCCGAAGACTCCGAGGAACAGGCCTCCGAACAAGCCCGCGATCCCGTGCGTGTAGACCACACCGAGCGCGTCGTCCACCTTGCTGAACGGCCTGACCTTGCTCAGGTAGTTCCAGCAGGTCCACACAATGATGGTGCAGAAGGCACCGACCGCTATCGCCCCCCAACCGTCGACCCAGCCGGCACACGGAGTGATGCCGACGAGGCCGCAGATCATGCCGTTCACACCGCCCAGGAAGGTCGGTTTCTTCGCCTTCGAGAGCCAGGCGTCCATCGCCATCCAGGTGACCACGCCGACGGCGGTGGCCAGGTTGGTGTTGACGACTGCCGCCGCCATGCTGGCTCCGGCGTAGTAGGGGTCCCCACCGTTGAACCCGTTCCAGCCGAGCCACAGGATGCCGGCTCCCACGGCAGCTATCAGCAGGTTGTTCGGCAGGAAATGATCTCGGTCCCGCTTGAGCCGGGGCCCGAGACACCAGGCCGCCACGAAGCCGGAGACACCTGCCGACATGTGGATGACGAACCCACCCGAGAAGTCGAGCGCCCCCTCCTGGGCGAAGTAGCCGCCGCCCCAGAGCAAGAAGGCGTCAACCCCGTAGACGAAGGTCGACCAGAACACCACGAGGATGCACCAGGCGCTGAACTTGATCCGGCCGAGCACGCTCCCGAGGAACAGCAAGGGGGTGATCGCGCCGAACACGAACTGGAAGTAGGCGAGCGAGTCGGTCGGGAAGTGGAAGGGAATGGCTGTGTTGGCCGCCGAGACCGCCTGTCCCGTCTCGTTGAAGCTGTTAGTGATCTGACCCGGTTGGCCCACGAAGTTGTCGAAGAAGTGAGCGAGGGTGCCGGTCTTTCCGCTGTTCTGCAGTTGCACCCCGTTCGCGACACCGTGGCCGAGCGAGGTCGCCCCGAATCCCATCTTGTAGGTCCACAGCACCCACGCGATGAGCACCAGCGAGAAACCGGCGAACATCATGGCGAGCACGTTCACCGCCCACTTCTTCGGGACGATCGCCGCGTAGAGGACGGCCAATCCCGGAAGGCTCATCAAGCCGACGAACGTGGCGGCCGTGATCTGCCATGTGTTGTCGCCCGTGTTCAGCCAACTGGGATAGGGGACCGGCACTGTTGCGCCTAGCAGGTGCAGCACGACTCGAGCACTCCTCTCGTCAAAACAACATGTCCCATCGCTTCGGGCGCGCGCGACCAAGCGCAACGCCGTCCACGTGGTACGCGGACCCGTGGCAGTCGGATTACCCCGCCGCCCAAAGGATGCAGCCCCGGAGTTTCAGAAAAGTCACGCCCGCGTTACCAACATGTGAACAACCGACCCGCACCGCTTCGGGCATCTACGCCGGCGTCGGCGTCGCCGCTACCATCTCCGGCGCCGGGGTCGGCGTCTCTTCGGCGCCGCGAAACGGAGGTCATGTTCTTGAAGGCCGGCTTGGACACCCGATCGGAGGCCGCAAGCCCCTCCGAGCCGCTCACGACGCTGCGCGGAGCGAGCGTCGTGGTGGATGCGCGCGTCGTGGGTCGGGTGGTTGTCGCTTTGCTTCTCGCCGGGCTCGCGGTCCTTGTGGTCGTCCTCTTCGTCGCCGGAGCGCACAGGAACGCCCAGATCACCGGCCTGAAGCAGCACGGCGTCCGCGTCGAAGACAGTGTCGACGCGTGCACGGGGCTGTTAGGGGGCAGTGGCAGCAACCCTGTCGGTTACCGGTGCTGGGGAACGTTCACCATCGACGGCCACAGCTACACCGAAGACATACCGGGCAACGTGTTGCGGGCTTCAGGATCGAGGGTTCAGGCGATAGCAGATGCCAATGACCCCGGTCTCGTCTCGACACCTGGCGTGCTTGCGTCCGAGCATGCTTCGGCGGGAGTGTTCATCCTGCCGGCGGCCCTTCTCGTTGTCCTCCTCGCGACGGTCGGCGTGCTGGCGCTCAGGCGCCGGTCAACCCGCCCTCTTCCCGTTCTTCCCACTCTCAGGCTTGGGCCGGATGGCTCGGCTCGATGACGCCGAGCGGGGTGTGTACCGCTTGTTCGGCGCCCTAGTCGCCGTGTTCGAGCTCGAGCTCTTTCGATCATTTGCGCGCGCGGCGTAACGCGGGGTGACGCCTGTGGCCTCGCGGAGGTCACGCTGCAGCCGGTACGCCCGCACCAGGTACCAGGCGGCACAGATGATGAACGGGATCCCGAAACCCCAGTAATGAAGATTGAAGATCGCAAGTCCGTAAAGGGCTGTCGCTACTCCGAGAAACAGGCGCTTGCGGAGCATCGCCATGGTCAGCATCACGAGCGACAGCACGAGCAGAACGAGGAAAACGTCGTCGTAGAGCGACGGATTCACGTAGTGCGGGTTGAGCGTGCCGTTCTTCAGGTGCTGTGCGGGGTCGTTGACGACGAGCGTGTGGATCACGAGGAACCCGATGGCTGCCGCCACAGGAGCTGCGACCAGCCCTATGGCGCGCTCCTTGTCGTCTGCCCGCTTGACCAGCGCCTCGAGCTCGTCGACCGAGTGCGACTTGGCGGGAGTGTTCGCACGGACCTTGTCCGGATCCTCCGGCTTCAGGAAGGTCCTGCGTGCCCAGTCGCTGACCGGCTCTTTTTTCTCGTTCTTCCGGTCGCTGCGATCGTGCCTCACCCGGGGCAGCACGAGCAGAATGCGTTGCCCGAAACTCAGTTTGGGAGGCGCCCCTCCCTCCGAGCGTCCGGCATCGCCGCCGGGATCGTTAGCTGCGGGCATCGGCGGAGGCTAGCGCGCCAACCAGCGCGGACGCCCATCGGCTGAGTAATCTCGTTGCATGGCGACCGGTTCGAAGGGCATAGACCTAGGAGACATCTGGCTCTTCTCCGCGGTTCCGGCGGGACAGCTGCGCACGATCAGGCGCGCCGTCGAGGAAGTCGAGGTGCCGGCGGGCGTCGTACTGTGCGAAGAGGGATCCGTCGGACGTGAGTTCTTCTACATCGTCGACGGTGAAGCGACGGTGAAGCGCAATGGGCGCCGGGTGACGTCACTCGGCCCGGGACGGTACTTCGGCGAGCTGTCGCTCTTGGACCGGCGCCCGCGCAATGCAACCATCGTTTCCGAGACGCCGATGAAGCTGCTCGTGCTGGACCAGCGACGCTTCAACGGGCTTTTGGATTCGATACCCGGGATGTCGCACAAGCTCCTCGTTGCGATGGCCGACCGGCTGCGCGAGGCGGACAATCGCTCGTTCAGCTGAGCTTCGCCGCGACAGCAAGACTCGTGATGTTTAATTTCAGAACTTTGATACACCCGCGTTAACTTGCGTCGGGATTCGTTGCGCTCACCGCTTGAGACCGCCATCAACGCCGTTCGGCGACGCTCGCGGAGGTGAGTTATTGCCGTTCGGAAGGGGACGACACACCTCTCAACGAAGCCTCCATCACCTGGGAGATGTCGAGGACTTTCACGTCGTCCTCGCGCTGACGGGCCCGTACGGCGTCGTCGAGCATGATCAGGCAGTAAGGGCAAGCGGTGGACACGACGTCGGCTCCCGTCGAGAGGGCCTCGTCGGTCCGGTGGAGGTTCACGCGCTCACCGATGTTCTCCTCCATCCACATGCGCGAGCCACCCGCGCCGCAGCAGAAACTCTTCTCGCGACACCTCTTCATCTCCACCTGAGTCACACCGGTGATCGAGTCGAGGACGTCACGTGGCTCGTCGAACACCCGGTTGTGACGGCCGAGATAACAGGGGTCGTGGTAGGTGATGCTCGCGTCGTACGTTCCGGGCTTCAGCCGTCCGTCAGCCACCAGGCGGGCCAGGAGCTGGGAGTGGTGGATCACCTCGAAATCCCCACCGAGAGCGGGATATTCACGGCCTAGCGAATTGAAGCAGTGAGGGCACGAAGCGATGATCTTGCGTGCTTTCACCTCCTTCAGTGTCGCGATGTTCGCCTTGGCAGCTTCCTGGTAGACGTACTCGTTGCCGAGGCGCCTCGCCGGATCGCCCGTGCACGACTCGCGGGGACCGAGGATGGCAAACTTCACCCCCGCGGCATGCAGCATCCGGGCAGTCGCCTGCGTCGCCTTTCGGGCCCGCTCGTCGAGGGCACCGGCACAACCCACCCAGTACAGGTACTCGATGTCGTCTGCGATCTCGTCTGCGACCACCGGTACCTCGAAATCGAGTACGGCGGTCCAATCGGTCCGCTTCGCCGCGCCCAGGCCCCAGGGGTCTCCCTGGTTCTCGACGTTCCGGAGCATCAGACCGGCTTCTGACGGAAAGTCGGACTCCATGAGAACCTGGTACCTGCGCATGTCAACGATGGTGTCCACGTGCTCGATGTCGGTCGGGCACTGCTCCACGCAGGCGCCGCACGTGAGGCACGACCAGAGCACGTCAGGTTCGATGGTCGTGGGAACGAGGGTGGGCGCTTCGGCCTTGGCGGCCGCCCTCGACGCATCGTCACCGTTCGCGGAGGAGCTTCGAGCCCCAGGCCCGAACGGCAAACCGGTCGGGATCAGCCGGGGAGCGGACTCGAAGAGGTTGTCGCGGAGCCCCATGATGACGAGTTTCGGCGACAGGGGCTTCCCCGTGTTCCAGGCGGGACACGCGTCCTGGCATCGCCCGCACTCGGTACAGCTGTAGAGGTCGAGCAGCTGCTTCCAGGTGAAGTCCTCGATGTGCCCGGCGCCGAACACCGTGTCCTCGTCGACATTCTCCATGTCCATGTCCGGGGTCAGATATAGAGGACCGAGCGCACGCGGGCGGCGGCTCGTAAGAACGTTGAGCGGTGCAGCGAATATGTGAAGGTGCTTCGAATAGGCGACGAAGACCAAGAAGCCCGTGATCACCGCAATGTTCGCCAGGAGAAGGATGGTCTCGAGGTGGGCGTTCGTGGTGCGACCGAGGGGCGCGAAAATGGCGCCGACCGCACGTGATGCGAACGGCCACCACGATCTGCCATATTGAAAATCGCCGGTGTTCTCCTGAGCCCCCCGGTACCCGATGAGAGTAAGCATCACGAGAGCGATCATTGCGAGGACACCCCAAGCTGCACGGGTGTGCGAGCCGTAGAACCGGCTCTTCCGCTCACGCCGGGCCGGTGAGTTGAAGGTTCTGATGAGTGCGAAGACGAGCAGGGACACGAGAACCGCCACGGCGAAGAAGTCCTCGATGAAGCCGAGAGCGCGTCCGCGTCCGATCGCCGGAACGAAGAAGTGCTTATCGAAAAGGTCCCCGTATGCCTCGAGGATGGTGAAGAGCAAGATGGTGAATCCCCAGAACACGAAGGCGTGGGCGATCCCGGGGATGGTGCGCTTGAACAGCTTCCTCTGTCCGCCGACCTCAGTCAGCTCCGCATCCACGCTCAGGTGCTCGAAGCGGCCAGGGTCCCGGCGGCCGGCTGCCGCGAGCCGGTAGAGCGTGAAGAAGCGGTGCCCGGCGACGGCGAAAGCCACCACCGTGATGGCTATTCCTATTGCGTAGCGGACTGGCAAGAAGGTCCCTCCTGGGAGATCGGGTCTGGTTCAGCGCCCAACGCGGCGGCGTGGCACCTCGGAGAGCTGGTCGAACGCCGGATCGTTGTCCTGTGTCAGCGGCGGAAATTCTCGAAGTAGCGGCTCTGGGTCGGACCTCTCTGTCCCTGGTACTTGGACCCCAGCCCTGCCGTGCCGTAGGGCCGCTCGGCGGGAGTGGTCATCCTGAGGAAACTGATCTGTCCGATCTTCATACCCGGATACACGGTGATCGGCAGGTTGGCGACGTTGGAGAGCTCCAAGGTGAGGTGCCCGTCCCATCCGGCATCCACGAATCCGGCCGTCGAGTGGATGAGCAGGCCGAGCCGGCCGAGCGAGGACTTCCCCTCGAGCCGCGCCACCAGGTCGTCAGGTAGGCGCACTCGCTCCAGGGTCGATCCGAGCACGAACTCCCCAGGGTGGAGGATCAGCGCGTCACCGTCTGGGACGTCCACGAGCTCCGTCAGGTCCTCGAGGTCCTCGCGGACGTCTATGACCCGCATTGTGTGATTCCGGAAGAGGCGGAAGTAGCGGTCTACGTGCAGGTCAACCGACGAAGGCTGTACGCAGTCGTCGCCCAGCGGATCGATGACGATCGCACCTTGTTGGAGGGCTTCGCGGATCGATCGGTCGGAGAGCACCATCGGGGCAGCACGATAGTGTTGCGCCCGCCAGCGGGCGTAGTTCAGCGGCAGAACATCAGCTTCCCAAGCTGAGAACGAGGGTTCGATTCCCTTCGCCCGCTCCAAGCAAAGGCCCAGGCGCCGGATGCGGAATCTACGCCGGCCGCTCCGAGGTGCTGGAGGACCCGTGATCTTGGGTCTAGGAGTCGCCGGCTGGCATGGACGGCGTCCAAGGCAGGATTCCGCGATACTGACCTGACATGGTTGGTGGGAGTGCTCTCAGCCTCGGCAGCGCCGCCGCTGCAACGGAACCAGGGCGAGCCGAACTCCCCTCATCGAAGCGACCACGACGCCGCGTTCTGAGATGGCCCGTTGTGTTCGCGCTGGCGTTAGCAGTCGCTCTGGCCATTAGTCTCACATTGGTATTGGGACGAGGCGCAGCGGCTCCTGAAGCGCGAGCCCTGGCGTTCATGGTGGACGACCCTGCGACCGGACAGTTCCTTATGGCTGGTGGCGAGGTTCCCAGCACGACCCGCGATCCCGAGCAATCGACTCAACTAAGTGACGTTTGGACCTGGACAGGACATTCGTGGGAGAGGTTGTCCACGCCGCTACCTGCCGATGCGACACTGAACGGCCAAGAGAACGGCTGGATGGCCTATGACCCGTTGACTCGCCGGGTGATGCTCGTGACGAACGCCGCGACATTGACCTGGGACGGTCGCTCCTGGCTCGTTGCGAAAGGAACGACGCCGAACCTCCCGTCCTTCGTCGCATTCGACCGACAGACGAACCAACTCCTTGCGTTGGCGAGCGACGACGACCAGCAGACATTCACCACTTGGGTCTGGACCCTGAATGGCTGGCAACGGCAAAAGGCGGCCGCGACGTTGCCCGGCTTTCCATATCCCGTCGGGAACGTTGCGTACGACGGGGCGACGCACCAGCTCCTGTATATCGGTTGGCTTCGCAGTAGGGGTGATCCTCCCCGGTTCACCATGGAGTCATGGACGGGCCGCACCTGGGTACAGCTCCATCCGCAGACGAGTCCGTCTGACAGTCTTGACATGGACGGCTTCGCGTACGACGGTGCGACGGGACAAGTGGTTCTCTATGAGGACACCTTCCCCGGCTTCGTCAACCAGACTTGGACGTGGAACGGTAGCTCTTGGACCGAAGCGCACCATGCCGTTTCGCCCCCGTCACGGGAGATGTCCTCGGTCGCATACGATTCCGCGACCAAGCAGCTACTGCTCTTCGGAGGGTCGGGAGTCCATGGAGCGTACTCAGACACCTGGAACTGGACCGGGACGAACTGGGTCAAGGTGGCGTGAGCATCAACCTTCAGTCCACACCGCCGATATGTGGCTCACTTTTACAATAGGTACTTCCAAGACCCTATGTAGATCTGCGCCACATATTCGGTCGGCTGCGGTCTCGGCTTGTTGCGCCAAGTCGACCGTCAACTGATCGATCACGAAAGCCCGCAGGCTCACAACTCGTCGCCCGGCGTCGCTCTTTGGTGGACCCATCAGGTAGCCGCCTTGCGCCAGTTCCTTTAGCTCCTCGACGATCGTCACGGTCTCGGATTCAGGTGTGTGAGAACCTTCTCTACGAAGATCGAGCAGTGTCCGGAAAGTTTTGATCTTCGACTGAACCTTCTTGCGCTCCCAGGGGTTGTATGAGCGACCGATCGGCGGAGCGTGGAGTGGAAGGAGGAGCGCTGGACTTCGACCGCTTCTTCGCCACTAACTATGACCGCATCAGGCGAATCCTGGCCGTAATGCTCGATGACCCCGCCGTGGGGGAAGAGGCTGCACAGGAGGCTTTCTACCGCGCATTGCGCCGCTGGGGGCGTGTGGTCCGCATGGACCGTCCGGAAAGCTGGGTGCTGGTCGTAGGTCTCAACTACGGACGCGACCAGAAGCGCCGGTCGAGACGAGAGCCGGTCACCGTTCAGAGTCCTGAGTCGACTTCTATCGAGTTCGATACGGCTACGACGGCGCAGCTCCTGGCAGAGCTCGTCCGGCTGCCTCCCCGACAACAGGAGGCCGTGGCCCTGCGGTACTTGCTCGACATGACACTTGAAGAGGTTGCCACGGCCATGGGGTGCGCCTTGGGGACTGTGAAGAGCACCTTGCACTCCGCTCTCGGAAATCTGAGGGTGCAGCTAACGGAAGGCGCGGAGACATGAGCCTCGGAATCGACGAGTTCAAGGCGCGGCTGTCAGCCGCTATAGAGGCGGTTCCACCGGGCATGCCCGATCCCTTGTCCTCCCTTCATGCACGCCAAGGACGCTGCGATCTGGCCAAACCTGTGAGGTCGGAGCGGTCATCTGCCAGTCCGGGCAGCAGGCGCGCGCTCGTGGCCGCGGTCGGCTTCGCCCTTGCCATTGCGATTGCCGTCGCGACTGTCGTTGCCTTTCCTGGTCTGTACCAAGGAGGCCGTACGGATGCCCTTATAGCGGGGTCGACAGGTCCGTGTCCGGGCAATCCTCCCGGATGCGGGAGCCCGGATGGCACTGCCGGTGCTCTCGCCTCTGGAAGCTGGTCGTCGTTTCCCGGTGGACCGCTGTCATCCCGATCCGGTGAGGCGTATGTCTGGACCGGAACCGAACTAATCGTCTGGGGCGGTATCGCAAACGGTCCAGCGCCGGCCGGCACTCTCCCGAAGGCCCTCTCCGACGGGGCGGCATACAACCCGTCGACACGGAAATGGCGTCTCCTCCCGGCATCGCCGCTGTCGGGGCGAGAGAACGCCTCAGGGGTTTGGACCGGCTCAGAGATGATCATCTGGGGTGGAGACGACATCAACGACTGGGGCACCGGTGGTCCCGTCTATGCGAACGGTGCCGCGTACACGCCGAGCACCAATACGTGGAGGATGCTCCCCGACGCACCGATAGAACCACGAACCGATGCCACCCTCATCTGGACCGGTCGACAAGTGATCGCTTTTGGAGGTCGAGGCTCCGACGGGAACGCAATTCCCGACGGTGCCGAGTACGACCCCGCTTCCGACTCGTGGAACCTGCTTCCGCCGTTGCCTAATCCAGGTTCGACTCCAGTCGGTGCGACTGCGGTCTGGACAGGCAACGAGTTGCTTTCCTGGGTGACCTACGAAGTAAACCTCGGCAGCGGAGGTTTGAACTCCCTAACGCAGGCTGCCGCCCTTCGCGCCGGTTCGACCACGTGGGACACGCTGCCAAAGTCGAGCACGGCGATTTCGACGTACGAGGCCACGATGGTCTGGACGGGTTCAGAGGTCCTCGCTTTCGGAGGCAGCGACTGCCTTCCAGGTGAAAGTTGTCCTGCGTTCTTGCCTTCCGCCGGAACGGTCTACGCATTTCAGCCCGTCAGCAATCGTTGGACCGAAATGACTGTCGGGATCAACCCGGTCGGGCCTGCAATTTCGACCGGCAACGCAGTTGTCGTCGACAGCTCGGGACAGATCGTGCATCGCGCGCCAGCAAGGGTCATTAGCCCTTCTTTCGGGATGGTGTTCGACATTGCCAATCGCAAATGGTTGAGGTTGCCCCCACGGTCTCCGTCCGGATTCGGAGACGAAGTCTGGACTGGCTCGCAGTTCCTCATTTGGTGGAGCGGCAACGGCAACAACACAGGCATCGAGCTGGTACCCGCGACGGAATCCGCCGCGACCAATTCAGTTCAGGGATTCAATGTCGAATCTGCAACCTTCGTATCTGCGCAGACGGGGTGGGTCATCGGGACGGTTACGTGTGCCTCGTTGTCATCTTGTGAGCTGTTGCAACGGGAACCGGTCCTTCTGCGCACCAACGACTCTGGGCGAACCTGGACGAGAGATCCTCTACCCTCCGACGACAACATCGACGGGGTCCGATTCGCAGATCCGGATGACGGCTGGGTCTATGCCGTCGACGGCGGCGAGACGGGAACGGGACGTGACGACATTTGGGAGACTCATGACGGGAGACGGCACTGGGAACATCCTCGGTTACCGGGAGCGCCCGAGGACGGCAGTATCTCCGATGTCGAGGTGGCGGCGGGCACCGTCTTCGCGTCGTTCAACGGCTTTCCCCCAGTGATCGAGTCGAGCCCAGCGAACGAGGACAACTGGAGACTCGCAGCCACCCTCCCCGAGGGTGCAGGAGGGGCTCCGTATGAGCAGATCGTCCTTCAGGGGAAGACGGGATGGGCAATCGACTTCAATCAAGCCGTTCTAGGGGGCTCACACCTGGTAAGCGGAGCGTGGTCACCCTGGACTCCCCCCTGTCGCAGCGGACCGTCCCTCCTCGCAGCGTCGGATGCATTGCATCTCGTGGAAGTTTGCGATGCAGTCGCCATGACAGGGGCCGACCACCTCCACCTCTACTTGTCAAGCGATGGCGGTTCGACGTTTCAGCCGGCCGCCAAACCGCCACCCGTCTTTCCGCCTGACGCGACCGGCATTGCAAGCCCCGCTCCAGGCGTCGTGATCATGGGTGGCGCCGGCGGCGATCTAATCGCGACCTTCGATTACGGCACAAACTGGGATGTGGTGGCTCATGAAGCCGGCGCAATTTGGTTGCAAGTGGGCTTCGTGAACCCCGAACGGGGCTTCGCCATAAACGAGAACGGTCCCAGCACCCTTCTCATGACCTCTGACGGAGGACACGCTTGGGTCCCGGCGCAATTCCCACCATTGCGCCCTTAGGGTCTCAATGCCTAGCGGGCGCCTGCTCTCGGGAGGTGACGCCGCGGGTGCAGCTCCCAAGGGGCGATCCAACCTCCAAGCCCTATCGCCCGCTACCTCCGATGTTCACTTCTGTCCTGTTTGGGACCGCCTGCCTTCCCTGCCCCGACGCGCATGCAGGGTGAGGCGCCCGAATAGTGGAACGTCCAATATGACTTAGGGGTAAACGAGACTGGCATCGGATGGAGCTTCCGACAGCAGATCGATTTGTCGGTCAGCGGCCCCACCAGTTCGGCTCAGCGCATTCACTTCGGCAGATCACTCGACGAGCCCGCGGCAGAGCAGCACGACCGTTATGAAAGTCGTGAACAGCTCGAGAGGGTTGTCTTCTTCGATCTCGGCCGTTAGGTCGGAGGTCCGCCTGACTCCGTTCACACGAGAAGCCAGCAGAGCATGATCGGTGTTGTGGAAGCGCAACCCGAGCGTGGCCGGCAGGGCGATATCGGGGGGTCGTGCGGTTGGCAGGTCTTCGACCGAACGACGCGCCTCCTCGTGGATACGCCGGTTCGCCTCGTCGGGATGGAGGGATTGAGCAGCGAAGCGCGTGATCGACCGCTTGACCACAGCTGTCCTGATTCCCGGGCAGAACTGCTTTAGCTCGGCTGCAGTCGTGACGTCTCCCGTTATGAGCACGATGGGCACGCCGTAGGCCTTGGCGACCAGGGCGTTGATAGCCGATTCGCCAGCGACGTGACCATTCAGAGTCACCTCTGCGAAGGCCTGGGGAAAGTAGGTGTGCGAGAGGACGGAGTTCGCAGATGACATCGATCCGTGATACGAGACGAAGAAGACAGCGTCGAACGAGTCGTCGAGGCCCTCCATCATGTATCGAGGTTTGAAGCGGCCCGAGAGGTAGCTCGCCCTTCCTGCGAGCGCACCGGGACGAAGGTTCGCCATTCTTCCATGTGAGTCGTTCACGACGAATTCATCGGCTCCAGCTTCGATCGCCCCTTCAATCGCGGCATTGATCTCGTTCGTCAAGAGCCCGACGTAATACTCGTAATCGTTAGTACCGGGGCGAACGTGGTCCCAATCGACCACCCCCGCAGTGCCTTCCATGTCGGACGAGATGTAGATCTTCACCGCAACGGAATCCCCGACGATCCTGTGTGGTTCGGCACATCTGTCGCCACGACCATGTTGCCCTGACGGCTTGATTCGGCCAAACCGTACGGCATCGACTCGGCTGTCTCGATCTCGATCAGACGGTTGTACTTCGCGACTCGTTCGCCGCGGGCAGGGGCGCCGCTCTTCAGGTGACCACAACCCGAACCCACCGCCAGGTCGGCGATGAAGGTGTCTTCGGTCTCGCCTGAGCGATGCGAGACGAACTGTGACCAGCCGGCTTCCCGGCAGATGCGCATAGCCTCGAGCGTCTCGGTGACCGTGCCGATCTGATTGACCTTGATGAGCGAGGCGTTGCCAATCTTGCGCGCGATCGCCTCGGTGATGATCGCCGGGTTGGTGCACAAGATGTCGTCGCCGACGAGTTCGATCTTTTCTCCGAGCCTCACGGTGAGGCGTTCCCAGCCGTCCCAATCCGACTCGGCTAGGCCGTCCTCGATGAGCCAAACCGGATAGCGCTCGACGATCTCGGCGTAACGCTCGATCATGCCGTCGCTCGAAAGTGACTCTCCGGCAACGTGGTACGAACCATCCGAGTAGAACTCGCTGGAGGCGGGATCGAGGGCAATCGCGACGCCTTCTCGACCTGGTCGGTAGCCAGCCGTCTCGATTGCATCCACGAGTATGGCGAGAACTTCCTCGGGACGATCGATCTGGGGGGCAAAGCCCCCTTCATCGCCGAGCCCAGTCGTCATGCCCTTTAACTCGAGCAGCGTTCGGATCGCCGAATAGACCTCGGCACCGGCGCGAACCGCTTCGGCTATGTTCGGTGCACCGAGCGGAGCGATCATGAACTCCTGGAAGTCAAGGTTGTTCGGCGCGTGCACGCCGCCGTTCACCACGTTGAAATGCGGTACCGGGAGCCGTGGCGTCACACCTGAAGGGTTGAGCGCTCGCCACAACGGGATTCCCTTTGCAGCGGCTATCGCTCGAGCGGCTGCGATCGAGACACCCACAATCGCGTTCGCTCCTAATCGGGTCTTGTTATCGGTTCCGTCGAGGTCGATCAGAGAGCGATCCAGATCTGCCAGGTCGGAAAAGCTTCGACCGCAGATCGCGTCTGCAATCTCGCCATTGACACTGGCGACGGCCTTGAGCACACCCTTGCCGCCGTATCGCCCCGGGTCGCCGTCACGCAACTCGACCGCCTCCCGAGAGCCTGTCGACGCGCCGGACGGCACGCCAGCTCGCGCGATGGCGCCGTCGCTGAGCGTCAAAGTGACCGCAAGGGTTGGCCTTCCTCGAGAGTCCAGGATCTCTATGGCCTCAACACCGCGCATGCTCAAAGCCATCTCTGGTTCTCCTTCGATTCGGTCTGACCAGCCTCGCACTTTGCGGGCTCGGACACCCGGGCCGGAAGTCACAACATGGGAACTCAATTCTTGTGGGTTGCCTAATCGTGTCCGGCATTAGGATTCCACGGTGAAGGCGATCCCCTGGTGGGCGGTAGCGGCAGGGATTGCGTCCCCGGTGCTGCTCATCGGCGGTTTCTCCGTCGCCACTGCGATACAGCCGGCTTCCTACAACCCGGTCCGCGGCACCATAAGCGAACTCGCCGGAGCTGGAGCGACGTATCCGTGGGTAATGACTTCGGCTCTGGCTGGTCTGGGCTTGTGCTATTTGCTCGCCGCGCTCGGCTTGCATCCCGCAGGAGCCGCCGGCCGAGTTCTGCTCGCCGGCGGAGGTGTCGCGACGCTGTCGATCGCCTTATTCCGTCAGCCGCGTGTCGGCTACTCGCTTTCGCATGAGCTCGCCGTCATCGCTGCGGCACTGACCTGCTGTACCTGGCCGGTGTTCGCTTCGCATCGACGACATCCTGCGCTGTTGTTGACGCGTGTTCCGAGTTGTGCAGCGGCGGGACTCTCCCTCGGGCTCGCCGTTTGGTACGCCCTCGAAAGCCATGGCGCCATCCTTGGCCTCGCCGAGCGCTGCGCGGCTGCCGCGCCTCCCCTGTGGCTGCTCGCTGTCGTGGTCACGACTCGGACTGCGCTACCGCTAACAGCTGCAGGCCAGGAACTGGCCGGTGGGTGGCAGCGCTCGACGGGATGAGCTTGCCCGTCGGCGATGGCGCTACGGATCTCTTCTGCCACCTGTTCGCGCAGCGTGACCTGTTCGTTCAGCGTCACCAGTTCGACACGGCCGATAGTGAAAAACGGATTATGGTGCTAGTTAAAGTAGCATTAGGGACTTTCGACCCTATCGAAACCGACGAGAGTGGGTGATGGTGGGGTGATAGTCCCGATGAGCTTCGTCGATCTGAGGTGGTGGTGATGAAAACGAAAGATCATGCAGAAGCTGAGGGGATCGAACCGGACCCTGATCTCGTCCCGGCGCAGGCTCCTCGTGACCCAACCCCCCGGCAACCACTCACAGGCGTCCCTCTCACTGCGACAATGGACGAGCAGGCCATGATTGAGGAGGCCCGACGGCGTCAACGGCGCCGGCATCGATGGATCGCCATCATCGTTCTCGCGACTCTCGTCGGCATCGGAACAGGTCTCGGAGTGAGCATCGGCTCAAGAGGGCCCGCTACGCAGATTCGCGCACCGGCGCGATCTTCGGTGCCCACACCATCGAGCTCAATTCAAGCCGACCTGAACCGACCCGAGGCACTTGCCGTAGCGTCGAATGGGAACGTCCTCATTGCCAACCAGGGCACCAGTCAGATTCTGCGCCGGACACCTGATGGCAAACTCGAAGTTGTCGCCGGCACGGGCAGGGCGGGATTCCGCGGAGATGGCGGACCGGCGACCAAAGCGGAACTTGACGACCCGGACGGCATGGCGGTGGCACCCAATGGCACCATCTATGTGGCCGACACCGGAAATAACCGTGTTCGCGCGATCTCTCCGTCGGGCACGATCTCGACTGTGGCGGGCAACGGCGGGTCCGGGTCCGGAGGATCGGGCGGACCGGCCGTCCGAGCTCAGGTAGATCATCCGGTGGCAGTGGCTCTCGATGCCCAAGGTCGGCTCTACATCGTCGACAGCGCGGGACTGCAGGTCTCATCCGACGGGATCCTCACGACAGTCGTCGCAGCAGGTCCTGGAGTGCTCGCTATCGACGGCGCTCACATCGCGTTCATCCCCAGTGCTGTGGCAGTGGACAACGCGGAAAACCTCTACGTGGCCAACTCCTCGCCCAAACTGCTCATCGAGCTCACCCCAGGGGGTCGAGTGCTAAGGACGTGGCAGACCTACGTCGCCCAGGCCGGCCTGACTGCCGCTCCTGACGGCTCAGTGTTAGTAGCCGACTACGGCCGGTTCGCAGTTGACCGCGTCGTGTCTGATCAGCTCGCGCCGATCGTCACGTTCAGGTTGAATTCGCTGCCCGGCCTGTCCGGGACGTTCACGCCGTCGGGCATCGCTGTGAGCGACGCCGGTGCCATCTATGCCGACACGGACGGCGTGAACGGAGGCACCAATCAACCCGCTCTAGCGGCGGTCACCACTCAGGGTCAGGTCCAGCTGCTGAAGACGGGACCGAATTCCGCCCACTGATCACCCGTGGGACCGCGATCGGGGAATGGACTTTCGTCCCTATACACGGGTATAGGAACCTGATACAAACGTACAATGCTGGTTCCAATGCCGGTTAGCCGGGGCGGGCGAGACGATGTCTGAGAGCCTTTTTGCGGAACCTGCCTTCGAGGATCTCACCGCTCGGGCGCGAATCAGGGATGCCGCGCTGCGCCTCTTCGCAGAACGAGGGGTCGAAAGCTCGACGATCCGCGAGATCGCCAGAGCCGCCGGCGTGTCCGGTGGGCTCGTCCGGCACCACTTCGGATCGAAGGATGACCTTCGCGCAGCGTGTGATGCCTACGCCCTGACTCAAATGATGCGCATCAAGGAGCAGGCAGTTCTCGAAGGCCGGATGGCCGGCCCAGGCTTCATGTCCACTGCCCAGCCGTCGATGTTGTTTCTGCTCAAGTACTTCGCACGCTGCATGGTCGACGGCTCTCCTTCGGCCGACTCGATGTTCGACGAGATGGTCGAGCTCTGTGAGGACTGGCTGTCCGAGCACCATCTAGGACAGATGAAAGACCCGCGGGCATACGCGGCCCTGCTGGTCGCGATGGAGTTGGGTGTTCTCGCCATGCGCGAGCAACTCTCCCGAGCGTTGGGATCCGACATCTTCAGCCCCGAAGGGCATCTGCGATTGCTGGGAGCGAAGGTGGACTTTTACTCGCAGCCACTATTGAGCGCGGAGCTGGCGGGCCAAGCGCACACCGCGCTCGATCAACTCCAGCACTCCAGCCGCGCGAGTTCGAAAAAGAACCGGACAACAAGGGAGAGAGCGGCGCGATGAAAGACGCTGAAGGCGCCGGACAACCTGCCATCCGCACTGAGGCGCTGACCAAGCGCTATGGCGGCACGCTGGCCCTCGACTCACTCGATCTGACCGTCCGCAAGGGGGAGGTGTATGGGTATCTAGGGCCGAACGGCGCAGGGAAGACGACCACTATTCGGCTCTTGCTGGGACTCCATAGGCCAACCAGCGGCCGGGGCCAACTGTTCGGCATCGACGCGTGGGCGGACCCCGTTGCGGCGCATCGGCGGGTCGCTTACGTAGCAGGCGAGCCGTTCCTCTGGCCTTCACTGACAGGCACGGAGACCTTCGAGTTCCTCGGTCAGGTGCACGGGGGAGTCGACGCGGCCTACCGGATTGAGCTCATCGAGCGCTTCGAGCTCGAAACGAGCAAGAAGATCCGAGCGCTCTCCAAGGGAAACCGCCAAAAGGTGCAGCTGATCGCCGCTCTTGCGACCAGAGCCGATCTCCTGTTGCTGGACGAGCCCACCGCCGGCCTTGATCCGTTGATGGAGATGGTCTTTCGCCAGTGCGTACAAGAAGCAAAGGAGCGCGGGCAAACCGTTTTCCTGTCCTCGCATATCCTGAGCGAGGTCGAGGCGCTCTGCGACCGCGTCGGCATCCTGCGAAACGGTCGCCTTGTAGAGGAGGGCACCCTCGCCCAATTACGGCATCTGAGCGCGCAGACGGTCGACGTCACCTTCGATGGTCCGGCACCGGAGATCCCGGAACTGCCGGGAGTGCATGCGTCCGCTGTGGGGCCGAGCGCGCTTCGCTTCGAGGTGGTCGGTCCCGTGCAGCCGTTGATCGCCGCACTGGGTCAGCTTCCGATCGCGACTCTCACCAGCCGGGAACCGTCGCTCGAAGAGATCTTCCTGCATCAGTACGACTCGTCGGACGGTCATGCCGGCAACTGACACTCCCATCCCCCTACGCGCTCATCGATTCACACCGACCAGGAGAGCAACTGCCGGTGCTGCGCTGTTTCGGCGAGCGTTCCTCGATGCGAGGACCCGCACCGTCGCGTTCGCCTACGTGTTCGCCGTATATTCATGGCTCCAGTCGTCGGCCTATCGCAGCACTTACCCGACCCAGGCCGATCGGATTGCATTTGCCCGCAGCTTCGCCGGCAACGACGCCATTCGGCTTTTTTACGGCTACCCCTATGACGTTGTGACGGTCGGCGGGTACAGCGCATGGCGCGTCGGTGGAACGCTTGTTCTCGCTGCTGCTGCCTTCGGAGTGCTTGCCGCGGTCCGGGCCATGCGCACGGAGGAGGATGCAGGGCGGACGGAGATCGTCCTTGCCGGATGCGTCCCGCGTCGGACTTCTTATCTGTCGGCGATGGCCGCCATCGGGGCGGGCACCCTCATCCTTTGGTTTGCGGAGTTTGCGGGATTCGTCGTGGGCCGCCTCCCCGTGGCCGGCTCCGCCTATCTGGCCCTGGCGACTGTCTCGGTCGTGCCGGTGTTCGTCGGAATCGGTGCGGTCGCGAGCCAACTCGCGCCAAACCGTCGCGTCGCCATCGCTCTATCCAGTGCTGCCGCGGTGCTGTTCTGGCTCCTCCGAATTGTCGCCGACACGTGGGCAGGCGGTGCATGGCTTCGCTGGGCAACACCACTCGGCTGGGCCGAGGAGTTGCGCCCATTTACCGGTGCCCATCCGGCTGTTCTGCTCCTGCCCGTCGCGGCATGCGTGCCTCTCGTCGCCATCGCCGCACGGATCAACGCCGGCCGCGACGTCGGCGCAGGGATCCTCCCGGCGCGAGACACTGCCGCGCCGCACCTGAGGCTGCTGTCCTCGCCGATAGCGCAGGCGCTGCGCAGCGAGCGTGGCAGTCTGGCCACCTGGATGTTTGGGTTCGCTGCATTCTCGGTGATCCTCGGCAAGATCTCGACGAGTATCTCGTCTGCCGGGGTCTCGACGAAGATCCAAAAGGACTTCGCCAAGTTCGGAACCGGATCGATCGTCACGCCCTCGGGATACCTGGCGTTCGTGTTCATCATCGTCATCCTGGCCGTCTGCCTGTTCGTGTGCTCGCAGATCGGTGCCGCCCGCGAGGAGGAAGCCGAGGAACGGTTGGAGACGCTGTTCGCCCTTCCGGTCGGCCGCCGCCGCTGGTTCGGCGGGCGGTTGCTGATCGCCGCGCTCGCCGCCGCCACTCTGTCTGTTCTCGCCGGCCTGCTCACCTGGGCAGGCGCAGCATCCCAGGGGGTCAACGTCTCGCTTCCACGAATGCTCGAAGCCGGCGCCAACGGCATACCCATTTCGCTTCTCTTCTTGGGTATCGCTGCACTTGCCTACGCGGTCGCGCCACGTGCAAGCGCGGCAATCGCCTACGGGCTCGTCAGTGCGACGTTCCTCTGGTATCTGGTCGGTTCGGTGCTCGGCATACCGAAGTGGATAATCGACCTGACGCCATTCCGGCACATAGGTCTCGTCCCAGTGCAGACCTTCCAGGCAACGGCTGCCTGGGTCATGGTCGCGGTGGGGGTGGCGACCGCCGCTGGGGCCGTCGCCGTGCTGCGGCACCGTGACCTTTTTGCAGCCTGATCGAGTCAGATCGGGAACTCAAGCCACCGTTCCCTCAGCCACCAAGGAGGACCACTCGGCGTCCTCGACGCCGGCCAACTCGCGTAGGACCAGCTCAGTGTGCTCACCCAGTTGAGGTCCGACGTCGGCGACGCCGCCTGGCGTGCGGGAGAACTTCGGTACCACTCCGGGCATCGGTATTTCGTAACCCGCGCGGGCCGCGGCTCGGACCACCATGGCGCGGGCGAGATAGTGCGAGTCGCTCAGCATGTCGGACGCGGTGTAAACGCGACCTGCAGGCACACTGTGTGCCGAGAGCAGTTCGAGCAGCGCGTCGGTCTCGTGAGTGCGTGTCCAATCAGCAATGAGGTCGTCGAGCTCTCTCATGTGGCGGCCACGTGCAGAATGCTCCCTGAACCGCGGGTCTCGAACCAGTTCTGGATGTCCCATGGCATCGCACAGCCGGGCGAAGACGGAATCGGCGTTGGCGGCGATCAGCACGTCGGTACCGTCGGCTGTCGGATAGGCGTTGGAGGGAGCCACACCCGGAAGGACGCCACCAGTGCGGCGGCGGGTGACTCCGGCAATCTCATAGTCGGCGAGGGTCGACTCCATCAATGCCGCCACGGCTTCGTAGATGGCGACATCGACCTCCTGCCCCCGACCGCTGGCGTGGCGCTCGGCCAGAGCCGCCAGGGTGCCGACTACGGCGAAGAGACCGGCGAGCGCGTCGCCGAGGCTGATGCCGGACCGGGCCGGCGGCCGATCTGCGTCGCCCGTAGTTGCCCGTATACCGCCCATTGCCTCGCCGATCGACCCAAAGCCGGTGTCGGTAGCACGGGGGCCGGTCTGCCCGAACCCCGACACATGGACAACGATGATGCCTGGGTTGTCGCTCCGGAGCGCGTGGTAGCCGAGACCCCAATCCTCGAGCCGCCCCGGTCGAAAGTTCTCGAGCACGACGTCGACACGGGCGGCCAACCGCCGGACGAGCTCCCGTCCGTGTGCGTGGTGCATGTCGATCGCAACCGAGCGCTTGTTGCGCGCGATCGCCGGCCACCACAATCCCTGGCCCTCGTGAGTGACGCCCCAGGTGCGCATGGGGTCGCCCTGGCCCGGGGTTTCGACCTTGATGACCTCCGCGCCGTAATCGCCGAGCAACTGGCCTGCGTACGGCCCGGCAATGAAGCTGCCAAGCTCCAGGACGCGCAGCCCTACCAAGGGACCCGTCCGCTCCCTCGTGGTCACGGCGCTCGAGTGTAGATATTTCCGGGTTCTCCGGTTGGGCCGACCGCTCTGGCAACGAGCAGTTAGCGTTGGATGGGATGACAGAGGAGAGCAGGGCATTGGAAAACGGATTCGAGTTCTACGGGATCAACCACCTTGCCCTGGTGTGCAGCGACATGGCCCGGACGGTGGACTTCTACACCAACGTGCTCGGGATGCCGCTCGTCAAGACCATCGAGCTGCCTGCCGGTATGGGGCAGCACTTCTTCTTCGACTGCGGCGGCGGCGATGCCCTGGCGTTCTTCTGGTTCCCGGACGCACCGCCATCGGCACCGGGCATTTCCGGTCCTACCGGGCGCCCCGACCAAGGCAGCCTCGTTAGCGCTATGGGCTCGATGAACCATGTCGCGTTCGCCGTCCCGCCCGAGCGAATCGACGAATACCGTGATCGTCTGCGGTCGGCTGGCGTGGAATGTACCGACGTGGCCAATCATGACGACAGCGAGTGGGGAATCAGCGACGACCTGCACCCCGGGGTCTTCATCCGCTCGATCTACTTCCAGGATCCCGATGGAATCCTCCTCGAGTTTGCATGTTGGACGCGCGCGCTCACCCCGGAGGACGTGAGCCACCGACCGGCCCGGGCCGTCGATCAGGCGCGAGTCTGAGGCTGCGGTGCCCCGTCTGCGCCAGGTGCCCAAGGCCGAGGCCGAAGCCCCCATCGTGCAGGTCATGTACGAGCACCTCTTCGAGGGACGCGATCCGGTGGCCGAGCCTGGCACCGCCACGGGGTCTCGAGGTGACTGGTGGACGGTGTTCGCACTGGTGCCAGACGTCCTCGAGCACGCGGTGCAGGGGTTCGGCCTGTACCAGAGTCCCAATCGGCGCCTCGACCCGACGCTTCGCGAGTTGGCCCAGGCCCGGGCGGGCTGGGCCGCCGGCAGCCAGTTCGTCTTCTCCCAGCACTGCAAGTCGCTGCGCGCGCAGCAGGCGGATGAGGCGATCATCGAGGCGATTCCTCACTGGGCGGCCGCCACTTGCTACGACGAGACCCAGCGCTTGGTCCTGGCCTACACCGACTGCCTGGTACTGGATCGGGGACGGGTGCCCGACGGGATCTTCGACGCTCTCCGTGCACACCTGGGGGACGAAGAGATCCTCGAGCTGACCTACATCGCCGCCCTGTACCTGCAGCACGCGGTGATGTCGCGGGCACTGCGCACGGAGTTTGACGACCGTCCCGAGCCGGTAGTCGAGGTCGTGGGCCGCGCCGGCGAAACAGCCCGCGACTTGGGCCGCGACATCAGTCTCCCCACCACGTGAGCGGCTCCGAAG
The DNA here is from genome assembly GCA_963764615.1 of uncultured Acidimicrobiales bacterium. Classification (GTDB taxonomy): domain Bacteria; phylum Actinomycetota; class Acidimicrobiia; order Acidimicrobiales; family CAVXTF01; genus CAVXTF01. The sequence continues at coordinate 170,448 of CAVXTF010000001.1, read as the reverse complement.
AGACCGCTCCACCTCCGTCGGTGGAGCTCATCGAGGTGTCACCTCGCGATGGGCTTCAGGACGAGCCTGTTCACCTCCCGACTGAGTTCAAGGTGGCTCTAATCGAGCGCGCTCTGGACGCAGGAGTCACCCGGGTGGAGGCGGTCAGCTTCGTCCGGCCCGACCGGGTGCCCGCCATGGCCGACGCCGAGGAGGTGATCGCGGGGGTCTCCCGGCGGACCGGCTCCAGCTTGGCGGGTCTGGTCCTCAACGAGCGGGGCCTCGAGCGTGCCTTGTCCGCTGGAGTCGATGAGGTCAACGTCGTCGTGCCGGTGAGCGAGACCTTTTCCCGCCGCAACCAGGGGATGGGCGTAGAGGATGCGGTGGCCATGTGGACGCTGGTTGCGTTGGAGGCGATGGCGGCCGGAGTAGGTGCGTCGGCCACTTTGGCGGTGGCCTTCGGCTGCCCCTACGAGGGTGTTGTGGCACCGAACCGGGTCAGAGATCTCGCCCGCCGATTGGCAGCGACCGGGGCCTCAGAGGTGGGCCTGGCCGACACCATCGGCTGCGCCGTCCCTCCGGAGGTCGAGCTGCTGGTGCGGGACGTGGCCGCCGACACCGGGCTGCCGGTGAGAGTCCACCTGCACAACACTCGCAATGCCGGGTTCGCCAACGCGGTGGCCGCAGTCGGAGCAGGGGCGGCGGCACTCGACGCCAGCATCGGCGGGATCGGAGGCTGCCCGTTTGCCCCCGGTGCGGCGGGCAACATCGCCAGTGAGGACCTGGTCCATCTCCTCGACCGGATGGGCATCGCCACCGGTGTCCGGGTCGACGGGCTGCTCGAAGCCTCGCGCTGGCTAGCAGACAAATTGGGGCATCCCCTGCCCGGACAACTGGTCCGCTCGGGACCATTCCCCGCTGTGTTGCGGTGACTGTCCTCGCGGCAAACATCCACCGATAACGAAGGTTGCCAGGCGGTCCTACTCGTCGACGCCGACCGGTCCCCCGTCTTCTACCTGGTCTAGATACTCCGACATGCCGTAGCCGACGCGCCCGTCCTCGAGCGTCCAGCAGGTGAGGCCTTCGCAGATGCGGGTGACAAGGGTATTCGCCTCTGCATCGTGGCGGCGATTGCGCAGCGGGATCAACGAAAGCACGGTCCCCCGCGCCTTCCACAGCCGCTTGCCGGCCGTGAGCTCGACCTCGACGAACCGATGGTAACGGTGGGCTTCAGTCCATTGAGTCCGCACCCGAAGGTCGTCGCACTGATGGAGCTCGGTCCCGTCCCACACGAAGCCTGTGCGGATTCCGCCACCATTTCGGCGTGCGATGCGCGAGCCCATGAAGCCGAATTCGGGGCCGAAGTTGGCCGTGAGCCATCGGTAGTACAGGGGCGCCTGCCAATAGCGCGGCCCCCAGCTATGGTCGCGCAGACCGAACCCCTCGATGACGGTGCGCTCTCCGTCGACCGTGATTTCTCCGGCGGCGGCAACGAGTTGCTCATAGTGACCACGGGCGAACTCCTCTCCGAGAGCTTCCGTGGGACGTTCCGGCTCTCCCCCGTACATCGGCGCGATTCCGCGGTAGGTCAGGTCCACCCTGCACGATGCATGGGGGTTGGAGCTGAACGCGGCGCTCGGATTGGCCATTTCCAGTGGCTCGTCGAGGAGGACGGCGCTTCCTTCGAATGTCACACGCAGCGTGGCGAACGGCTCGATGACCTCGAAGCGCATGCCGGCCGCGTGGAATTCGTCGTTCGTGGTCACTTGGGGGCGCCGGAACATGAACGCGACACGCCCATCAGGGAGGTAGATGCACGTCGTCATCTCTCCACGGCCCTCGTTTGGCCGGTTCCCGAGGCGGAAGAAGCCCCCGGCTCGCCGCTCGGTATCGAAGACGTTGAAGTACATGGACTCGTTGAAGTTGGGTTCAGGACCCAACTCGTGCATGTACTCGTCGTGAGGTTCGAGACGCAGAGCGATCGCGCAGCATACGTGCATGCACGGTCCCGAGGGCAAGGGGCGACAGGCGTCGTCGCTCGGTAGCATGTCGCGCCTGAGCGCGATGTCGGACGTTGAATTGGGCGAGCGACTGAGCGCTGTCCTCGAGCCTCGGCTCGGTCCGGGAGTGACGGTGGACGACCTCGTACGGCTCGCGGGAGGGTCGTCGCGTGAGAGCTGGCGTTTCAGAGCCCGGCTCGCGGATGGTGAGGCCCACCGCTACGTGCTTCGACGCGACCCTCCAGGTGCCCCCACCTCTGGTGTGCGACTCGAATCCCAGCTTCTTTCCTCGGCTGCCGCCGTGGGTGCGCCAGTGCCCACGGTTGTCGCAGCGGGCGGACCAGAAGCCGGTCTAGGTTCAGCGTTCGTCGTGGTCGAGTTCATCGACGGCGAGACGATCCCCCGACGGATCCTGCGAGACGATCGACTGGCCGGTGCGCGTGCCGCCATGGCCACCCAGTGCGGCGAGGTGCTCGCCCTTATCCACCGGATCCCTCCGGCCGAAGTGCCGGAGTTGCCAAAGGGGGACCAACTCGATCGGCTCGAGAACCTTCTGGACGAGCTCGGACAGCCGCATCCCGCCTTCGAGCTCGGGCTCGTATGGCTGCGCGCCAACCGACCTCCTTGCTCGTCCGAGGTCGTGGTGCACGGTGATTTCCGCAACGGCAATCTCATCGTCGGGCCCGAGGGCATCCGAGCAGTGTTGGATTGGGAGCTTGCCCACGTCGGTGACCCTCTCGAGGACCTGGGATGGCTGTGCGTCAAGTCCTGGCGCTTCGGCTCTCCCCTCCCGGTCGGGGGCTTCGGTCGACTCGAGGAACTCGTCTCAGCCTACGAGCGTGCCGCGGGTCGCCACGTCGATCCCGACGCGCTCTACTGGTGGCAGGTGCTCGAGACAATGCGCTGGGGCATCATCTGCATCGTGCAGGTGATGACACACCTTTCTGGCGTCGTGCGCTCCGTAGAGCTGGCCGCGATCGGCCGACGCGTGGCAGAGGTCGAATGGGACCTGCTCGAGATGCTGCCATGACGTCGATGCCACCACACGACGTCCCGAGCGCACCCGAACTCCTCGATGCCGTTAGAGAGTTCCTCGAGTCCGAGGTGATTCCACACACCGAGGGACGCCGCCGTTTCGAGGCTCGGGTGGCGGCCAACGTCGTAACAATGGTCCAGCGCGAGATGATCCTCGGTCCCGCGCAGAGCGCGGCTCATGCCGAGCGGCTGCATCGTCTTGGCGTCACCGACGACGGGGCATTGGCAAGGGCTATACGTTCCGGCGAGCTCGCCGAGCGCGGCGAAGAAGTGCGCGCTGCAGTACGCGCCACGGTGGCCGACAAGCTGCGCGTGGCGAATCCGGCATATTTGGAGGCACCCTCGGCGTCGCTGGAGCAAGAGGCAACCAACGAACTTTAAATCCGGTAGACGCGCTCGGCATTCGTCGCGAAGAGCTTGTCGCGCGACTCGCTGTCGAAACCGGCTGTCACGTCGCTGAACGTGCCATAGAGAGCGTCGAACGTGCCGCACGTCGAGTCGACCGGAAAGTTGCTTGCGAACATGCAGCGGTCGACACCGAACGCCGCGATTGCGTACTCGAGCCACGGACCGAAGGCGTCGACGCTCATGGACCCGAACGGCATCGCTAGACCCGACAGCTTGCAGAGCACGTTGTCCCCGACGTCTGCCAGCGCGTCGATGCCATCCCTCCAAATGGCACGCTCCTCGTCGGAATCCGAACGGGGCCATCCGGTGTGCTCGACGACGACCACAAGGTCGTTGAACCCGGCGAGCTCCGTCGCCGCCCTCCGGAGCTGATCGGGATGCGCCATCAGCTCGAACACCAGGTTCCTCTCGTTCAGAGCGTGAAGAACTGCGGCGTCCGGGACCGGCTTGTCCATGCCGCCCATCGGGCGGACACCGCGGAATCGCGGGGCGGCCATCTGCTTATCGAGTACATCTATCGCCTCCGCGACCGTTTCGGTCGAAGGCAGACCGCCGATGATGGCGTCGGGACCACCCCTAGCCTCGGCATTGTCGTCGAGCTCGATGGTCTCCTCGATCGAGTGAACGCCGGTCGCGGCGGCGACGTTCACGAACTTCTCGACGTTCCACCCAGCCGACTCGGCTTCATATGTGTCTACGTCGAAACGGCGGTACATCCTCGACACATCACCGGGTCCGTGTTCCGGAGGGCGTGACAGATACGGATACCAGTCTGTTCGTGCGGGGTCCCAGATGTGCACGTGTGCGTCCACGACGAGGGTGGGCCGGGGTGTCATCAGGCCTCCATGTTCAGCGGCTGACTCGTCACGCCGACGATCTCGTGGAGCGTGGCGTCGAGCCAATCGGGGATGCCGGGACCACCGAACGTGATGCTGCCGACCGGTCGGGGATGGCTGCGGAGGCCGATCCATCCATCTGCCACGACCAGTTCCGCGGCCGCGAGGGCCGCGGACTCGGGGTGGCCGAGCAGGTGGGCGACAAGCTCTCCGGCCGGGCGGGCGGCTCGCAACTCAGAAGCCTCGATGCTCGCGGCGAATGCCGTGACGCGCCCTTCGGTCGCACCTGCGGCCGCCCGAGCGAGCTGCACCGATGCCTGGGCGCGGCTACGCCCTCCTGCGGTGACGGCATCGGTGAGGGTCACCAGATGGACGTGGCGATTCGCGCCGGCGGCGTGATCGGCGACCGCTCTGGCCCATGCGGCGTCCGAATGGATGTTCTCTATGATCCCGCCGTGCTCGTGGAGCACCCTCTCCCAGCCACCGGTCGCGCTGTCCTTCTCGTGCGCGCCGGCGAGAGCGATCACAACCGCGTCGATCGGGCCGGCGGATTCGACAAGGGAGCTCAGCGCCGTAGCGGCTTCGCGAAAGCCGCGAGCGATCCCGACGCGGTGGCAGGTTATGGAGCGGGATTCGAGAGCAGCGGTGAGAGACGCTGCCAGCTGTGTGCGGTCGCTCACGACCGCACACGACCGGATGTCCGCTGACGCGATCTCGACGGGAGCCGGCTCGTCGAAGATCGGCCCGAACCGGGGGTTGCCGCCGCCCGCGCTCGCCTGGGTGGCCTCGGCTTTGGCGAGCGCGCGCGGGATGACTGCCTCGAGCACCCCAGCGAGGGACACCACGTCGTCGCTCCGCACGATCTCGAGCAGGCGTGGCTCTTCTACCAACGCGATCTCCGACCCGCCGCAGAAGAGCACGCGGCCGGTGCACCACCCGAATCCGTCACCGACGAGGTACGCGCCTAGCGGCCCGAGGTCCTCGGGGCTTGGCATCGAGATGAAGGAGATCCCGCCACCGCCCGACCTGCCAGCCTGACGAGCGCGCTCGAGGGCCGCGGCAACCATGCGGGTGGCAGCGATCGGCGACATCGCGTTGATCGTCACACCAGGCGGGGCCAGCCGTCCCAACTGCCAGGTGAGGGCGGCGACAGCACGCTTGGCGCAGCTGTACGCGCCGGCATCGGCTGCTCTCCACCCCGACCCGGATGTGACTCCGAGGATGCGGCCGTGCCCGGTCGCCGCCATGAGCGGCACCGCAGCTTCGAGCACGTTGAGATAGCCCCCGAGATGAACTGACAGCACAGCGAGCCAGTCGTCCTCGGTGCCCTGCGCGAAGAAGGTCGGCCGGGTGATGCCTGCGACGTTGACGACGGCGTCGAGCCCGCCGTGCTGTTCGACCAGCTCTGCGAACAGGCCGCGGAGCGCCTCGAGGTCGGTGACAGACACTGACGAGGTTCGAGCCGACCCGCCCGCGGCAACGATGCGACCGGCTGTTGTCTGCTCGGGCTCCGGCAGACGCTCGGAACCGTCAAGAGTGACGAGTGGGTCGACTGTGACGACGAACCAGCCGCCGCGCCCGAGCTCCTCTGCGATCGCAGCTCCTATTCCGCCCCCGCCCCCGGTCACGACGGCGACGCGTTGACGCTCGCTCACGATGCTGTCTGTCGGACCTCGAGATCGAGGCCGTCGAACTTTGCGGCCTCGAGCCACTGCTCGAGAAGTTCGCGGTAACCGAACCAGTCGCCCATCCCGCGGCCGTAGTTGGCGTTGCGGGGATTCAACGCTTCGGGGTGGCCCTCGTTGTTGATCCGCGACGGCGTGCAGAGAGACATGACGGCACTTGCGTCGACGAAGGATTCGACGATCTTCTGCGTCCACGCTTCTTCGGCTTCGGCGCTCACGTCGAACACATCCACACACTGTTTGTGGAGCAACTCGATGGCGCCACCTACGAATTCGGCGCCGAGGACCGCAAGCTGGGTGTAGTTGACGGTCACCACCGCCTGCTGACCGGGCGCCGGCATGACGAACATGTTCGGGAACCCACGGCTCATGATCCCGTACAGGCTCGCTGCGCCACCTGCCCACTTGTCGGCGAGGGTGACGCCGCCGCGACCGACGATCTCGTGACCGACGCGACGGTAAAGCGGGGTGAGCTCGGCCTCGAAGCCGGTGCCGTAGATGAGGCAATCGACCTCGTACTGCTTCCCGTCTACGACGGGTCCCTTCTCGGTGACGCGCTCGATCCCACCTGGACAGTCGATCAGCGTGACGTTGGGATGGTTGAACGCTTGAAGGAACTCGTCGTGGAAGCAGGGCCGCTTGCAGAGGTACCGGTACTGCGGCTTCAGGTGCTCCGCCGTCGCCGGGTCGGCCACCAGCTCTTCGACGCGGTGCCGATGCCATTCCATGATCTGGTAGTCGAGCGCCTCGGCGCTGCGCAGGTACTCGGCTGTCGTCATGCCCTTTTCGCGAGGGGGGTGCTGCACAGCGGCGTAGTGGTGCGTCCACCCGTCATCCACCAGATCGACCTCGACGGGTCGGCCGAGCATGATCGCCTGGAAGTTGTCCATCCGGGCCCTCTGCCAGCCCGGCTCGAGCCCTTGGGCGAAGTCGGGATCGGTGGGTCGATTGCCGCGCTCTCCGATCGCCGACGGAGTGCGCTGGAACACATAGACATGCGTCGCCGACTCGGCGAGCGGCGGCAGGCACTGTATGCCGGTCGCCCCGGTGCCCATCAGGCCGATGACCTTTTCTCCCAGGCGGTCGAGGGGCTCGTGTGGTCCGCCGCCGGTGTACTCGTAGTCCCACCGCGCAGAGTGGAAGGAATGCCCGACAAAGTCCTCCATCCCGTCGATGGCGGGCAGCTTCATCAGGTTGAGGATGCCGACGGCCAACACGTACCAGCGGCAGGTGACTTCGTCGCCCCGGTCGGTGTGGATCCGCCAACGAGCAGCGTCCTCCAGCCACTCGGCGCGGGTCACACCGGTATGGAACAGGGCATCGGTCACGAGGTCGTACCGGTCGGCGATCGCTTCGAGGTGCTGAAGGATCTCCTCGCCGAACGCGTAGCGACGCGTGGGGATGTAGTCGAGCTCTTCGAGCATCGGCATGTAGATGTACGACTCGACGTCGCACATCACGCCCGGATAGCGGTTCCAGTACCAGGTGCCCCCGATGCCACCCGCCTGGTCGACGATGCGGATCCGTTCCACCCCTGCTTTGCGCAGACGCACTCCCGCCAGGGTCCCGGCGATGCCCCCTCCCACGATCACGACGTCGACCTCGTCGGTGACCGGGTTGCGGTCCACTACGGGGGTGAAGGGATCGTCACGGTAGCGGGCGAAGCGCTCGTCGTTGCTCAGGTCACGGATGGCCGCGCGACCGGGCACCAGCCGCTTGTCGCGCTCTGCGAGGTACTTGGCACGGACGGCCTCGGGGTCGAAGCCCTCGACCGTCGGATTGAGCCCAGACATGGTGCAACACTAGGTCAGGTCCGATGATTGCCCGACTGGTAATCTTTGTTGCCGGCTATTGAGTTCCAGCGGGTACGGCTCGGAGGCGTATGAGCAACCGTAACCTGCACTTCGAGCGCCGCATGAGCGATCCGGACGCCCTCATGTGGACGATCGAGCTGGATCCGCTCCTGCGCTCGACCATAACGAGCGTCTCGATCCTCGACAAGGCCCCTGACCGCGAACTGTTCAGTGATCGCATCGAGCGGGCAAGTCGGTCAGTGATTCGCCTCCGTCAGCTCGTCGCGCCCTCGCCTTACAACTTGGCCCCTCCGGAGTTCGTCATCGACGACAACTTCCATCTCGGCTACCACCTGAGGTGGCAACGTGCGCCTGCGAACGGCACGCTGAGGGACGCTCTCGATTTCGCCGAGCCGTTCGCCATGACCGGCTTCGACCATTCCCGCCCACTGTGGGAGATGGTCGTCCTCGAGGACCTCGAGGACGGTCGGACCGCCCTCGTTCAGAAGATCCACCACTCGCTCGCGGACGGGGTCGGCATGATGAAGCTGTCGATGGCCTTCTTGGATCTCGAACGCCAGCCCTCGCGCCCACCCGGACCGATGCCTGGGATCCCCGTCGCGAACAGACCTTCGGCCATGGATCAGATCCGCGCGGGAATCGAGTACCGCGCCCGGCGGCGGTGGGCGGCCCTCGGGTCCGTACCTGGTCGCGTCGGGGCCTTCGCCTTGAACCCCGTGAAAGGCACGCTCGACATCGCCCGTTCGGCCTCCTCCGCCGCGCGGTGCTACGTCCGGTCTCCGAACCGCTGAGCCCGTTGATGACGGGCCGCTCGCGGGGTATCAGGTTCGACACTCTCACCGCATCTCTGCCGGCCATGAAGGTGGCCTCCAAACTCGTCAACGGACGCCTCAACGATGCTTTCCTCGCCGCAGTCGCGGGAGGTCTCGATCGGTACCACCGTACGCACGGGGTCACCGTGGACCAGCTGCGCATGTCGATGCCGATCAACATCCGGCCGAAGGACGATGTCGTGGCGGGTGGGAACCAGTTCGTCCCCATGCGGTTCGCGTTCCCGGTATCGGTCACCGACCCGGTGGAGCGGATGGTGAGGATGCGCGATCTCGTGATCGCGGAAAGGTCCGAGCCCGCTCTCGATCTCGCCAAACCGATCGCAGGTCTGTTGAACAGACTTCCGGGTTTTGCCACGGCAGCCCTGTTCGGCGGCATGTTGAAGGCGGTCGACGTCGTGACGACCAACGTGCCAGGTGCCCCCCGCCCTGTGTTCATCGCGGGCGCGCGTGGTAGATGCGAACTTCGGTTACGGCCCGCTGACCGGGGCAGCATGCAACATCACCCTTCTGAGCTATATCGACGAGCTCCAGGTAGGCATCAGCACCGACCCGGCCGCCGTGCCCGATCCAGGTGTGTTCGTCGCCTGCATGCAAGACGGATTCGCGGAAATCGAGAAGTTGGCCGAAGACTGACTCGCCCGGCCCTAGCCGGCTACGACGCTGTGGTCAGGACGGCCCGAGAACGTATGCGCCTGTCGATGGATGGTGATACCAGCCGCCCGCGGCGTCCGTCCCACCGTCAACATGGATCGTCTGACCGGTCACATAACCGGAAAGGTCGCCGGCAAGGAAGATCGCCGCTCCCGCCAAATCGTCCACGTGCCCAGGCCTTCCCATCGGGATCGTGAGGGAGAATCTCTCCTCTGCGCCCTCCGGCGCGATCGAGGCGAGGCCCTCGGTGAGCGTGATGTCCGGCGCAAGTGCGTTCACGCGGATGCCGTGAGGAGCGAGCTCGAGCGCGGCGGTCTTGGTGAAGTTGATGACACCGGCTTTGGCTGCGGCGTACGCGGCATATCCGGGAGCAGCCCGCACCCCTTCGATCGACGTCACGTTGATGATGCTGCCGCCCCTGCCGGCTTCGACCATCGATCTGGCGACGCGTTGAGTGCAGATGATCACGTGCTTGAGGTTCGCGCGGTATAGGGCGTCGAATCCGTTCTCCGAAGTGTCGAGAATGGAAGAGAAGAACGTGGCGCCTGCGTTGTTGACGAGAATGTCGACGCTTCCGACCTCTGCGATCGTGCGGGCAAGCGCCTCGTCGACCTGTGCCGATTGCCGTACGTCGGTTGGAATCCCGAGGCCTTTTACCTCTTCGGCCGCGTGCGCTGCGCGCTCGGCATCGAGCTCCCAGATGACGACCGACGCGCCGAATGTTGCGAATCCCCGGGCGATCCCCCGCCCGATGCCGGTGCCGCCACCCGTCACAACGGCCACCTTGCCTGCAAGAAGCGCCGACGAAGGACCAAGGGGCACGGGCCGACAGTACATTAGTCTCCTGGTCAATTGACTTCGAAATTCGCGAGATGGGGGGCGTGTGCCGAGGATCCAACCGATCCCACTGGACGAACTCGCACCGAAGACGCGACAGATCATCGAGGAGGGCGTGGCGGATGGCACCTACGCAACCCCCATCCCTCTTCAGATCTTCGCCTACCGGACGCAGCAGATCCTCATGACCCATGCGGCACGCGGCGCGTGGGGTCAGCAGAGCCTCCTTGGAGGGCGGATCCTCGAGCTGATCAGGATCCGCAGCGCTCAGCTCGGCGAGTGCCAACCATGCATGCAATCGCGCAAGCACGACTCGATCACCGACGAGGATGTCGCCTGCCTGGTTGCCCCCGGTGGCTCTGATCTGACCGAGCAGGAACGGCTGGCGGTTCAGTTCCTGGACCTGCTCTCCGCCGACCACCACGCAATCGACGACGAATTCTACAGGGAGCTCGGCCGCGTATTCACTGCCGCCCAGATCATCGAGCTCGGCTTCACGTGCGCGAACTCGATGGGGCTCCACCGTTTCATCCACACGCTCGACGTGTTCGGGACTGAAGAACCAGTGATCGCCTACGACCCGTCGCAAGTCGACGCGGCATTCGAGACCGATACTGAACAGACACGCGCATGACGGAGACCGTCTTCGTCACAGGCGCCACGGGGCTCACGGGAGCCAACGTGTGCAGGCTCCTTTCAGAGCGCGGTGACCACGTCCGCGCCCTCGCCCGTCCGGGGGCCGACATCGGGCCGATCGTCGCGATGGGCGTGGAGGTCGTTCCCGGGGACATCACGAGCGCGGACGACGTGCGAAGAGCAGCCGATGGCTGCAACTCCGCTATCCACTGTGCCGCACTTCTCGGCGGGGCAAGCCAGGATCTCTCAGACTTCCGGGCCGTCAACGTCGACGGCACGAGGTACGTGCTCGACGCGGCGGCGGCACTCGGCATGCGCCGCGTCGTGGCGGTGAGCACGTCCACCTTCTTCGACAGAGCTGACGGTGTCGACCGTGAGGACGCGCAAGTGTCGAAGGAGCCGAGCTCCGATCCCTACACGATCACGAAGATGGCCGCCTTCGAAGAGGCGATGGCACGCGCAGCGGCGGGTCAGGATGTCGTGACCACACATCCCGGAGCGATATTCGGACCGTCTCCGGTCGCGAGCAATGCGCTCGGCAAGACGAGCTTCGACAGGGTCCTACTCGCAGCACTCAGGAGCCGACTTGAGCGCTACCTGCGATTCCCCGTTAGCTGGGTCCTGGCCGAGGACGTCGCCCGAGGGTGTCTGCTCGCATCGGACCGCGGGGTATCCGGCGAGCGCTACATGCTCGACGGCCGATCGGATGACGTCGTCAGCATCGCAGAGGCGTGCAACAGGGCGTGCGAATTGGCAGGGCTGGACCACCGCGTCGAGGACGTCGCCCCATCGGACGACCCCGAGCTTGTTGCGATCTTCGGGCCGACCCTTGTGGCCATCGCGTCAAGAGAAGCAGGCGAGCAACGGCCGGTAGGCAGCGCCTCCGGGTCGAAGACCGCGAGGCGTCTGGGCTACGACCCCCTCAGCCTCGATGAAGGGCTGCTTCTCACCATCGACTGGCTGCGCGACATTGGGCGGCTCGACTAGATCAGGCCTGCCTCTAATCGTGTATGTCGGGGTCCGTGGCCGGAGGCCCCGAGGCCCCCGCCGCACCCGCTGCTCCCGCCTTGCCGGCTTTCCCAGCTGCACCATTAGGTCCCGGGCTTCCACAAGACCCCGGTGAAGGAAGGCAACCGGCCGGACCACCGATGCCGGCGACTCCTCCCACCCCCGCGGCTCCTCCGGAACCACCGCCTCCTGCCGCACCGGCCGAGACGGAGTCCGGCGTCTCACCGGGCGGGCTGAAGGTGCTCGTGTCGACCTTGGGGACCAAGAGTACGTAGACAGCCCCACCACTGGCTGTGGCGCCACTTCCGCCCTTCCCTCCCTTACCGCCCTTCCCGCCGGCGCCCCCGTTGCCACCCGCTCCGCCGTTACCGCCAGGGCCGCCGCCCGCGGCACAACAAGGAAGACCGTTGCCCGCGGCGGCACCGCCGGTGCCTCCGTAGCCTCCTGGGCCTCCTACACCGCCGGTCGCGCCTACGGCACTGTTGTCGAAGAAGGTGTCTGCGACGAGCTTGATCGAGCCGGTGCAATACACCGCACCGCCGAGCCCTTGACCACCGTTGCCGCCATCACCTCCGTCGCCGCCACGCGAGCCGCTTCCCCCGTTGCCCGACGTCCCGCCGTTTCCTCCGTTGCTCGAGCCCGTCGAGCTGCTGCCGCCGGCTCCTCCTGATCCCCCGAAACCACCAGGGCCACCGCTCTGACCGGTGTCGATACCGGTTCCACCGGCTCCACCGCTACCGCCCGTGCCGCCGTAGGCGGCGTCCTCGTAGAGCGCATAGTCGCTCAACGACATCCTCGTGCAGTAGATCCCGCCTCCAAGAGCCGAGCCACCGCTTGCGCCTGCTCCACCCGTTCCACTCGTGCCGCCGTCAGCACCTGTGCCGCCGTTGCCGCCGTTGCCGCCCGTCAGTCCCGGATTGCCATCTCCGCCGCCACCGCCGCCGCCGCCATAAGAGCCCTGCTCACCTTGTCCGCCTGAGCCGCCGGACAGTCCCCCGCCACCGGCACCGCCCGCGGCTTCGGAGGTCCGTACGTAGTACAGCTCGGGCGAAGAAGCGTCCCCCGACATGGTGAGGGTGCCGGTCGAGAAGATGCTCCCACCTTCGGCGGGGGCGCCTGCGACTCCGGCGACACCGTTGGCGCCTGCACCGCCGTCGGCTTCCGGCAGACCATTCGAGTTCCCGTCGGTCGCCGTCCCGCCCGCTCCGTCGCTAGGCCCACCGTTACCACCGGAACCTCCCCCGCCGGCGTCGTTGCTGCCTTCTTCGCCGCCACCACCGAATCCACCGGCTGCGCCCGACTGGTAACCGCCCGGGCTCTCACCGCCTGTGACCTCGTTTCCCGAAAAGTCCGAGGAGCCAACGGTCATGGCGCCCGTGCTGTAGATCCCTCCGCCGAGAGCAGGCCCACCGGCACCCGCACATGTCTTCAACGGAGAGAGCGTGGATGTGCACTCGGGCGCGGTGCCCCATGCACCGGCGTTTCCAGACAACGCGGACGGCGCCGCGTCGCCAGGGCTTCCTGCATTTCCTCCATTGCCCCCGCCGGCATCGTCCTCACCGCCGCCGACACCGCCCTCGCCGCCCGATCCGCCACTTCCCGCGCCGATACCTGCTGCGTCGTAGCCTCCTGCACCGCCACCAGTTCCGCCGTACCCGGCACCGAGCTGGGAGTACCCACCCGTGCCAGCCAGCCCTCCGATCGCCTGCGAGGAGGTGATGTCGGCGCCGGTGATCTCGAGCGTCCCGATGCTGTAGATCGCCCCGCCCTCTGCTGCGCCACCGGCGCCGGCGTAACCCCCCTTGCCGCCGTTTGCGCCGTTGCCGTTCCCCCCGGCGTCTCCGCCGTTGCCGCCGTTGGCTCCCGGTCCGCCGGCGGAGTTGGGCGCTCCCGCCGCTCCACTTCCACCGGACCCGCCCGTGCCGCCGTAGCCGCCCGTGCCGCCTCCTCCACCGGCACCTCCGTCGCCGCCGTAACCGCCATCACCCCCGTAGGCGCTTCCGCTGACCGAGCCGCCATCGATCACAACCGTCCCGGCGTTGTAGATCGCGCCTCCGAACGCGTTCCCTCCGGCTCCCCCGTTGCCTCCGTTGCCTCCTTTGGAACCCGACGTGGCGTCGCCGCCGTTGTAGCCCAGCCCGCCCACCGTGCCCCCGGCACCGGCGCTCTGTCCAGAAATGCCCGGAATGCCTTCGCTCCCATTGCCACCGTCTCCACCGCTGCCGCCGGTCCCACCTGAGCCACCGGGCCCCCCGTCACCACCGATGGCGTAGCCGCTCACCATGTCGTCGTTCAGCGTGAGAGTGCCTCCCTTCTCGACGAGCATCGCCCCACCCTCGGCTTGGGGCGCCGTGTCAGTCGGGAGTGGAGCGGCCGTCCCGTCATCCCCGTTCTCCCCCGCCGTGCTCGGCCCCGCCGGTCCGCCGTCTGCGTATGTCGCCGATGATCCAGACGCGCCGGATTCTCCAGGAGAGCCGGCCGAGCCTGCGTCACCGGACTGACCCGTCACCTCTCCGCCTTCCAACTCGACCCCGGAGATGGTGAGCTTGCCGCCGCGCAAGTCGAAGAGCCTCGTGGCGGAGCCATAGAACGTGACCCCGAAGCCATTGGCCTCGATGTCCACGGTTCCCTTGAAGATGATCTCGGTCGGAAACACCACCTCTGAACTGCCGTTGCAATTCTGCTCGTAGTCGATCGTGCCACCGCCTGAGATCGCGGTGTCCAAGGAGGCGAACGAGCAGTTGGTCAGCTCTGTCACACCTTTGGCCGAGGCGACCGAAGAGGGTGAGGCCAACGCGATTCCAGTTCCCAGGGTGACGGCCACCAACTGGCAGCACGTCTTGGACCAGACAGACTTCCTCTCGCGACTCATCTGATCGCCCCTCCCTCTTCCCGCTCGGGGAATATTCGCTCTAGCCTCTGACAACGCCCTTGAAGTACGCTGACAGCGCGTCACCGACGCCGCGGTGGGGGAGGGGTGCTGACGGAGTTCGGGGTTCTCGGCACCCTGGCCGTGACTCGAGATTCGGAGCGGATCGAGGTCCGAGGTCCGAGGGTCCGAGCGCTCCTTGCGCTGCTCCTCGTGCACGCGAACCAGCTGCTTACGGCTGATCGCATCATCGATCTCCTCTGGGGTGGCGACCCTCCACGCACGGCGGCCAACACCGTCCAGACCCACATCGTGCGGCTGCGCAAGGCGCTCGGCACCGTCGAAACCGGGAACACGCCCTGCCCACTGCGGACTGTTTCGACGGGTTACGTGCTCGACGTCGAAGACGAGGCGCTCGACTCCGATCGTTTCGAGCGGCTTCTCGCAGAGGCGCGCCGAGCGGTCGCTCTCGAACGCCATGCAGTCGCACACGAGATGTTCAAAAATGCCCTCGCGATTTGGCGAGGTCCGGCGTTTGTAGAGTTCGCCTCGGAGCAGTTCGCATATGTCGCCGCTATCCGGCTGAACGAGCTGCGCGTCGACGCCCAGCAGGAGTGGGCCGCGGCCGCACTGGCGTGTGGCCGCGTCGCGGAAGCGATCTCTGCACTCCAACCCCTAGTCGCGGAGAACCCGCTTCGCGAGCAACCGGTCGGCCATCTGATGGTGGCGTTGTACCGCGCCGGACGCCAGAGCGACGCTCTGAGCGCCTACCGCGCTCTGCGTGTCGCGCTACGAGAAGAGCTCGGCCTCGATCCGAGCCACGAACTGCAGCGCCTGGAGCGGCTGATCCTCGAACAGGCGCCGGACCTCGAGTTAGTCGCCCTCGGGGCAACCCGGCCCGTGCACGCGCTACCCGCCGCGGCTCTCGTGTCGAGCCCCCGCTTCGTCGGACGCACCGAGGAGCTTGCCTGGCTGGGCGCGCAGTGGCAGTCGGCGTGCCGTGGCAAGCCGATGCTCGCGATCGTCCAGGGTGAGCCCGGAATCGGCAAGACGCGAATCGCAGCCGAGTTCGCCGAGCGTTGCTATCGCGGCGGTACGACGGTTTTGTGGGGCCGCTGTATCGAGGAAGCCGGAGTCCCTTTCGAAGCACTCTCAACCGCACTCGGCCCACTGGTCGGGACGATGGCGGCTGCGACTCCGTTGTGGCACCTGTTCGGACTTCCCGAAGAACGAGCGCCGGGTAACGACCCGGATCTCGAACGCAATCGCATGTTCCAGCTCGTGACCGAGCTGCTCGAACACACCGCCGCGGACGCACCGGTGTTGATGGTGATCGACGACATGCAGTGGGTGGACCCGTCGACACTCGCACTCCTCGCCCACTTCCTGCGGGCCGCGCCTCCTGTCTGCGTGCTCATGCTCGCGACGGTGAGGACGACGGAGCTGTCGTCGGCCGACGCGTTCGTTGCGACCGTAAATGGACTGAGGCACGAGGATCGGGCGGCACACCGCGAAATTCGTGGCCTCGAGGTTGGCGATGTCCACTCGCTCGTCGCAAGCCTTTCCCCGGCGGCCGCCACGATGCGATTGGGAGAGTGGCTTCTGGCCAGGACGGGCGGCAACCCGTTCTTCATGACGGCCCTGTTGCGCCAGCTCGACGAGACCACAGGCCCGTTGCGCGAAGAGCTCGACCACGTGGACCTACCCGACACGGTCCGCGGGGTCATCGACCGCCGCGTGGCCCGCCTCGATCCGGCGGCTCGTGAGATTCTCGAGGTGGCGTCAGTGGCGGGCGTCGAATTCGACTCGGAGCTCGTAGCGGACGTGACCCGGCTCCCGAGCGAAACCTTCGCCACCCTGCTCGACGGCATCGACGCGGCGGGTATCGCTCATCTCCACGGCGGGAGCCGCTACCTGTTCTCCCACTCGCTCGTCCGCGATGCGATCTATCGCGGAATCGGGCCCGCCCACCGCTCGCTTCTTCATCAGCACCTCGGCAATGCGCTCGAACGCAGGGTGGAGGACAATCGCGAAGACCTGCCGGCACAGCTCGCCCACCACTTCGCGGCTGCCGGCACCGCTGAGGCGGTCGACAAGGCCATCAAATACGCAAGGCGAGCGGGAGAAGGCGCCCTCGGGTCGCTCGCGTACGAGGATGCCTACTCGCACTTCGACATGGCACTCGATCTCATCGACCGGAGCCATGCCGGCGCCGATGAGGCGACGCGCGCCGACGTGCTGTTCGACCGGGCCCGGTCACTATTCGCCTCAGGCGAGCGCGCAAGGGCGAAGTCCGACTTCGAAGTTGTCGCTTGGGTGTACCGGAAGCTGAACGATCCCGATCGGTTGGCGAAGCTCGCCCTCGGTATCAGCGGAACGTCCATGCGTCATCTGTGGACCGAGTACGGCACGGTCTCGGAGTGGCTCATCGAGCTCATGCACGAAGCGCTCGCGTTCAGTGACGGCACAGAGACTCCCGGCCGTGTGCGGTTGCTCGCTCGCCTCGCCGAGGAGCTTTACTTCAGTCCCGACGCCGAGACGCGAACCGCAATCGCAGATCAGGCACTGACCATGGGGAGACGCCTCGGAGACCCGCGTGCGCTCGCCGACGCCCTGAACGGCAGGCTGAGGGCGCTTTGGCATCCGGCGAACTCCGAGGAACGCCTGCCTATGGCGCGCGAACTTTGTGCGCTCGCGGCCCGGATCGGCGACGCCGAGCTTGCGATGGCCGGCGAAGCGTGGGCCGTCGTAGCGGAGCTCGAGCTCGGTCTGACGAGCGAGCTCGACGACCACGTCGCGCGCTATGCCGCCATGACGAACGAGCACCAGAGCCCCCATCATCGCGTTTGGTCGCTAGCACTCCTGGGTGGACGCGCGCTCGCGCGCGGCGAGTTCGCCGAGACCGAGCGGCTCATTGCTGAAGGGATGAGTGTGGCGCCCGAGGTGTTCGGTTATGCAATCCAGGGCTTCGCCGGCCAGCTCTGCACGCTGCGCATCGAACAGGGCCGCGCGGCCGAGGTGCTCGACCCCGGGCGTGACTTTGTCGCGCAGTACCCGCAGGTGCCGGCTTGGCGAGCCGGACTGTCGGTCATCCTGGCCGAGCTCGGGCTCGACGACGAGGCTCGCGAGCAGGTCGGGATCCTGACAGGGACGGGGCTCTCCGGGATCCGCCGTGACCAGGAGTGGCTCTTCTTGATGGGGGCGCTCGCCGAAACGTGTTCACTCGTCGGAGCTCATTACGTCGCAGCAGAATGCTACGAGTTGCTCGCGCCCTTCGCCGACCGCTGCATCGTGCTCGGCGACGGTTACGTGCTCTGGTGTTCGGTGGAGAAGTCTCTCGGACTCCTCGCTCTCACGACCGGGCGGGCCGAGGACGCGTGTGGGCACCTTGAACGCGCTCTCTCCGTGCACCGCGAGCTCGGCGCACCGCCTCTTGTCGCTCGAACCAGCTTCGAGCTTGCACGTGCCCTTCACGCCGCGGGTGCCGAGCCCGAGGTTGTCAACCGGCGGCTCGACTTCGCGAGACGCGAGGCGACAACACTCGGTCAGTTCGGCCTGTTGAGACGGGTTGAGATATTCAACTCGAAAGCGAACGGACGGGAGACTGGAACCCCGTCGGATGCATACTCGGGAAAAGCCTGAGCGAGCCTGACGCCGATCAGCTTCTTCACGAGCGCCTTCGGCAATGGCGTGTCGACGGGGAACCGAAGCGCCCCGCTCGACGTGCGGTAAGGAGCCACCTCTTGCTTTAGTTCCGCAAACACAGAACCGCTGTGGGGCAGATAGCTCAAGTGATTCTTGAATGCTGCGAATCCTGCGACGACCTTGCCTTGAACCCTGAAAGCAGGGAGCTGGTAAGAGATGCCCTCTTCTGCTTCAGGGATCACCTCCCGAATCGTCCGTCGCAGCTGCTCCAGGGTGGAGCGCTTCGGCTCGTCGAGAGCAGCGAGGTATCGGTCTATCTCGGTACTCGACATGGATCCATTGTAAATGCGCCTTCCGGGCAAGCCGGAGCTCTCTGTCAGTGTGCTTCAAGCGCGCTGTCAGTTCGTGGGGCGAGGATCAACTGACCAGCCCGGGGGGGACGGCACGCGGTGGTACCCCATGCCAGAAGGCAATTTCAAGGAGGAGAGATGTCCAAGCTCAAGAACATCAAGTTGCTCAGGTCGCGGCTCGGACTCGCCGTCGTGGCTGCCGTGGCAGCGGCAGTGGTGGTGGGCGGGGTGAGCTATGCCTCGATACCCGACGGCAATGGGCTGATCCACGGCTGTTACAAGACGGCGGCATCGGCCAACGGGACTCACAAGCTGTCGGTGATCAACGCTGCGGTGACGTCGAAGTGTCCGTCCGGCTTTACGGGACTGAGCTGGAATGCCGATGGCCCGAACGGCTACAGCGCACAGACGTCCGATACCCACCTGGGCGACACGCTGACGCAGGTCGCCAGCCTCACTTTGCCGGCCGGAAGCTTCCTCATCGACGCTGGCAGTTGGATGGCAAATGTCAGTCCCTCCAACACCTCTTCTCTAGGTGTTTGCGAGCTCGTGTTCGGGTCGGCCACAGACGAGGTCGAGGCGGGACTCGAGGGGCCTTCGAGCGCTCCGCTCGACGACCAGACGGTCGCGATGACGGTCGCTGCGACGGTGACCAGTTCGACCGAGGCAACGCTGTCGTGTGAAGCGGTCGGAAACAGCGGTGACACCTACGCCGAGACAGCGAGCATGACCGCGACCCAGATCGGGGCCCTGAACCCGTAACGCCCAGATTTGTCGCCAACGTCAGCCGACGATCACGGCCGGGCTCTCGCTCCCGTCAGCTCGCGAGGTAGTAGCCGTCCCGTCGCCCTGCATCGAGACGCTCTCACGCCTGTCGAGTCCGACCGGAGTGACCCCGGCCGTGGTCAAGCGACGTCCGGTGCATCGCCGTTAGGTGCAAACCGGTGGCGCTACGGTTCTGGACGTGCCCGCCAGGTGGTCACGCTTATGGTTCGGCGCGACTGCGTTCTGCGTAGGCGCGGGCGTTCTCATAAGCATCTTCACCGCCGCCAACAACGGCTCTGGCTACTTCCGGACTCCCACAGAACGGGCCTTCAACACCTTCGCCTTCTTCACGATCCAGTCCAACCTCATCGTCGGTGTGACGACGGCACTCCTCGCTTTGAAACCGACACGTTCGGGCATCGTTTTCGCTACCGCCCGGTTGACCGGCGTCGTAGCCATCACGGTCACGGGGATCGTCTATCACGTCGCGTTGGGGAACCTTCTCGATCTCCAGGGCTGGGATCAGCTCGGCAACCAACTGGTCCACACCGTCGTACCTGTCCTCGCCGTATCGGGATGGCTGATGTTCGGACCCCGCCAGCTCACATCGGCACGTGTGGTGCGATGGTCCCTCCTGTTCCCGGTGTGCTGGCTCTCGTTCACATTGGTCCGTGGCGCGATCGTGAACTGGTATCCGTACCCCTTCATCGACGTCTCGAAGATCGGATACGGGGGAGCGATTCTCAACTGTGTTTGGGTATCGCTGCTGCTTCTCGGTCTCGCGGCTGGAGCGACCGCCATCGACCGGCGCTTGGGCCGTCGCACCTCGTGAAAGGATCGTTCGGTGTCACCTGGGCAGCGGACAATGATTCACGAGCGGAACGAACTGAGCCGGCAGGGAAGGAATCCGGCGCTGATATGTCAGATGCCGTCGCCAGAGGTTCCTGTTGGACATGTCGTTGCTCAGCGAGGCCGTGTCGTCGTGCACACCTGCTCGCCGCATCAATTACGAGATCCTGGGCAACAGCGACCCGGCTCTACATGCTCACGTTTTCCCCAGGTTCTTCGTGGAGCCTGACGAGCGCCGGAGCGGTCCCGTATGGCTTTATCCGGAGGAAGTCAGAGCCTCCTCACCGTTCTCGCCGGCGATTCATGGCGAGCTGCTCGGCTCGCTCCGTAGCGTTCTGCAGCAACTGCTCGCCGAGTAGTGGACGCATTCTCGGAACCTAGGCAGGTCCGTCGGAGATTCGCCGGCCGGCTCCGTCCCCCGATCCCTTACTCGGCGCGCTTTCGCCGTCGAGCAACTTGGTCATGAACGTGCTGTTGACGCTCGGGACGTAATCTCCGAAGGGTCCGCATTCAGTGAATCCCGCACTGGCGTAGAGCGCCCGAGCAGGCGCGAACGCCTCCATCGAGCCCGTTTCGATGCTCAGGCACTTCACGCCGCGGTCGCGTGCGATCCCGACGAGATGGTCGACCATCCTGCGGGCAATCCCGCGGCCGCGAGCCGCTGACACGGTGTGCATGGACTTCAGCTCCGCGTGTTGTGCGTCCAACTGCTTCAGTGCCCCCACTGCCAGCAGCTGGCCGTTGACGCGCAAGCTGACGAACGTGATCTCAGGGCCGGTGAGACCTTCGACGTCCATTGCGTGGACGTCTTCGGGTGGACTGTGCAGGTTGCAGAAATCCAGATGGAACTCCAACAGCTCGCGGATGTCGTCCGAGCGCGGATCGTCGACCGTAATCTCGCTTTCGGGGAGGTTCTCGGGGATGTCAGCCGCCTGCTTCATTTTCGGGACCCTCTGTCCGGGGTGTACCACTCATGTGTCTGAGTAGGAGCCGTATCTGCTCGGAGTACCGATCGAAGAATTCGGGAGAGTCTGCTCGAACCCCGCAGAGATGTTCAATCTGCTGCGGAATCGTGACCGGTGCGACAGCGGCACCCATGATCGCGATCAAAAGGTACGCGGGGTCCAGGTCGGCTGCGATCTCTCCGGAAGCCTGACGCCCGCGCAGGTCGGCGACTTCGGGTGGTTCCTTGGCTTCCTCGATCTTGAGCGCCGAGGCCGGCGTGGTCTGGTTCAAACCGTCCCAAACAAGGACGCGAATGAGCTCGGGTTGCTCCCGGGCTGCACTGACGTAGGCGTCTACGAGGTCCGCGAAGGACAGGCCGTGCTGCGCATTCCGGCGTTCCATCTGGGCTTCCTGCTCACGCCATCGCCGCATGATCTCGTCGTACAGGCCTTCCTTGCCACCGAAGTAGTAGGAGATGAGCTGGGAGTTCACGCCGGCACGCTCAGCGATGGCCCGTACCCGTGCGCCCGCGAAGCCCTTCTCGGCAAATTCGGAGAGAGCGGCGGCCAAGATCCGCTGACGCGACCGCTCGGCATCTCGAAGCCGCTCGTTCGGATCGGGAGCGCGCCGGGAACTGTTATCCGCGGACCCTCCCAACGCCCGGTGTCCCGCCGACCTGCCGTCCACGGCCAAAACGATACCTCTACGGCCTCAGCTGTCAGCCGTCTAGCTGACCCAATCATATCTTTGATTGACATTAGTCACTCAGATGGATGAGACTGCCCCGGACGAAGCGTCGAGAGGAGCCGTCTCATGGGGAGCATCGTCGAGGCTTGCGACCTCACCAAGCGATTCGGAAAGGTCGAGGCTCTGTGCGGTCTCGACTTCGTCGCTTACGAGGGACGGGTCGCCGCGGTCCTAGGACCGAACGGATCGGGCAAGACGACGTTCGTGCGCGCAGTGGCCACCCTGCTGCGGCCCGACTCGGGAACGCTTCGCGTTCGCGGGCTTCGACGCCATCCGTGAACCTGCGGCAGTGCGGCGGGTGATCGGGCTCGCCGGGCAGTTCGCAGCGGTCGAAGAGGCCCTCACCGGACGCGAGAACCTGAGAATGGTCGCCCGATTGTTCGGGCTGGACCAAACGAGCTCGAAAGCCGCTGCGAGCGCGGTGCTCGATCAACTCGGGTTGACCGAAGACGCAGATCGTCTGGTGCGTACCTACTCGGGCGGAATGAGACGACGTCTCGACCTCGGAGCGAGTCTCGTGGGCTCGCCGCGCCTATTGCTTCTCGATGAGCCCACGACCGGCCTTGACCCGCGGAGCCGCATCGAGCTCTGGGACGCGATCCGCGGGCTCGTCGCACAGGGAACCGACGTCGTCTTGACCACCCAGTACCTCGACGAAGCAGACCAACTTGCGAGGGATATCACGATCATCGACCACGGACGGGTCATCGCTTCGGGCACTCCGAGCGAGCTCAAGTCTCTTGTCGGTCTTGATGTCATCGATGTGCACACCAACGACGCCGCGAGCCTTTCCGTTGTCGCACGCGCTCTCAGCCATATCGATCCGAATCCGCGGGTCGATATGGGAACCCGACGGGTGACGATCTCAGTGGACAAGGGCACCGACCGTCTGATGGACGCGGTGCGATCACTGGACGAGGCTCGCGTCGCCATCGAGGACATCGCACTCCGACGCCCGACCCTCGACGAGGTGTTCCTCACCCTCACCGGGCAGTCAACCGGCTCGTCCGATCCACGACCCGACCAAGCCGCCTGAAAAGCCGACGGAAGAAAGGGATTGCAAAGACTGTCGTCACCACCACCTTGGACACCTCGCCGGGAGCCGGCCTGCGGACGAGTGCTGCGGCGGTCGCCGGACGGACCGTTCGCAAGTTCGTGCGCACTCCTCAGCTCATAGTCCTGAGCACCATCCAAGGAGCGCTGTTCCTGGTCATCTTCCGCTATGTGTTCGGCGGAGCCGTAAGTTCGATCGGACTGCCGTACGTCAACTTTTTGGTACCCGGGTTCATAACGACGCTGGTTCTTTTCACGGGGATCGGAACGGCGACCGGCGTCGCCGAGGACATCGAGCACGGCTTCTTCGACCGACTGCGCTCCCTTCCAATTTCACGGACATCCGTGATGTTCGGACGCTCCTTGGCGGACACGGGCCTGTCGGTCTGGAGCCTCGCCGTCACTACGGCCCTCGGCTTTGCGATCGGGTTCCGCCTCGACGCAAGCCTGCTGTCAGGACTTTGTGCATTCGGCTTGTGCGTGCTCTTCGGGTTCGCATTCGAATGGGTGTTCGTCACTATGGGATTGTTCGCCGGGAACGCACAGGCAGCACAATCTATGGGCTTGCTCGTGTTTCCCTTCACCTTCGTCTCGAGTGCATACGTACCGGTCGCGTCGATGCCTGGCTGGATGCGCGCCGTTGCGAACAACCAACCGATCACCTCCATGGTCAACGCCGTGCGATGCCTTGCCGATGGCCCACGCGCAGAAGCGCTCCTGCACCACAGCACAGGACACTTCGTCATCCTGTCGCTCGTATGGACGGCCGGCATCATTGCCGTGTTCGCACCGGTCTCCATCGCCCGGTTCGCCCGCCGGTAGCCCGTCGCTCGCACCGAGGTCGTCGGGTGCAGAATCAGAGCCGCCCGCTACACGCTGGGAATGACGATCGGAAGGGACGGCGAAGATGCGCAGCCACAGCGGAGCCCATTGGTGGCCGGCATGGCCGGCGGTTCTCGTCTGGGCGATCGTCACGGCTGGGTGCTCCACCGGCGCCCCTACCCACAAGTCCGGTGCCGACGGCTCGGCCCGAGCGGCGCGGCCCACCTTGTCTGTGGCTAAGACCTGTGCAACTACGGAGCCCTCTGCCTGGATGGGCTGCATCGTCTCGAGGGATCCCGGGTTTGCCGACGCACCTTTGTCAGACATCGCGATTCCTGGCGCTCACGACGCGGGCACCTTCAACTTGGACGCCTCGGACTTCGACACACAGAGCGGTTCGTCGTGCACGAGCTACAACCCGATCTTTCCAAGGGTCGCCGGGCTGGTGAAGCGGTGGTCAGAAGCACAGAACATCGATTTCACGAGCCAGCTCGACGACGGGGTCCGTTACCTGGACTTCCGCCTGGCATACACCGGGAATCCCGTCCAAGGATGGCGCATAGTGCACACGCAATTCAGCAACGACTCATTACGCGACGATTTGTCCAGCATCGCGACATGGGCGAGTTCACACCCGACCGAAGTGGTCGTCATCGACGTACAACACCTCTGTTACGACAACTCACCGAGCACTGCGGATGACTTGGATCTCTGGTCCGACTTCTCCGTCCTCTCCCCCGTCAACTTCGATCCGGCCGGAAAGTCGGTGGCCGATACGACCTTGGGGGAGATCACCAGTGACCAGGGGGGTGGGCACAACGTCGTGTTGATGCTTCCGACCTCGGTGCTGCAGCCTGCGGCTCTGTCTTCGGTCGATCATGTCTACGCCACCTTTGTCTCGAGCCCCGGTGCCGGCGGGACTGCCTACGAGCCGGCGCCTTCGGTCCCCGAGGCCTATGCGTGGGCGTCGACGGTGTCTCCTTCCTCACCGTCCGGATACGACCACGCCAACCACGCCCTGGAGTCGTTCCCGACCACCTACACGCCGCCACTCGGCAGTCTCGAGGGGACGGGCCTATACCAGTCGCAGCTCATCTACAGCCTGAACGGCTCGAATCTTTCAGAAGATGTGGCGATGTTCTCCAGGTTCAGTGGCCTCATCCCTTCGAGCCCCGCGTCAACCGGAGCCGGCGGATCCCCGGGCTCGACCCGACCCTGGGAGCTCGGTCTGTGGTCGGCCGGCTTCAACCGCAACGACGTCCTCGCCGAGTGGGGGAACCGCCTCAACGTAGTAGTGAGTGACGGTGTCGAGTACGGGGGCTACGTGCCCGCGGTCGTGGAGCAGAACGCGGCAACCTGAGTCCCGCCCCCTGCGACCTCGGCTGAATCGGGTTCCTGCCGATACGTTTGGGAATGTGAGTCGACCGCACAGACGATTAGGCACGGTACTTGCGCCAGTCCTCGTGACGGTGCTCGCAGCAACAGTCCTCGCGGCCTGCGGAACCAGCCCGGTCGCAAGCCGGACGGCCGCCCCGATAACCGCATCGACATCGCTCGTCTCCGACCCGGTCAGCCTGGTCGACGCATTCGCCGGCACCGGGACGGGAGGGGTCTCACCGGGGAGCATCGGGGAGTTCCCGGCGGCAGACGTCCCCTTCGGCATGATGCAGTGGGGCCCCGACACTGCACCTGACCGGATATCGGGGAGCGGATATTCGTACGCCGATTCCCACATCTCCGGGTTCAGCCTGACCCACCTGAGCGGGACCGGCTGCGCGGCCTACGGAGACATTCCGGTTCTCCCGACCGTCGGGACGATCGGCAAGGACCCCTCGTCGTCGACCGACACGTTCTCTCACTCGCACGAGTCAGCCTCACCCGGCCGTTACTCGGTGCTGCTCGGCCCGTCGGGCATCGACGTCGCTCTGACCGTGACCACGAGAACGGGCCTGTCGGAGATCACCTTCCCGAAGACGAAGTCGGCGAACGTGCTGTTCAAGGTCGCGGGAAGCGCCAACCCGGTGAACGCCACCGAGGTCCGCATGGTCGGGGACGACGAACTGACCGGCCAGGTGACGAGCGGCCAGTTCTGCCAGACAGGCACGCTCTACACCCTCTACTTCGCCGCACAGTTCAACCGCCCTTACAGCCGCGAGGGGACGTGGAACGGCGCTCGGGTCTCGCCGGGGTCCCGTCAGTGCGACGCCCTCGCATGCGGGGCTTACGTCACGTTCGACACGTCTACCGACCGGACGGTGCTGCTCAAAGTCAGGCATCTCCTTCGTGAGCGTCGCCGGGGCAGAGAGCAACCTCGCGGCCGAAGACCCGGGTTGGTCTCTGCAGAAGGTCGAGTCTGCGGCCACCCGGCAGTGGAACCGCATCCTCGGACGGATCCGTATCGGGGGCGGCACCCGATCGGAGCAACGGATCTTCTACACCGCCCTCTACCACTCACTGCTGAATCCGAACATCGTGAGCGACTACGACGGCGATTACATGGGGGACGACCATCGGATCCACTACTCCTCGCGGCCCCAGTACTCGAACTTCTCCGAATGGGACATCTACCGCTCCGAGATCGAGTTGCTGTCGATCGTGGCGCCAGGTCAGACCGGCGGACATGATCCAGTCCCTCGTGAACGACGCGCAACAAAACGGCTGGCTGCCGAAGTGGGCGATCGCCGATGGCGACGCCTCCCAGATGAACGGCGACTCCGCCGATCCCATCATCGCCGCGGCCTACGCGTTCGGCGTGCGCGACTTCGACCTGAACGCCGCGTTGGCGGCGATGGTCAAAGGGGCTGACGAGACCGAATCCGGTCATGGCCTGGAGATCGAACGCCAGTACCTCACGCAGTACCTGACTCAGCACTACGTGAACGCGAGCTCCCTCGACCTGACGTCGATCAACTACTCGATCGGAGGATCGGTCACGCTCGAGTACGCGATCGACGACTTCTCGATCGCCCAGTTCGCCCAGGGCATCGGTGACCAGAGCCGTCTACGAGAGCATGATGCAGCGAGCCCACAACTGGGAGTACCTCTTCA
The DNA here is from genome assembly GCA_963764615.1 of uncultured Acidimicrobiales bacterium. Taxonomy (GTDB): domain Bacteria; phylum Actinomycetota; class Acidimicrobiia; order Acidimicrobiales; family CAVXTF01; genus CAVXTF01. The sequence goes on along the minus strand of CAVXTF010000001.1, from coordinate 143,633 downwards.
ACCCGGCGACGGGATACATACAGGCCCGGAACTCCGACGGGAGCTTCCCGCCCGGACCAGCCTTCCAGTCAGACCTCTTCGAACCGGGGGGCGAGGAGGGTTTCGAGGAGGGCAACGCCATCCAGTACACGTGGGCCGTGCCACAGGATCTGGCTGCACTCGAAAACTTGATGGGAGGCCCGGCCGTCGCTTCGGCGAAGCTCGAGACGTTCTTCGACCAGTTGAACGCCGGCCGGTTCGAGCCTTACGACTGGTCGGGGAACGAGCCGAGCCTCTGGTCGCCGTGGGAGTTCGACTACTTCGGCGCCCCGTGGCAGACCGAAGACGCCGTGCGACGGATCGTTACGACCCAGTATCACGACGCACCCGTCAACGAGCCCGGCAACGACGACCTCGGGGCCATCTCTTCCTGGTACGTCTGGGCGGCTCTCGGCCTTTACCCCGTGACCCCGGGAACTGCGAACCTGGCGCTCGCGAGCCCTCTGTTTCGGCAAGCCTCGATCGAATTGCCGAACGGGCATGTGCTCGATCTTTCTGCGCCGGACGCATCCGCCGGAGCTCCTTACGTGCATTCGCTCACGGTCGACGGCACCCAATCGAGCGATCCGTGGCTCCCGGCGTCGATTCTCTCAGCCGGCGGCACTTTGGACTTCGCCGTGTCAGCAACCCCGGACAAGTCCTGGGGTGCCGCAACCGATGACGCCCCGCCTTCTTACCCAACAGGTCGCTTCCCCGCAGTCGGTTTCTCCCTTCCGAGCGGTGCGACCACCGTGATCGAGGGGGGGAAGGCGTCCATCGAGCTTGGCCTGCGAAAAGTGTCAGCCGACGGGCCGGGAGCTAAGTGGACCGCCACGACGACGGGCGGGCTGACGGTCAGCCCGAGCTCGGGCACTCTCGGCTCGGGACCGGCCGGCTCCGACAAGGGCGGCGCAGCCCATCTTCTTCAGACACTGGTCGTCACTGGCACGTCGCCCGGCCACGCGCAGATCGACATCGCGTTGCGTTCCACGACGGGTGTCTCCCTGCCACCTGTGGTCGTGAATGTCACGGTGAGGCCTGGCACCTGACCGCCGGACACTCTGTCAGTCTAGATTGACAAGTCGACTTATGTCAGTTTAGACTGACAAGCCATGGAAAAGAACGGGCTTGGGCTGGAGATCCAGTCGGACGACCCCGCCGTCGGCCTGAGGGCCGTCGGAGCCCTGCACCGGCTGGCCGAACAGGTCGAAGCGAGGCACGTGGCGTTGGCCCGCGAGCGGGGCTGGTCCTGGGAGCAGATCGGCGACGCCCTCGGGGTTTCGCGCCAGTCGGTCCACGCAAAATACGGGAGGTAAGGCGACATGGGTAGACGGACCGACGGGGAAGCACTGAAGCTTCTCCTCAACACAGCCGCCGACGAGGCCCGTGAGCGCGGGGACCGGCGTCTCGGCACCGATCACCTGCTTCTCGGTCTCCTGCACGATGCGCCCGCCGTCGAAGCACTCGGCGTCACACTCGAAAAAGCGCGTGCCGCCTCGGACGCGCTCGACAAGGCGGCGCTCGCTGCAATCGGCGTCGACGTCGACTGTGTCGGCGCAACGACTCGGGGGCGCGACGCCGTTCGCGCAGACAGGTCCCGGCGTCTTCCTCCGCTCACATCGGGGACGAGGGCCGTGTTGAAAGACGCAATCGACCGGGCGGGACCGCGCAGGACCGGACGCATCAAGACCGATCACTTCGTGCTCGCCCTCATCGGCCGCGGCCGTCCTGACCCAGCGGCCGAATTGCTTCGTAAGCTCGGCGTAGACCCGGTGGAGGTGGCCTCACGCATCTCGGCCACCGAAAGCCCACCGGATCGCTGACCGATCGGCGCTCAGGCCGCCGGTTCGGCGCAAAGTGCCCGCTCTATCCCGGGCGCAGCTACAAAGGAGACGGACCGGGCCGGCTCTGAAGCGGGCCGCCTGGGCAGAGCGAAGAAACAGGCCAGCGCTCCTGTAAGCGCGACTCCCGCCGCCACCCGCATTCCTGCTCCCATTGCCGTCGTGAACGCGACATGTGCGGCATTGGCGAGCTCACCGCCGACACTCCCACCGACATGGCCGGCGATGCCGTCGGCCGCTGCGATCGACCCCGTCGCCTCATGCGTTACCCCCGCCGGCGCATGGTGCCGAGAGAGCACACCGCCGAGGTCGTGGCCATAGATGGCTGCGACGACGCTGCCGACCACTGCGATCCCGAGGGCACCGCCCACCTCGCGCACGGTGTCGTTCACCGCGCTTCCTGCGCCCGCCTGGTCCGCCGGCACCGTCGACATGATGATGTCGCTTGCAGGCGCCATGACCAGCCCCATCCCCGCACCCATCACTGCGACGAACACTGCGAGGGGCGTATAGGTGCTGTGGACTCCGGCGGTCGACAGTGCGAGCAGGCCGCCGCTCATGAGGACCAGGCCTCCCGATATGACGACTCGCCGTCCCGCCCGCTTGGCGGCGATCGCTGACAGCGGAGAGGTCGCTCCCATGGCTAGTGCGAACGGCAGTGCGCGCAGACCCGCGCTCAACGGGCTGTAACCGTGAACGAGTTGCAGGTACTGCGTAAGCGCGAAGAGGCTCCCGAACAACGAGAAGAAGATGATCGTGACCGCACCGGCAGCTGCCGTGAAGGCCTTCGACGTGAAGACGCGTAGATCGATGAGCGGGTGGTCGGAGCGGAGCTCGAACACGATGAACGAAGCGAGAAGGGCGAGCCCGACCATTGCCTCTCCGACCGTCCTCGCGCTAGTCCATCCACGTGTCGGGGCCTCGATGACGGCGTCGACTAGGGCGATCAGGCTGAGCGCGGTGAGCACGGTTCCAACCAGGTCGAGGCGACCACCGTGCCCTCTGACTCCGGCACGATCCTCGTCACGCCGAAAAGAGCGAGGGCGACGAGCGGGATGTTGATGAGAAAGACGCTTCCCCAGCTGAAGTGGGTGAGGAGCGCACCGCCCAAGGTCGGCCCGAGCACGACGCCGACGCCGGCGACAGCGGACCAGGCGGCGATCGCCTGGGGACGTTCCGAACGAGGGAACACCGAGTTCAGGATCGAGAGGGTGGACGGCATCACGAACGCAGCTCCGAGGCCCATGAGCACCCGGTCGGCGATGAGAACGTCGGCGCTCGATGCGAATGCCGCCGCCAGGCTGCCGAGTGCGTAGACCACGAGCCCCGAGACGAGCGCCCGCCGTCTGCCGAATCTGTCTCCCACGGCGCCGGCGGGGATGAGGAGAGCCGCGAAGCAAAGCGTGTAGGCATCGGTGATCCACTGAAGTGCGGAGGTCCCGGCCGACAGCTTGCGCGCGAGCGTGGGAAGGGCTGTATTCAAGACGGTGCTGTCGATCACCACAACGAGGAGGCTCAGACATAGGACGAGGAGGATCAACCGGCGCTCGGGGTGGCCTTCCTCGGAGTAGTCGGTCGTCGTCGGGGCTCCGGCCTGGGAAAACATTGTCCTGCTCCTCATCTAAGGGGTACAACCGTTTACTTACAGTCGTAACTATATACTGGTTGGCTAACAACTGTAAAGTGGAGGCATGGTGGATGACCGGACAGCTAGCACGACCGGGACGCTTAGACGGCGCAATCCGAGGGGCGAGGGGAACAGGCTCGCGAGCGAGATCGTCGACGGCGCCCTGGCGATAGTGACCCGAACTGGATCGTCAGAAGCGGTGACACTCAGATCGGTCGCCCGCGAGGTCGGGATCGCTGCACCGTCCATCTACGCCCACTTTCCGGACCGCGAGGCCATCCTTGCGGCGGTCGTCTTGCGGGTATTCGACGACCTGCACGATCACATCGAAGAAGCCGTTGCGACGGTGACCGACCCGATCGACCGCCTCGTTGCCGGCACTCAGGCCTACGTGTCGTTCGGCCTCGCCAACCCTGGTGCCTACGGCCTTCTGTTCACACGGGCCAATCTGGGCACGGGCTTCGAATCACCCCCGCAGTTCCCGTTCAGGGAACTGCCGCCGATAGGCGGCGAAGGGTTCGGTCTGCTCGTGGACTCGATCCGCGATTGCGTCGAAGCCGGGGTCTCGGCGAGCAGCGACGTTTTTGCCGACGCGACTGCTGTGTGGGTGGCGCTTCACGGGACCGTCAGCCTGTGGTCGAGCATGTGCGCCGGACCTTGGCCGGATGGCCGGGACTTCGTGAGCCGGTTGACGCTCTCCCTGGCGCGGATCCCGCCCGACGTCAGTTCCTGACGCGGCGAAGATCCCCCTTGTGGAAGTGGGCCAGTCGGCCCGCCCAGACAGGGATCCTCGCCTTGACCGACTGGCCCTGCTGCTCGGACATCTCGCCGGCGGCGACCCTGCGGTCGATCGTCTCCGTCGCGTCCGCGACCATCGCGCTCACGACACTCTCGAGCGGTACGCCGGCCCGTGCCGCCAACTCGGCGATCGACCTGCCTTCGTTGAACGCCCGACGCATGTCGTTGGGGGCGAGACCGATCACCCGGGCTGCCACCGCGAACTCGGGCCTCGCGAGCTCGCGAAGCAATCCGCTTAGAGGGCCGATCCCTGCAGGTCCCGACCTGACAGGCCCACCCGGACCGCTGATGCCGGTCCCAGATGCCGCACCGACACCTGTTGGCGACCACATCGGCCCAGATCCGTATCTGGACCGGCCGGCGAGAGCGCGCCGCGAGGTGCCAACCAGGTAGACGACCCGGAGAAGGGCGAGGCCGCCGATCATGTACCCGATCACGTAGTCGTGCCGGTAGATCAGTACGGTTGCGATTGCCAGGCTCCCTGCGACGATCACCCACCGCAGGTAGCGGAACCATGACCTGCCACCGCCCCACGTGTAAACCTGACCTGGCTGCACACGGCAATTGCACCACGGACGCGACCCGCTCCCGGACATAGGCTCGCTGCGTGGACCCCGTGGTCGAGGACCTGGCTGCTCAACACGCACAGCTGGCAGGCATTCTCGGAGGCCTGAAGGACGAGCAGTGGCGATCCCCGACCCGTTGCGAAGGTTGGGATGTCGCAGACGTGGTTGTGCATCTCGCCCAGTCAGACGAGATGGCCATCGGGAGTGCGCACGGCCGATACGCAGAGGTGATGGCGGAGCTCACAGAGGGACTCGAGCCGGCCGGATCGATCGACGATGGCGTCGCCACGATGGTCGCGAGACAAAGGGACTTTCCACCCCGCCAGTTGCGCGGACGCTGGTCGAAAGCGGCGCACGGGTTGGTCGAGGCGCTCGACGGCATGGACCTGTCCACACGCGTGATGTGGGTGACAGGCGAGCTGTCGGCACGGTCGATGGCAACCACGCGTCTCGCCGAGGCCTGGATCCACGCGGGCGATATAGCGAGCGCCCTTCACATCGAGCTCGAACCGTCCAGAGGGATACGGCAGATCGCCAGGCTCGCTTGGCGGACCCTCCCTTATGCCTTCAGCTCGGCGGGCCGCACCATGACTGGTCCCGTCGCCTTCGAGTTGGTCTCCCCGGCGGGCGAGGCATGGGACTTCGTCCCCGACGAGCCGGCGCTGACGACGATCAGCGGCCCCGCACTCGAACTGTGCGAGGTGGCCTCGCGCCGCAAGGATGCGTCAGCGACGTCGCTTCAGGGCGTCGGGCCTGACGCCCCCGAGGTGCTCTCACTCGTGAGGACCTACGCCTGAAGCCGCGACGACGCCGCAGTAATATCTGGCGCGACGTCACGGGCTGACCAGATGGAAAGAGCCTGAAGGCTCCGGCTTGTGTCGAGAAGCGACCGCTTTCTTCGACGCGCCAGAAAAGGAGCCAGCATGTCAACAACCCGTTCATCATCGTCACACGCGCCCGTGCCTGAGCCCGGGCCGGTACCGAAGATAGAGCTCCACGTTCACCTCGAAGGTGCCCTCCGTCCGAAGGGCCTGCTCGAGATCGCGACCCGAAACGGCATAGCCCTTCCTGCCGACAACGAAGAGGACCTCGGCCGCCTTTACGTCTTCAGGGATTTCGACCATTTCGTCGAGCTCTGGATGATGACGACCTCGGCAATCCGCGCCGAACGGGATTTCCGCCAGGTCGTCGTGTCGTACGCCGAAGAGGCCGCGTCTCACGGCGCCTGCTACATCGAAGGCATCTTCACACCGGCGGAGCGGACAAATGGAGGCGCCTCTTGGGACGAGGTGTTCTGCGGATTCTGCGACGGAGCTGCCGAGGCGAAGGAGCGGTTCGGGATCGAGGTGCGGCTGACCCCCGACATCCCGCGCAGCTTCGGTCTCGACGCGGCGATGCAGACGGCCCGCTACGCGGTCAAGTACCGCGACCGGGGAGTCGTCGGGCTCGGGCTCGGAGGACCCGAAGTCGGTTTTCCGCCGGAGCCCTTCGAGCGGGCCTTCCTGCTAGCGAAGCACGGTGGGATCGGATCGGTCCCCCATGCAGGCGAGGTGGCAGGCGTCGAGTCCGTGAGGGGCGCGATCGAGACTCTCGGCGCAGACAGGATCAGGCACGGGATCAGATCGGTCGAGGATCCCTCGGTCCTCGAGGACCTGGCCGGAAGGCAGATTGTCTGCGACGTCTGCCCGGTGTCGAATCTGCGCACGGGCGCGGTCCCCGCACTCGACGACCACCCGCTCGCGGAGATGCTCGCCGCAGGCGTGCTCTGCTCGATCAGCACCGACGACCCCGCCATGTTCGGGACGGATCTCGACTACGAGTACCGAGTCGCAGCTGATCTCGGTTGCTCCTCCGAGACAGCGTTTCGCGCAGGAGTGATCGGAGCGCTATGTGACGAAAGGACCCGGTCCGGCCTACGCGAGATCGGTGATTCGTACTCCTGGCCTGAAGACAGTTTGGACGGCGGGGAGTTGACGTAAGGGGCGTTCCAATCCAAAGGAAGGACGTAGCCCTACGCTCTTGCGGTGACTCCGAACGGCACCGAACAAGAACGGACGCCGATCGAGCTGGCGGAGATCGTTGGTTTACTTCTCGTCGCAGCCGCGTGGCTGATAGTCGCCGCGGAAGTGGTGGCGGCCGTGATCGCCACTTTGAGCTCGCCGGGCGTAGCGAGCGGCGTCTTCGTGGGTGTTCCCTCCGTGCCTGGTCCCAGCATCGCCGATACCCTCGCTAGAGCGACCGAGTGGGCGACACCGCTCTTTCCTTTGTTACTGCTCGGTGCCCTCGCTGCTGTCTGGTGGCAAGTCCAGGGTTGGACAGACGTAATCGACGACTCCGACGAGACTGACGAGGGAACACTCAAGACTGCCTTCGCGCACCTTCTACGCGCTAAGGCGCTCTCCAACGCATCCTTGGTCGTGCTGGGCATCTTGATCGCTGCGGTCGTAGGAGGTGTGGTTGCGACCTTCATGGACAACATCCCTCAACAGTCGAGCACCGTCGTTTGGGCGGGGTATCTCGAAGTAATAGGAATCGGAGTAGCGACCATTCTCGTTGCATGCGCGGGCATCTGGGCCGGGCTTCGGTTCAGGTATTCAATCAATGAGGCGTTTGCCGAGGTTGAAGATGATGCTTCCGATTACGGCCTTCAGGACGACACCGAGCCCGATCGGTAAATGTTGCGCCACTTGACCTTGGCCCAGTCATGTCGGCTGGGTGAGCGTGGGCAGGTCGAGATCGGGAACGAGCCCAAGGCGCTGCACACCCCCTACCCGGCCGAGGCCCGGAAGGTTCACGCGGCGGGTGCCGAGCACCCTCACCCACGGCGGCAGTGTCGTGGCGCTGTAACCCACGGCGAGCAGCTCTCCGGGCCGCGCTGCCTGGCAGAGGCGCGCTGCGAGATTCGTGGGACGGCCTATGTAGTCGTCCCCGTCGATCATCAGAACCTTCCCGTGCGCAACCCCGCCGCGCAGTCCCAGGGTCCGGGCGTCGTAGCGCCCGATCACCTCTGCGGCTGTCGCGATGGTGGGACCCACCTCCACCCCGATGATCATCGCCCCGTCACCGAGCCACTTGGCCACGCGCACCCCGCGACGGACAGCCAGCTCGCGCACGAGCGAACGGAACCGTGCGATCGCGTCCACCGCGGAGTGCTCGCCGTGTTCTGCGATGAACCGCGTGAAACCGCACAGATCCACGAACGCGAAGGCCCGCTCGAGCGGCACGATCGTCTCGGCGAGGTCGCGCGGCGGCTCGAGCCCTCTTACAGTCGGTGCGGTGCCCACCGTGCCTGCAGGCGCCGTCTCGTTTGCGGTGCTCGAGACAACGAGACCGAGTCGTGCCGCGACCCCGTGCCCAGTGGTGAGCGCATGGCTCACCAGGCCTCGACTCGCAGCCAGCTCGCGTTTCGCCGAGTCCGGGTCACCCGGAGCCTGCGCGGCATCGTTACGCCGCTTTTCGTGGGGTATGTCGTCGTTCTGCAAAAGATCAGCCCATCCGGTTTTCGGCTCCGCACAAGAATTCTTGCGCGACCGCCGTCACCAACCATATCTGTGCGCCGCGCCGCTCCCGGTCACGTTGACGACCCCTCGAGACGTGTTCGAGGCTTGCCTGAACTGCGTATGAGCTGCCTGCAAGCTGTGCTCGAAGCCGTCCATCTCGCCGGATGAATCCTGGGTGACGACCGTCTTAAGTCCTCGTTAACTCGGCGAGAAACTCCAGCCCTGCGAACATGTGGACGACGCACGATGACAGCCACACGATGCCAGCCACACGATGACACAGGAACCCGCGATGCAAGGAGATGACGAGCAGAGCGCGGCTCGTCGTGAACGGCTCCGGCGCACCTTCGCCGTGGCGGCCGGTTCTTACCAGAGTGCCAGGCCCGAGTACCCGCCGGCCCTGTTCGACGACCTGATCGCCAGCACGGAAATTCGAGCCGGAGCGAGCATCCTCGAGATCGGGTGCGCCACAGGCAAAGCGACGCTCCCGCTCGCGGGTCGTGGATTCCGCATCACCTGCGTCGAGATATCGGAGCAGCTCGTTGCCGAAGCACGTCACCACCTCGGGCGGTTCCCGGAAATCGTCGTGGAGATCTCGTCCTTCGAAGACTGGGAACCAAGCGGGCGGGATTACGAGCTCGTGATGGCGGCGACCTCGTGGCACTGGCTCGACCCCGAGACGCGATACCGCAAGGCCTGGCGCGTGCTCCGGCCTGACGCGCATCTCGCGATCTGGGGCGCGTCGCATGTCTTCCCTGAAGACGGTGACCCGATATTCCGAGATTTGCAGGACGTGTACGAGGAGATCGGTGAAGGATCGCCTGCGGACGCGCTTCGGCCCGCTCCGGGAGAGCTGGAGGACATGTCGGCCGAGATCGCGCGAACGGGTCTCTTCTACCCCATCCTGGTGCGCCATTACGACTGGGAACAGGTCTACGACGCCGACGGTTACATCGCCCTTCTCGACACCTTCTCGGGGCACATCGCGATGCAGCAATGGCAGAGAGACCGTCTGTACGGCGAGATCCGCCGGAGACTCTCCGATCGCGACGATGGGCTCCTGCGCCGGCACTGGGGATCGGTCCTCCATGTCGCGAGGCGCCTCGAGCCGAGTTAGGGCTCGGCCGAACCAGCAGTCTGCACGGTCCACCGATCTTCCCGCAGGCTTCTCTACGCATGAACCCGGAGGGCGTGGCGGCCTTCCGGCGGTTGATGACGGCATTGCCTTGGCTGCCCGCGGACTGTCGGCGGCGATTGTCGGCTTGGCCGGCCGCGGCTCCGGCGGCTACTGGCTCGTCGGTTCCGACGGCGGGGTGTTCAGCTTCGGTGACTCGACATACCTGGGAGGAGAAGGAGGCCTCCACCTCGCCGCTCCCATTGTGCCGGGCGCCTGAGGCTCAGAAGTTGGTTGTGAGGTAAGGGAGCGGCTTTATAGCGAACATCGCGTCCGCACGAGCCACACTCCCCGGCACGCGCTCGTGGACACGGCCCGACATCGCCAAGGTCGCGAACGACACGCCCCCCATGTACGCGGCTCCGAGCTCGGTTACTCCGAGAACGATGTCGGGCTCTTGATCGGTCGCTTGGGCTGATCCACCGGTCGGATCCCCCTCGACAGCGAGCCTGAGGGTCTTCTGCATGGTCGGATCCTCCACCTCGAGCACGACCCTTCCGGGGGCCGTGTACGCACGTGTCGCGAGGCTCTTCTCCACGTCGAGCAGTCGGAGCCACAGATGATCGATCTTCGACTTGGTGTGCACCGCACGTCCGTCCGCGAGCAGGTGAGCGAGCGGTTCGTCGAGCGGACGGTGATTCGCGCGGACGACCGCGACCAGATCGAGTTCGCACAGGTAGCGCCACAACTCCCGGTAAGCATCAGGTGTCGCTGCGAAGAGCTCTCTCACTTGTACCTCGCCGGTCGGGACGCCGTCGGTCCAGATCTCGGTCGTGTCGTAGACGACGTAGCCCTGCGCTAGACCGCCGTCGTCACGCCAGACCACCCGCACCCTGTTCTTGGGCGCCGGCCACCCCGGTCGGACGCTGACGTTGAGCAGGCTGTCCCACCACTCGGGGTCGCGGCTTAGCGCGCCGACCGTCGCGGGGCGGATCCTGTCGTATATGACAGGGGCGACCGACCTGAGCTCGTGGACGCCCACCATGGTTACGCTGCCCGCGCGCGCTCCGTCGAACTGCACTTCCGCTGTGCGCAACTCGATCGAGACCCTCTCGCTGGCGGGCCCGAACCCGAATCGGCTGTATATCGGCCACTCCGACGCAGTCAGTATCGCGACCGGCTCTCCTCGGCGGCGGGCGTCTTCGAGCATCGCCTGCATCATCGCTCGCAGGTGTCCCTGCCGGTGATGAGTCGGAAGGACCGTCACCTCTGTGATCGCCGAAGCTCTCAGCTCGCCTCGCGGGACCGTCATGTCGGTGGGGAACGTCCTCGCCGTGCCGCACAATTGGCCGTCCGAGAAGGCGCAGAAGGTCCGGCCCAGGTCGGTGTGCGCGGCCTTCCACTCGACCTCCTCGGCGGTGACCTCGCGCTCTCCGAGGAATGCGGTCCTGAGACATCCGATGTAGTCGCCGAGCTCAGCTTCGGTCACCGCACGAACTTCAGACACCATCGGACCACCCTACGTCGGCCCACAGGTTCCACAACCCGCCGGGGCGGCGCCCTCCAGCACTGATACCTTCATCTTGATGGCGTTTCCCGGGCGGGACCCCGTTCACTACGACGAGTTCGGCCTTTTCGGACAGAACGCCGAGGAGATGGGGATCTCCCTCGACAGCCGGCCGTCGGTGCGCCGCACCTCTGTCGAGGTCGACTCGGGCAGGAACCTCTCCGCACTCGTCTGGGGAGACTCGGAGCCCGAGCTCGTCCTGCTCCACGGAGGCGCTCAGAACGCCCACACCTGGGACAGCGTCGCGCTCGCCCTCGCCCGCCCTTTGCTCGCGATCGACCTGCCCGGTCACGGACACTCAGACGGCGGGCGCGACGGTTCGAGGGCAGTGGAGGACATGGCCGCCGACGTCGCTGTGACGATGGCGGTACTCGCGCCACACTCCGCGGCCCTCGTCGGGATGTCGCTCGGGGGCCTCACCTCGATCCTCGTCGCGGATCGCCATCCCGAGCTCGTGCGCAGTCAGGTGCTCGTCGACATCACCCCGGGGGTCACCGGTGCGAAGTCACGCGCGGTGACCGACTTCATCGCCGGCCCCGAGAGTTTCGAGAGCTTCGACGAGATCCTCGCGCGCACGATCGAGTTCAACCCTGGGCGGAGCGAGCAGTCGCTTCGACGCGGTGTCCTGCACAACGCGGTGCAGCTGGAAGACGGTCGTTGGGTATGGCGTTGGGCCCGGTTCAGGACCGACGGGCCGACGACGGTCCCTGACTTCGCCGCGCTGTGGGAATCAGTAGGCAGCGCAACCGCACCGCTCATGCTCGTGCGCGGCATGAGACCTTCTTCTGTCGTCGACGACAGCGACGAAGCAGAGCTGCGACGCAGGCGTCCCGACGCCAGGATCGAGCATGTAGAAGGTGCCGGGCACAGCATCCAGGGGGACGCGCCGCTCGAGCTCGCAAAGCTCCTCGACGATTTCTTACCTTCTCAGGCATAGGGGCATGAGGGTGGACCAGACTGCGCAGGATCAGCTGTCCGCGCCCGACGCGCCCGACCCGGACCGGCCGGCCGTCTCCGCCGACGACGCGGTGCGCGGGATCGCGGGGATGCCAGGTCGTTGCAGCGAGAGCGATCCAGCCGTCCGCGCCGTCGACGTGGTGCGCGTATACGGCGAGGGACAGGCCCAGGTGTGCGCGGTCAACGGCGTGAACCTGTCGTTCGCGCGCGGCCGCTTCACCGCGGTCATGGGGCCCTCGGGTTCTGGGAAGTCCACGCTGTTGCACTGCCTAGCCGGGCTCGACCAGGTGACCTCCGGACAGGTGTTCCTCGGCGACCTCGAACTCTCCGCGCTCGGCGAGGCCGACCTGACACGGGCGCGCAGGGACAAGATCGGCTTCGTGTTCCAGTCCTTCAACCTGGTCCCGACGTTGACTGCGGCGGAGAACATCACACTTCCCATGGCGATCGCCGGCCGCAAGCCTGACGCCGATTGGGTCGACCACGTGGTCGCGCGTCTCGGCCTCGGCGACCGCCTCTCTCACCGCCCCGCCGAGATGTCGGGTGGCCAGCAGCAAAGGGTCGCCGCCGCGAGAGCCCTCGTCAGCCGTCCAGAGGTCGTCTTCGCTGACGAGCCGGCAGGGAATCTCGACCAGCGCGCGGGCGGAGAGCTGTTGGAGTTGCTCGCCTGGATGGTGAGCGAAGCGGCACAGACGATCGTCATGGTCACCCATGACCCCGGTGCCGCCGGGCACACCGACCGGGCTGTGTTCCTGGTCGACGGCCATCTGGTCGGAGACATCGATCAACCTACGACGGCTGCGGTGTCGGACCAGATCAAGGAGCTGGAGAGCTGAAGGCGCTCGCGGGCGTGGTGCTGCGCGGCGCGCGCGAAAGGAAGTTGCGCCTCGCTCTCACCGTTTCGGCCATCGTCATCGGGGTCACGTTCCTGTCGGGCACGCTCGTGCTCACTGCGACGGTCCGCGAGGCCATACGCCAGCAGAACGCCACCACGGAGTCGGGGCTCGCCGTCGCGGTCTTCCCCGAGCCGGGATTCGGTGACCGCCTTTCTCTGCCTTCGTCGCTGGTCGCGCGGATACGGGCGGTGCGGGGGACAGAAGCGGCCGAAGGACAGGTCGTAGGTCCGATCGCGATGGTGGGTCCCGGCCAAGGGCGGCTGGGCGCCGTCGGCGTGTCCGTCGCAAGCTCGCGCAGCTTCGAGGGACTGGATCTGAAGAGCGGGCGGTTCCCGACCGGCCCGGGTCAAATGGTGGTCGACGACTCCACGATGACGGCGCAGCACTGGAGGATCGGCGAGAAGATCGAGGTCGGCGCCGAGGCTCCGGAGAGCGAGTTCACGATCGTCGGAGTCGTGCGCCCCGACACCGCTCAGGGTCTCGAGACGGACCATGTCGCAGGATTCGACCTGTCGACGGCGCAGAATCTTCTCGGCCTCGCCGGGCGCTACTCGGAGATCGCCGTGGCCGCTACGCCCGGGACCGCACCGGCGGTCCTGTCCTCGCGCATATCGGCCAAGCTCGGCCCTCACTACCAGGTGCTCACCTCGGACCAATTGGAGAACCTCGCGGTCTCAGCGGACTTCAAGGCGTTCTCGCTGCTTTCCACGGTCCTCGTCGTGCTCGGCGCGATCGTTCTGTTCGTGGCCGCATTCCTGGTCGTGAACACCTTCGCGATAGTCGTCACGCAACGCACGAGGGAGCTCGGCCTGCTGCGCTGCCTCGGGGCGTCGAGAGCGCAGCTGATGGTGTCGGTGCTCGCTGAAGCACTTGTCGTGGGTCTGCTCGCTGCCGCAGTCGGCGTGGTGCTCGGGATCGTCGGTGCAGTGGTGCTGTTGGCCGTGTTGCCCGGTGCCGGTCTCGACCTGCCCTCTGTCTCGCCGGCCATCCCCCTCGTGTCGGTGTTCGTGCCCCTCGCGCTCGGCACCGGTGCGACGCTCGTCGCCTGTGTGTTCCCGGCACTCCGCGCCACGTCGGTGCCGCCTGTCGCGGCGCTGCGCGACGACCCTGTCGGCGAGACGCACCGCTCGCACAGACCGCGTGCGGTCATCGGCACCGTGACGCTCGGGGTCGGGCTCGGGCTCCTTCTCGCCGGTCTGTTCGCCAATGTGGGTCACGAAGGAGACATGGTCGGAGCGGGCGCGGTGCTGGCGTTCGTGGGACTGGCGTCGCTCAGTCCCATTGCTGCCAGGCCACTTTCGAGAACGCTCGGTTGGCCGCTCGTCGCGTTGTGGGGCCTGCCCGCCGGCCTCGCGCGTCAGAACGCGATGCGCAACCCGCGCCGCACCGCCTCAACGGCAGCCGCCCTGCTCGTGGGAGTCGCTCTCGTTAGCTTCATGGCGGTGATCACGTCCTCGGCGCGCGCGTCGGCGACGACCAACATCACGAGCGCTCTGAGCGCCTCTTATGTGATCGAGGGCAACCTGAACGGCGACATCCCTCTGGGCAACACGCTGGTCGAGCGATTGCGCTCGCAGAAGGCGCTCAAGACCGTCGTTCCCGTTTCCTTCTTGCGGTTCAAGGTCGCGGGGATCACGCACAGCGGGTTCGTCGTCGACCCCGCCACATACCCGAAGGCCTTGAGTCTCGGTCAGGTGCAGGGCGACTTCGGAGCCCTCGATAGCAGAAGCGTGGCGGTCTCTGGACCGGCGCTCGCGTCAAATGATTGGCATCTCGGCCAGCGACTCGACGTCGATTTCGGCACGGGCGCGCCTGATTCTCTCGTGATAGCAGCCGTCTTTCAGAACGGAGACGCTTTCGGGGGGATGTTGTTCTCCTCGGTCGATCCCCCGGCCGGAATCGGCCGGCCCGCCACGACCCGTGTCTTCGTAGCGGGCTCTCCTGGTCTCAACCAGGACATCGTTCGTTCGGCTATCTCGGCGGCACTCGTCGGGTTTCCCCAGGCGGTGATCCAGGACGAGACGACTCTCGACTCTTCAGCGATCAACCAGGTCAACCAGATCGTCAACCTCATCTCGGTGATCCTCGTGCTCGCCGTGCTGATCGGCCTCATCGGCATCGTGAACACGCTCGCTCTGTCGGTGCTGGAACGGACCAGGGAGCTCGGGCTCCTGCGTGCACTCGGGATGTCGCGCGCCCAGGTGCGATCCATGGTGCGCTACGAGTCCGTGATCGTGGCGCTGCTCGGCGCGGTGGCAGGGGTGGTTGTCGGTTCTCTGCTCGCCTGGGCGATGCAGCACTCTCTCGTCGACCAGGGCTTGACACTGCTGCGGGTCCCCGTGGCCACGCTCGCCATCTACCTGGCGGTGGCCGCAGCATGTGGTGTCGTTGCGGGGATCCTTCCCGCGAGGCGCGCAGCGGACCTCGACATCCTGGGAGCGATAGCAACCGCGTGAGCCCGACCCACATCCGGTGCGGTGCAGATCAGCGACCGCCGAACAGGGCAGACAGCTCGGCGGGAGCGACGGCGTCGAGCTGGGCGTAGGTGCACGATTCCGGAGAGCGATCGGTCCGCCATCTACGAAACGTCGTCGCATGCCGGAACCGGTCACCTTGGAGGTGGTCGTAGGCGACCTCGCAGACGAGCTCTGGTCGGAGAACCTCCCACGACAGGTCCCGCCCGCCGGTCCAGCGGCTCTGTCCGCCTGGCATCCTCGTGCCCTTCGCCGAACCTGCCCACGGATGTGACCCCGCCGGGGCTCCCGGGTCGGGCCTGTACGGCTCGAGCTCCTCTGTGAGCTCACGCCTCCTCGCCGCCGTGAACGCCGAGCACACCCCGACGTGGTGTAGTCGGCCGGAGCCGTCGTACAAGCCGAGGAGGAGCGAGCCGACCTGGCCGTCCTGCTTGTGCCACCGGAACCCGCCGACGACACAGTCCGCCGTGCGCTCGTGCTTGACCTTCACCATGATGCGCTCGCCCTCTTTGTACTGATCCTGGGAGCGCTTTGCGACGACTCCGTCGAGACCCGCGCCCTCGAAGCGCCGGAACCAGTCCATCGCGACTTCGGGCGAAGTCGTCGCCGGGGTCGAGTAAAGGGGAGGCTCTACGTCCGCCATGCTCTGCTCAAGAACGCGGCGGCGCTCGGCAAAGGGCTCGGCGCGCATGTCGCGGTCGTCGATAGCGAGCAGGTCGAACGCCACGAACGATGCGGGCGTGGTCTCCGCAAGCATCCGCACCCGCGACTCGGCCGGGTGGACCCGCTGTAGCAGCGCGTCGAAGTCGAGCCCTTCTGATGCGGCGATCACGATCTCGCCGTCGAGCACACAGCGCTCCGGCAGCTGGCGCCTCATGGGTTCGAGCAACTCGGGGAAGTAGCGCGTAAGCGGTCGCTCGTTGCGGCTCCCGAGCTCGACCTCGTCGCCGTCGCGGAACACTATGCAGCGGAAGCCGTCCCACTTCGGCTCGTAGAACATGCCTTGCTCCGTCGGGAGCTCACGCGCGAGCTTGGCGAGCATCGGGGAGACCGGAGGGTTGACCGGAAGCGTCATCTTGCGCCGATCGCCTAGGAATCCGACCGCTCGGCCGCCAGGCGCTCGACCGCCTTCGCCTGCTCGGCGATGTGCTCTTTGAAGCCCGACACGATTGTCTTTTCGATGGCTCCGGCCACAAGAAGAGCGTTCACTACGAGCTCGCCGTCCATCACCTGGTCTGTCTTGTCGCCTCTGGCCTCGAAACGGTAGGAGCCTGCGCACCTGATGCGGTCGGTGTAGTGGTCAGGGATCATCTGGAACTCGGCGTCATACCGCTTCATGTCCACTTCGAGGTTGACCACCCATGTCATCTTCGCGGGATCGAGGACCGCCCGCGCCGCCGAGGACAGACGTCCTCTGAACGCGTACCGGATGCGAAGCAGGTTCAGGTCGCCATCGACCCTATGCTCGATCACAGACGGCGTGCCCAGGCTCTGCATGCCGTGCATCGACTCGTACAGGCGCGGGTCGACAACGGCGGCGACCACGGCCTCGCGAGGCGCCGAGACCGGCTGTACGACGTGGAACTTCACGGCCTGCACCCTACGGCTTCGGCCCGGAATTCTCCCGGTAGCTCAGCGGACCCCCGAGCTGCGATGCTCGGGGGGTGAAGGTGAGAATCGGTTACGGCCCTGGAATCGGCCATGGGAGCGGGTCGTCGGAGTGGTTCGCGGGCTTCGTCGACAGCCTCGAGGAGCTCGGCTTCGATTCGCTGTGGCTCCCCGAGCGTCTCGCAGGGCCGTCGACAGACCCGCTCGTAGGGCTGGCGTTCGCGGCCGGACGCACCCGTCGGCTCAAGCTCGGCACGAGCGTCCTGGTCCTGCCCGGCCGAAATCCGATGGTGCTCGCCAAGGAGCTCGCCTCGCTCGACGCACTCTCCGGTGGACGCCTCCTTCCGGCATTTGGGCTCGGAGTCGCAGACCCGACAGAGCAGCAGGCTTTCGGGGTGAGACGCGAAGACAGGTCCGCACTCTTCGACGAGGCGCTCGGCCTGATGCGCAGAGCATGGAGCGGCGAGGTCGTCGACCACGACGGCGAGCACTTCCACGTGCACGGATTCCGACTCGCCGTCCTTCCCGTACAGAGCGTTCTCGAGGTCTGGCTTGGAGGCGTCGCACCTTCCGAGCTGAGAAGGGTCGGCCGGCAATCGGACGGGTGGCTGCCGAGCTTCATCACCCCGGACGATGCTGCGGCCAGCCGGCGCGTCGTCGAACAGGCCGCCGCGGACGCGGGGCGCACCATCGATCCCGAGCACTTCGGCGCGCTGGTGACCTACACGTTCGGCGAGATCCCTGACCGCTTCGCCGCGTTCTTGAAGGCTAGGAAGCCCGGCGTCGATCCGGCGAGGCTGGTCGCAAAAGGGACATCGGGGATCAGGACCATCCTCGGCAGATTCCTGGATGCGGGTTTCTCCAAGTTCGTGCTTGCGCCCATCGCACCGCTTCCGGATACGAGGGCCGAGCTCGAGACGTTGGCGGCCGAAGTCCTTACCCTTCAGAACTGAAACGGCGGTGAACATCAGACGACCCGCACGGGGCCGCAGGTATGTGCTCGCTGTCGCGGTCGTGCTTCTCGCCTCCTCGTGCACGGACGCCGCGACTAGCGCCACCACACAGACGCCAGAGGGCCACAGCTCGACATCGGAAGCCCCCCGCGCGACGCGTGGCTCGGCGGCCGGCAAGTCAGCACCCCGCAAGCCGACTCACCCGGCGAAGCCGGGGACCAGGCCATCGACGCCGGCTTCTCCAGCGGCGAGGTGGTCCTTGGTGACCGAGCCGGAAGACGGAATGCAGCCGATCTACTCGTTGATGTCGAGCGCCCGCCGCAGACTCGACATGACGATGTACGAGCTCGCAGATCCGCAATCAGCCGCAATCCTCGAGGCCGACGCCGGACGAGGAGTCACCGTTCGAGTGATCCTGGACCAGGACTACTCGGGTGCGTCGGTGAACGAAGCCGCGTACTCCGCGCTGGCGGCTCACGGGGTCCAGGTGCACTGGGCGCCCGCAGGCACGATCTTCCATCAGAAGACGATCACCGTGGACGATCACACTTCCGCGATCATGACGCTCAATCTCACGAGCGAGTACTACTCGAGCACGCGTGATTTCGCCGTCGTCACGACCGACCCTTCCGACGTGGCCGCGATCGAGCAGGTGTTCGCGGCGGACTGGGCGAGCTCGGGCCCTCCCGAGGCCGGTCCGCAAGGGACCAACTTGATCTGGTCTCCCGGAGCGGAGACGCCGCTTGTCTACCTCATCGGGTCTGCGAAACACTCCCTCCTCGTTGAGAACGAGGAGATGGATGACCCCGACGTCACGGGTGCTCTCGAGGACGCCGCTCGCAGAGGAGTCGACGTCGAAGTCGTGATGACGTACTCGTCGTCGTGGGCGGGTGCGTTCGACGAACTCGTCGACGCCGGCGTCAAGGTGGGCACGTACTCGACCGACGCTTCGCTGTACATACATGCGAAGGTCATCGTCGCCGACGGCACGACGGCATTCGTGGGTAGCCAGAATTTCTCTGTCGCAAGTCTTGATTACAACCGCGAGCTCGGAGTCATCACGAACGATCCGGCTTTGGTGGACCCGATCGCCCGGATCGTCGGCTCCGACTTTGCGGGTTCCACGCGTTTTGTCCCCGGCGGTGCACCAGGAGGTGAACCGGCACCCCCACCCACCACCACGGCGACGGGCGCCGGACCCTGGTGCCGCGCGAGCGCTGCCGCCGCTAACGACGGGTACGCCGGCGACTACGACGTGTACGTCGAGTCCAATCAGCCCGACCAGAAGGCGACCGCTTCGGACGCAGGCGACACGTACAGCTACAACACGAACGCTTCCGGATACGCCGTCATCTACCTGTGGCACACGTCACCAGGCGAGGCCATTCAGGTCACGGTCGGCGACGCCAGGTGTTCGACCACCGCCTAGTTCCGGGGTTCCGGGACCGGGAGTGATTCGGTGGCTGCGGCGCCGGCGGGTCAGCTCCTTCGAAGGATGACCGGCATGCGCTTCACTCCCGCATGCTTGTTCGTCCTGAAGCGCTCTATCGGACCGTCCAGCCGGATCTCTGCGAAGCGTGCCACGAGCTCCTCGAGCAGAACACGGATCTCGAGCCTGGCAAGGGCAGCGCCTAAGCAGAAATGGCCGCGGTAACCGAATGCCAGATGCGGGTTCGGGTCGCGCGACACGTCGAATCGGAACGGATCTGCGAAGACCGATTCGTCCCTGTTGGCAGATGCCCACCAGACGGTGACCTTGTCCCCGACTGCGATGCGCTGTCCGCACAGTTCCGCATCGCACGTCGCGGTCCTGCGGTTGTAGAGGGTCGGGCTGCTCCACCGGAGGATCTCCTCTGCCGCGCCGACCATCGTCGACGGGTCTGCTCTCAGCAGATCCATCTGCTCGGGGTGCTCTGCCAGGGCTGCGACGCCGAGTGCGATGGCGTTTCGCGTCGTCTCGGATCCCGCGAAGGAGAGCAGGCTGAAGAACATCAGCTGCTCCATTTCGGAGAGCGGGCACTCGGACCCGTCAGGCCCATCGATGCGACCGTGCGCGATCATCCCGAGCACATCGCCACACTCGGTCGCCCTCTTCGCCCTCATGAGCTTGCTGCCGTATTCGGCCATCGCTGCTGCTGCTTCGACGGCCGGATCGGACGACTCACCGAGCTCTCGACCGGAGTGGTCCAACGTCGCGTTCGACCACTCCATCAGGTCGTGGCGGTCCTCTAACGGCACTCCCATGAGCGAAGCGGTCGCCTGCATCGGCAGCTCCGCCGCAACCGCGAGCAGGAAGTCGCAGCGCTCTTTCGCACCTGCCGATTCGAGCAGAGTGGCAGTCCTCGACCGCAATTCGGTTTCGAGGGGCGCCAGTTCTCTCGGCGAGAACGCCGGAGTGACCAGACTCCTGATCGCCTTGTGGCGCGGGTCGTCCATCATGTTGAACAGCACTCCCGCCGCGCTGCCGTGCGGAAGGTCCTCTATGAGCGTGCCACCGCCTTCGCAACCCGGCGCGCGCTCAGACGAGTAAGTGTGGGGGTCCGACATGACCGTCATCGCGTCGGCGTGCCGGCTGACCACCCAGAACCCGACCCCGCCCGGCGTATGGACCGTCGGCCGGTGCCACCAGACCGGAGCCTCGGACCGAAGCACGGTGAAGATCTCGTCGGGGAAACCGGAGGCGAAGAGGTCGAGGTCGGTCAGGTCCACTTCGTCAAGCGGAGGCGCTGTCATGCCGCCCGCATGGTACCCACGGCTCCCTCTCGGTCGAGCGGCGATTCACAGCCTCGATTCACAGCCTCGATTCACAGCCTCGATTCACAGCGTCTCGATCCGCGGCGTCTCTCTGGACGGCGTCTCGGCTCTACGGCGTGAGCCGACGGTGAGAGCTACGGTCAGAGCCCGTGCCAGAGGATCCGTGGCCCCGAGCGGTCGCTCAGATAACTGCATTGATCGCCGCCTACTCGGACCGCATCGACTCGGGTGACCTCGAGGGACTGGCGGACCTCCTCGCCGGCGCAGGATTCGGAGCCGCTGATGGCCCGCTTGCAAGCGGCCGCGACAACATCTTGGAGATCTACCGGCGCACGGTCCGCATCCATGAGGACGGCACGCCGCGTACACGGCATCTCGTGACCAATTTGGTGATCGATGTCGACCCCGGAGGCACGACCGCATCCGCGCGTTCGTACTGGACGGTTCTGCAGGCGACTCCTGACATGGCGCTCGGTCCCATCCTGTCGGGGCGCTACCGAGATCGCTTCTCGCTCGTGGACGGGAGTTGGCGATTCGCCGAACGGAGGATCGTCACCGACCTGGTCGGCGACGTAAGCCACCACATGCTGCCCGGGGCCGAAAAGCTCGTCCGCTGAGCCACCGAGCCGCATGCTCACAGCTTTAAACCGGCTCAGACACATCAACCACTGCCGAGCAGTCATGGCCCCGTTGGTGTCGCCTTGGAAACCATAAGAATCCGAGTAATTCGGGGCCGCCTGTGAACAAGGCCGAGCCTCAAATGGTATTCGGAGGAGCGTCGGCATTTGGTTACGCTCCGCACATCCGTGGAAGAGCCGCTCGGCGCGGAACCGGAAGGGGAATGGAACGATGACGACTACGAGGGTTCGGCTGGCCGCGCGCGGGTATGGCCGTCGCTGCTGCCGTGGGGACTGCCATCTTGATCTTGGTGCCGGGACTCGAAACCGCTCAGGCAGCAAGTCCGGACGGGCACGGTGCCGTCGTTGTCCAGGTCGTCAATCGCAGCCCTGTCGGGAACATGCTCGCCACCACCACCGGCGCCAGCCTCTACATCCACCCAAGCGGTCCATGCACGGGAGGATGCCTCTCGGTATGGCCGGCGCTGCTGATGCCGGCGGGCAAGACCAAGCCGAAGGGTGCGCAATGTCTGACGACTGTCTCCACCGCGGGCGGACTCCAGGTGAGATATCACAACCAGGCGCTCTACACCTACACCGGCGACAGCGGTTCGAGCCTGAACGGCAACGGAGTGGCCGGCTTCAAGGCCGCCAAGATCAACAAGAATTGCCCGTAGCGGTCTGAACTCGAGATCCCTACCGTGCGGAAGGGATCGCCAAAGCACCTCAGCCGGTTCGGCTCGCCCACCTTGGACGAGCCGAACCGAATGGGAGCGGCCTGCCAAGTTGAAGTCAGGGTGGTCTAGAGAGCCGGTTGGTCAGCTGAGGCTCAGGGACTCAGGCGTTCTGGCGGTCCTTCAACACCTGCAGTGCCCGGTCGCCGTGGACCCCCATGCGCACCTCGCTCTTTATGACTTCGATGATGGTGCGGTCCGTGTCGATGATGAACGTCATCCGCCTGGTCGGAGCGAGCGAGAAGTTGCGGTGGGCCCCGAACATGCCCGCCACCTTGGCGTCAGGATCCGACAGCAGCGGGAAGTCGAAGCTGTACTTCTCGGAGAAGCGCTTCTGCTTCTCGACCTGGTCACCACTGATCCCGACACGCTGGGCCCCGAGCGCCTCGAATTCCGACTTGAGGTCCCTGAAGTGGCAGCTCTCCATCGTGCAGCCTGGCGTCATCGCCGCTGGATAGAAGTAGAGGACGACCGGGCCTTTGGCTAGCAGGTCACTCAACTTGCGCATCTGACCTGTCTCGTCGGGAAGCTCGAAATCAGGCGCAACGTCTCCTTTTTGCATCGGGCGAGCGTACCCGCAAAGGGTCGCCGGCACGCTGCCGTAGGCATCGCCTTACGGTGGAGCCGCACGGTCCGCCGGCCGTGCGCCAATGCAAGGAGGACCAAATGAACCCGGGTGGCAGGGGGATGTACGGCTTCAGCATGAGGTCGTTCCGGCGCGACGAGTCGGTGAAGGACGTGAAGCTTGCGCCAGGAACGCTGCGGCGCATCGCCGATTTCGCTGCGCCCTACCGTTGGGTGCTCGGCGCGTTCATGGTCGTCGTGATCGTCGACGCGGTCATTGGCGTGATCAACCCGCTCATCCTTCGGGAGATCATCGACGGTGGCATCCTGCACAAGGACACCAGCCTCATCGAAGGCCTGGCCTTGCTTGCTGCCGGACTCGCCGTTTTGGACGCTGCACTCGGGCTCGGTGAGCGCTGGGTGTCTGCGATCGTCGGGGAAGGTCTCATATTCGACATGCGCGCCCGTGTGTTCGCGCACGTCCAGAGCATGCCCATCGCGTTCTTCACGCGGACGCAGACCGGAGCGCTCGTCACGCGGTTGAACAATGACGTGCTCGGAGCGCAGCAGGCGTTCACCGACATCTTGTCTTCGGTCGTGAGCAATCTCGTGAGCGTCGTGCTGGTCCTCGCCGCGATGCTCTTCCTGTCCTGGAAGATAACTCTCGTCGCGCTCCTGCTCCTTCCCGTGTTCGTGGTGCCCGCCCGGCGTATCGGGCGCAAGCTCGGAGGCATCGTGAAAGAGAGCTATGCGCTCAACGCCGAGATGAACACGACCATGACCGAGCGGTTCAACGTCTCAGGCGCGCTGCTCGTGAAGCTCTTCGGCCATCCCCAGACGGAGCGGTCCGAGTTCGACAGGCGCGCCGGAAGGGTTCGCGACATCGGGGTGAACCAGGCGATGTACGGCCGGGTGTTCTTCACGTCGCTCACGCTGACAGCCGCCCTCGCCACCGCACTCGTCTATGGGTGGGGCGGTGTTCTCGTGGTCCACCGCGAGCTCGAGATCGGTACGGTCGTCGCTCTCACCGCTTACCTGAACCGGCTCTACGGGCCGCTGACCGCCCTTTCGAACGTGAACGTCGACATCATGACGGCGCTCGTGTCGTTCCAGCGGGTGTTCGAGGTTCTCGACCTGGAGCCGATGATCAAGGAGAAGCCCGGCGCCATCGCGATCGAGCGCGGTCCTGCGACGGTCGAGTTCGACCACGTCGACTTCAGTTACCCGACGGCCGAGGAGGTCTCTCTCGCATCTCTCGAGTCGGTCGCCGTGCTCGAGCAGGCTCCGCAACACCAGATTCTGTTCGACGTGTCGTTCGTCGCGGAGCCTGGGCAGCTCGTCGCCCTGGTGGGCCCGTCAGGAGCGGGAAAGACCACGATGAGCCACCTCGTCAGTCGCCTCTACGACGTGACTTCCGGTGCCGTGCGTATCAACCACACAGATGTCCGCGATGCGACACTCGCTTCGATCCGCGCCGTGGTCGGCGTCGTCACCCAGGACGCCCACCTCTTCCACGACAGCATCAGGGCGAACCTTCAGTTCGCGAAGCCCGAGGCGACCGACCAGCAGATGTTCGCGGCCCTCGAGCAGGCCCAAATACTGCCTCTTGTCGAGTCGCTCCCCGACGGTCTCGACACGGTCGTCGGTGACCGCGGCTACCGGGTCTCGGGAGGCGAGAAGCAGAGGATCGCGATAGCGAGGTTGCTGCTGAAGGCCCCCGACGTCGTCGTGCTCGACGAGGCCACGGCCCATCTCGATTCGGAGTCCGAGCTCGCCGTGCAGAACGCGCTCAGCACCGCGCTCGCCGGCAGGACCTCGATCGTCATCGCCCACCGGCTGTCGACTGTGCTTCAGGCCGACCAGATCCTGGTGGTGGACGACGGGCGCATCGTCGAACGGGGGCGCCATGCCCAACTCGTCGCGCGACAACGGCGTCTACGCAGAGCTCTACCGGACGCAGTTCGAGCGTCAGCAACTGGAACCGTCCGGACCTGCGGGCGAGTCAGGGACCACCTGACCTCGCCGGCCTCCGCCGCCCGCCCCAGCGCGTTGCTAGGGTCGCCACGACGAGGACCCGAGGACGTTGGAGGACACGGTGGAGCAGGACATCGGCTGGCTTCTCGACCGGGCGAGGATCCGCGAGCTCACCGCCCGCTACAACCGGTGCTTCGACGGCGGAGACCCTGAAGGCTTCGCAGCCAACTTCACCGAGGACGGGGTTATGGAGGTCGCCGGCGGACCGAGCACGAGCGGGCGCCAAGCCCTCGCCGAGATGTGCAGGCGCGTGCCCTGAGGAATCATGCACGTCACGGTGGACGCCACGGTCGAGGTGAACGGCGACTCGGCCAAGCAGCACGTTGCACTCGTCGTCATCGGTCGAGCGGGCCGACGTGAGGACAAACCGACGCTCATGAGCACAGGCAGGTACGAAGACGACCTTGTCCGTACCCCTGACGGGTGGTTGTTCGCAAGGCGCTTCTGCACCCTCGACGGTTGGACGGAGCCGTGAGCATGCTCACCGACCACCTGAGGGCGATGGCGGGAGCCTTCCCCGACGAGCTCGCCTACCGGGTGGTCGACGGCGGGGACATGACCTTCTCGGAGTGGGAGAGCGAGTCGAACCGCCTGGGCCAGCGCACTGGCGGAGGCCGGGGTCGCACATGGCGACAGGGTGGCGATCTACCTGCCGGCCGAAGAGGCGCTGCGTTGGGTAATCGGTTACTCGGCCACCCACAAGGCGGGGGCGGTGGCGGTCCCCACCAACACTCGTCTCACCAGGCCCGAGCTCGTCCACCAGTTCGGGCACGCAGAAGTCCGCGTGATCCTTTGCGACACGACGCTCGAGGCGAACGCCCGCCATGCAGCCGAGATCCTCGTTCGAGATGCAGTTGTCGACCGCGAGCCGGTCGTCATCGTCGCACCGACCGCCGATACCCCCTTCAGCTGGGGAGACCGGGCCGCATCCGACGCGTCGACCTACCAGGTTGCTGTCGGGCCCGACGACCTCGCCGACATCCTCTACACCTCGGGCACGACCGGCAGGCCTAAGGGCGTCGCTGTCCGGCACCGCAATGCGGCGTTGGTCCCGGGCGAGCCGAACCCGAGCTTCTCCGGAAAATGCTGGCTGCACTCGAGCCCCATGTTCACCTTCGCGGGGATCGGGTTCATCTACAACCCCATGCAGCTGGGGCTTACCGGTGTCTACCAGCCGCGGTTCGATGCCGGTCGATGGCTTCAGGCTGTCGAGGAGATGCGGCCGATGATGTGCTTCCTCGTGCCCTCGATGGCCCAGCTGATAGTCGCCCACCCTTCGTTCGCTACGGCGGACCTGAGCTCGATACAACTGTGTGCGATCGGCAGCGCCCCCTTGCCCCCTGCCACGTTGATAGCGATGCAAAAGCGCATGCCCGAAGCCGCCGTCTCCAACAGCTACGGGATGACCGAAGCGGGCCCTGCCTACTGCGCGATGCCGAAAGGTGAGTCGTTGAACCGCATCGGCTCGGTCGGTCAGCCGATGCCCCCGCTCGAGATCCGCTTCGTGGACGACGAGGGCAAAGACGTCCCTCGGGGCGAGGTCGGCGAGGTCGTCATCCGTCTCGAAGGCCGCCAGCGCGAGTACTACCGCGATCCCGAGGCCACCGCCGGCACCTGGAAGGGGCGGCTGGCTTCACTCGGGCGACCTTGGGCGCATGGACGAAGACGGCTACCTCTACATCGTCGGACGCAAGAAGGACGTGATCATCCGGGGAGGCAACAACATCCACGCGACAGACGTCGAGTCCGCGCTTCACGAACATCCCGGACGTGGTCGACGCCGCTGTCGTCGGCATGCCCCACAAGGTCCTCGGGGAAGACGTGGCGGCCTTCGTCGTGCTCTCGGACGAATCGTCTGTGACACCCGAGGAGCTGCGGGCGTTCGTCGCCGAACGCCTCGCGGACTACAAGGTCCCCCGCCGGATCGACATCGTCGACGAGCTGCCCCGCAACGCCACGGGCAAGGTGTTAAAAGCAGAGCTCCGGGCCCGCGTGGCGTCCTCTTAGTTGTTGACTCAGTTGTTGACGGTCCGATCCATTCGGATCCGGGTCCTCGTCGTCTACTCGATGATGTCGTAGGGCTCCGGACCGAACATGGTCATCTTTTCGATCACCGGCGTGGGGTCGCCGCTCCAATCCATCGCCCGTAACTGAGCAGCGACTCCGGCGCCCCAACCGGAACCGGAAAGCCTCGAACGCCGTCGTGGTGAGGGTCAGGTCTATGTCATCGTCCGAAACGATCTGTTCCGGCTCTTCCGGCTCTTCCGGCTCTTCCGGCTCTGTCGGCTCTGTCGGCTCTGTCTTCGGCAACAGGGTGCGTTCGCGCTCCCCGATCTTCACGCGCACCGGCACGGCGGGGCTCCAGTTCGACAGCAGCCACTCGCTCGCAATGTGCATCTCGTACGCGTCGCGCCCCCGGGTACCGACAACGCTCCCATCACGTCGTGCTCGTGCGCGAAAACGTCCAAGAAACCGGGCCACACCCTCATTCGGACAGAAGGCCCTCGAACGTCGGCGCGAGCTCCGCCCATTCGGCCGAGCACCAGCGCCGTCTCGATGTTCTGCGCCTGCGGGCCACCTGCGCGGCGGTCTCCTCCTCGCTAGGCGGCCCGGTCGCCTGCCGGCGAGCACGTCTTCCATGACGGCGATCAGGTGCGCGACCACGTCGTGCACCGACCACCCGGGGCATGCGGGCACCGGCACGCGCGGCCGGATCGTCGACCGCGGCCACAGCAGATGAGATCCGTTGCCTGGCGGCCTTGTAGTGGATCCCGAGATCGAAGCTGTCGAGATCGACCTGGGAAACGGTGCCGGAGTCGTCAGTCACACGGCGAGGTTAGTGACGAAGCGGCATCGTGAGCCGGCCGGGGCCCGATGGCCGCTGAGCGTCAGTGCAAGGCGGCAGGCTGGCCGTTCCTGCCACCACCGATATCCACAGGGCCTGTCTGCCGATCAAATTTCGGCGTTTTTGATACACGGCGTTATACACAGAGAAGTATCAAAAACGTCAAACTGAAAACGGAAGGTCGGTCGCTGTCCGAGACGCAACGAATCTCACGCATCAGTACGCAGCGTCAACCACCCAGGGTCACCGCACCGTCAACCCGCAGTCACCGCACCGTCACCGCACCGGTCCAGCCCGCGAGCTCGAGCGTCCCGTCGCACGACCTCGCCTTCGCGGCGCCTGTCGGTGCAGGCGGCGATCCGTCCCGTCGACGCCCGCCACGTCGCGCACGGCTCGTCCGACATGTTGAGCACCGACGGTCACCGACCCGCCTCTGTCGCCACGCCCAGCATCCGTCGGGCGCCGGGATCCTGGTCGAGTCGCCGAGCTGCAGGTCCGGCGTAGCGCCGCCTGAGGGCGATCAGGTCGCGCACGAAGTTGAGCACCGAGCCCGGATCGGCACGCTGGTCCGACACGTTGCGAGAGATCCGGGTCCCCCATCGGCAGCCACGTCGTGACGCCCGGCTCGGTGAAGCCGCCGCCGGGACCCGGCTCCCAGGGCATCGGGCTGCGCTCAGGATCGCGCCCCTTGTAGACGGGCCAGAACCGCAGGCCCACGGGATCGAGAACGTCCTCGCGCTCGATGCGTCGTGTCTTCCAGACCGATCTCGTCGCCCTCGAAGAGCACCGGGGTCCCGCGAAGCGTGAGGAGCATCATGAGCGCGAGCCTCACCTTGGCGGCGTCTCCGTCCGCCCAGCGCGTGGCCAGGTGCGACACGTCGTGGTTCGATCCCGTCCACGACGGGCCATGCGCCGTGCGGGAAGCAGCTCCGCCATCCTGTCGACGATCGCTCGAGAGCGCCTCCGCCTCGAACTCGTGCCTCCGACGAACGGGAAGTTGAACGCCAGGTTCAGCTCGTCGCCCGATGCCGTAGAACGGTACGATGTCCTCGACCCGGTCGACGTTCGTCTCACCGATCAACAGCCGCGGCGGGTCGTACTCGTCGGCGATCCGCCGCCACCTGCGCAACACGTCGTGGACCTCGGGCCGGCAGGCGTTGAACACGGGCCTCTGGCCGAACACCTGCATGAGCCACGGGTCGTCTCTCGGTGGCGGGCGGGTTGTCGCGCAGCTCCGCGTCCTTCACGATCATGTGGCACACGTCGATCCGGAACCCCGCGACGCCACGGTCGAACCAGAACCTCAGGATCGTGTCGAACTCGTCGCGTACCGCCTCGTTCCACCAGTTGAGGTCCGGCTGCTCGGGCAGGAAGTTGTGCAGGTACCACTGACCCGACCTTCGTCGAAGGTCCACGCCGGCCCTCCGAAGCTGCTCACCCAGTTGTTGGGCGGGTCGCCGTCCGGTCGCGGATCCTGCCAGACGTAGTAGTCCCTGTACGGGCTCTGCCGGTCGGCGAGCGCGCCTGGCGAACCAGCGGTGCGTGCTGCTGGAGTGGTTGGGCACGAGATCGAGCAGCACCGCGGATGCCGACCTTGGCCGCCTCGGCGACGAGCCGGTCGAGGTCGTCGAGAGTCCCGAGAGCCGGGTCCACGTCGCAGTAGTCGGCGACGTCGTAACCCCAGTCGGCGTTGGGCGAGACGGTTATCGGGCTCAGCCAGATGCCGTCGACGCCGAGCCATGCAAGTGGTCGAGATGCGCGATGACTCCCTGGAGGTCGCCGACGCCGTCACCGTTCGAGTCAGCGAACGAACGCGGGTACATCTGGTAGAGCACGCCTGAGCGCCACCACTGCGGATCCAGGCGCCCGAGGTCCGCGGGAAGGCGTGCGGACCTGCTTGGACACGCCGTGGATCCTGGACTCACGGACCGGTCCGAGCAGCAGGTCCGCCAGCCGCTCGCGCTGGTAGCCCTGCGCCCCGAAGAGCAGGTCGTCCTGCTTCGCCCTGCCGGTAGAGCAGGTGGCAGTCGACGTCCCACGTGAAGCCGACCCCGCCGTGGATCTGGATGCATTCGGCGGTGACCAGGTTCGCCGCCTCCGCGACGAATCCCTTCGCCATCGCGGCCGCGCGCTCGCGGTCGGGGTGATTCGGCGTCCGACGCCCAAGCTGCGTAGTGCGTGCCCACCCTCGCCAGCTCGAGCTCGTGGAGCATGTCGGCGGCCTTGTGCTTGATCACCTGGAACGTGGCGATCGGCCGGTCGAATTGGACGTGCGACCTTCGCGTACTCGACCGCGAGGACGAGCGCCCTCTCGCAGGTGCCGACCAGCTCCGCGCAGACCGCGACCGCCAGGTCGTCGAGGACGCGTCGCCAGATCGCGCTCTGGTCGCCGCGGGACCCGACCCGTCGGGCGGTCCTGCCGTCGAGATCGACGCGGGCGACCTTGCGGGTCACGTCGAGAGCCGGAACCGGATCTCCCACCTGGCTTCTCGAGCAGGAAGGTCCCGAGCCCGTCGCCGTCGTGCGACGACGAAGGCCCAGTCGGCGCCCGCACCGTCCAGGACGACCGGCTTGGAGCCGGCGAGAGTCCACGGACATCTGCACCTATCGCTGTCGCAGCTGTCGCAGCTGTCGCACCTGTCGCACCTGTCGCAGCTTTCGCAGCTGTCGCCGTGGCGCGAACGGTGCCGAGCGGGTCGCCGTGCCCGGGCTCCTCGACCGCGACGGTGCCGCGATCGGGTCCCGACGCGAGCCCTGCCAGCAGCTCGTCCTCACCGAGACGCACGGACGCGATCGTGGCCGCGACCGCAGACGACAGGAACGGACCGGGAAACGGCAGTCTGCCGAGCTCTTCTTGGAGGACCACCAGATCGACGAGCCCGAGGCCAAGGCCGCCTGCGCTCTCGGGTACGAGCACACCGAGCCACCCGAGATCGGCCATCGCCGACCAGAGCTCGGGCGTTACCCCGACCGGGTCCTCGATCATCTCCCTCACGTAGGCGGGAGACGCCTCGGAGGCGAGCGTCGTCGCGACTGCCCGCCGGAAGTCCTCCTGCTCCTCGGAGAAGGTGAATTCCACCGCGTGGCTCTCAACCGCTCGCGGCGTCAGCTGACGCGCTCGATGACGGTTGCGTTTGCCTGCCCGCCACCCTCGCACATCGTCTGGAACCCGTAGCGACCACCGGTCGCCTCGAGCTGGTTCAGAAGGGTGGTGGTGAGCCTGACCCCGCTCGCACCGAGAGGATGCCCGATCGCGATCGCCCCTCCCCGTGGGTTGTACTTGTCGGGGTCGGGGTGAAACGCCCGCGACCACATCAGCGCGATCGCGGCGAACGCCTCGTTGCACTCGATCGCGTCGAAGTCGTCGATCGACATGCCCGACCGCTCGAGAAGCTTGTGGGTGACGGGCACCGGAGCGGACAGCACCGAGGGTCGCGTCCTCGGCCGCAACGGCGAAATGGACGAGCCGCGCTCTTATCGGCAGGCCGAGGCGCTCCGCGACGCGACGCTCGGCGATCGAGCATGGCCGACGCGCCGTCGGTCATCTGCGACGAGTTGCCCGCGGTGATGTCGGGCGCCGTGTCGGGTTCCCACTTCTGGGCGGCGGGCAGTGCGGCAAGCTGCTCGAGAGTCGTCTCGCGCCGTATGCCCTCGTCGGCGGAGAGCGTCTCGCCGGTGAATGCGCCGTTCTCGTCCTTGATCGGGACGGGCAGGATCTCACGGGCGAAGTGCCCGCTGTCGGTGGCCTCGGCTGCCCGGCGATGGCTTTCCAGCGAGTACTCGTCCATGTCTTCGCGGCTGATCTTCCAGCGCTCCGCCAGCACCTGCGAGATGCGGAACTGCGCCCACAGGTTGCCGTGGATCACTTCGAGGTAGGACGGTGGGAAAGGCCCGGTCCCCCCTCGTGCGTTCGACGCGAGCGGGACCCGGCTCATCGACTCGACCCCGCATGCGATCGCAAGGTCATAGTGGCCGGCGATCACGCTCGCAGCCGCGAAATGCATCGCCTGCTGCGACGAACCGCACTGGCGGTCGATCGTGGTGCCGGGAACGTGCTGCGGAAGGCCCGCCGCGACCCATGCGTTGCGGGCGACGTTGGTCGACTGCTCGCCCACCTGGCTGACGCAACCGCCGATCACGTCGTCGACCTGACCCGGGTCCACGCCCGTGCGGGTCACCAGATTCTGAAGCGTGAATGCGAGCAGGTCGACGGGGTGCCAGTTGGCGAGCGCCCCACCCCTGCGCCCGAACGCGGTCCGGACGGTGTCGACGATCACTGCCTCGCGTTGCTCTCCTGCCCTTGCCATGCTCAGCCTCGTTCTTCCGTCTCGTTCTTCTGGGATCGGGGACGTTCTTCTGGGATCGCTCGTTCTTCT
This sequence comes from uncultured Acidimicrobiales bacterium, assembly GCA_963764615.1. Taxonomy (GTDB): domain Bacteria; phylum Actinomycetota; class Acidimicrobiia; order Acidimicrobiales; family CAVXTF01; genus CAVXTF01. Next base: position 111,790 of record CAVXTF010000001.1, on the reverse strand, counting down.
GGGATCGCTCGTTCTTTTGGGATCGGGACCCTCGGGCGGGCGCGTCCGGCACCGGGGGCCCAGGGGAGATGCGTGCCCAGTGTAGTAATTTCCCTGACAGTGGTGTCAGGTCCAAACCCCCGCTCCGGCAGTCGGCCGCGCCCGCTAGAAGGAACGCGATGACGCGATGACGGGCGATCCGGTCCAGTTCGAAGAAGACGAGGACCGCTCGGCGCTGCGGAAGCTCGCCCGGGATGTAGCCGAGCGCGAGCTCGCGCCGAACGCGGCCCACTGGGACGAGACGGAGGAATTTGCCGAAGCCTCTCTCGACGCGCTCAGGAAAGCCGACCTCTTCACAGTCACGATCGGTGAGGCATACGGCGGGATGGGCATGGGCGACATCGAGGCCTCCATCGTCTTGGAGGAGCTCGCCCGGGTCGACGTCTCGTGCGCAATCCTGTGCCAGCTCGTGTTCAACGGCCCGCCCCGAGCGATAGAGCACCTGGGAAACGAAGACCTCAGGCAGGGCTGGCTGCCCCTCGCGGCGCAGGGGAACCTGTTCTGCATCGGCATAACCGAGCCCGACGCCGGATCCGCCGCCACCCAAATGCGCGCCAAGCTCACCGAGGACGGAGACGGCTGGCGCCTCGACGCGTACAAGAACTACGTGACAGGTGGGCACAGGGCCGTGGCCTGCCTGGTCTGGTGCAGGTTCCCCGGGAGCGAACCCGGCAGCGGCAAGGGGATCGGGGCGGTCGTGGTCGACCTGTCGGCCGACGGGGTGAGCGTCGCGGGCACCCACAAGAAGATGGGGCTCAGGGGCTGCACCGAGGCGGAGCTCGCGTTCGACGGCGTGAGGGTCGAGTCAAAAGACGTGCTCGTCTTCGGTGACCCTGCGGACAACTCGGGTCTTAAGACGCTGCTCGCTCACATCAACCACGAGAGGTGCGGCAACGCCGCGATGTGCGTCGGAGCGGCACAGGGTGCGCTCGAGCACGCGATCACCTACATGAACGAGCGGTCGGTCGGGTCGCGTCACCTCGCGGACCTGCAGGGGCTGCAGTGGAAGATCGCCGACGCCGCCACCGAGCTCGAAGGAGCCCGCCTGCTTCTCGAGCGCGCGCTCTCACTCGCCGGGCCGGGCGGCACCCCCCCGCCGCTCGAGTCCGCGATGGCGAAGCTCGCGTGCAACGTCGCTGCGAAACACGTGTGCGACGAGGCGATCCAGCTTCTCGGAGGGTATGGATACAGCCGTGAGTACCCGGTCGAGCGCGCCTACCGCGACATCCGCGGTCTGTGCATAGGCGCAGGGACGGTAGAGATCCAACGCAACTTCATCGGCACGGCACTCCTCGGGGGGAAGGTGCCGGCCGGACCGCTTTGGAAGAAGGCACCGGGCAGCTAGCCGAGGCGAGCTCCCGGCGAGCTCCCGCGTCAACAGACACAGGAAGATGGACGAAACATGACAGCTCCGGCAACCGACGCGACCGCCGGCCCGACGATCAGGCCCGTCGGCCTGCTCGCGGTGGGTGTCGCAGCACCGGCCTACCGCCTGCCGATCGCCGAGGCACGGGCGGCATGGGGGGAGGGCGGCGGCAAGGGTCAGGTCGCGGTGTGTGGGAGCGACGAGGACACCCTCACCCTCGCGTGGGACGCAGGCGACTCTGCCCTGCGGGAGCTCACGGAGCTCGGAGGGTTCGGGGAATTCGCCGACCCGCGGGACCCGGGTGGCGAGGTCGACGGGCTCTGGTGGGGCACGTCGCGACCACCGTTCGCGGAAGGCCCCAGCTACGCGTTCTTATCGTCGGCCCTTGGCCTACAAGAGCGCACCCACGGAGGTCTGTCGAGCGGGTCCGCGCACTCCGGAATGGAAGCGCTCTCGGGTGCGTGGGACGCGGTCGCCGCGGGGCACGCCCGCCTCGCTCTCGTCATCGTGTCCGACGCTCTCGTCCCTGGGCTCGGCACTGCGTCGGAGACCACCTGCGGGGCAGGGGCTGTGGCCCTGGTGCTCGGGCCGGTTGACGGTGCCCCTGCGGTGCTTCGCGACCGGGCGACGCGGTCGGTTCCGGTCCTCGACCGCTACCGGGCCGACGGTGCGTCTGCGAGCGGCGACCCTTACGACCCGAGGCTCTTTCGCGAGGTGGTGTACCTGCCGGTCATGTCGTCGGTTGCAAAAGCCATCTCCGGGGCTGGGCACGACGGAAACGACGGCGCGGGCCGCACCGAGACCACCCCCACTCCTGTCGCGGCATGGTCCTTCGCCGACCCCGACGGGAAGCTCGCGTCCGTTCTCGCCAAGCGGCTCGGCGCACCCGCCCCCCTGTCGGTGCCCGTCCAGACCGAGCTCGGCGACACGGGTGCGGCTTCTGCGCTGCTCGGTCTCGTGCCGTCGTTGGCCGAGGCGGGCACCGTCGGGGCTGTGGGATACGGAGGCGGAAGGGCAACTGCCGTCGCCGTGCAGGTCGACCATCCGGTCCCGGGAGCGGACGGTGCGAAGGACCGGCTCGCGACCTCGCACCCGATCAGCTACGTGGCGGCGGCCCGTGCCAGAGGCGTCATCGAGGCGATGACGGATCCCGTTCCGATGGGCCTTCCTCCCGGCGGGGCCGCGTTCGTGCGCGGCAACCCCGAGATGCTGGGTCTCAAGGGTGCCCTCTGCCGGACCTGCGCGACGATCTCGACGCCTCCTTCGGTCCACCCCACTTGCACCGGATGCGGCGGCGCCGACCTCGAGATCGTGCCGCTCGCGCGTGAGGGCAGTGTCCAGACCTTCGTGGTCAACCAGACCATGCCGCCGCCGTTCGTCGCGCCACTTCCGCTGCTCGTGCTTGACCTCGACGACGGCGCCCGCCTGATGGTGCAAGGCACCCCCGACGACGCGTCGTCGATCGGCATCGGCGACCGGGTGAAGCTGACGTTGAGGCGGTACGCGCTCGAGCGCGGGGTGCCCGTCTACGGGTTCAAGGCCCTGAGGCAGGGTCCTGAGGTATGAGCCTGAGGCAGGAGCCAGAAATGGGAGATCGCCAGATGGAGGAAGCTAGATGAGCTGGGACAGGGTCGCCGTAGTCGGCGCAGGCATGATCAAGTTCGGCGAGCTGTTTGACCAGAGCTACGAGCAGATGGCCGCCGGGGCGTTCCGGGCGGCCATCGCGAGCGTCGACAAAGGGCTCGATCCCTCGGACATCGACGCCGGCATAGTCGCCACCCAGCGCGGCAGCCTGTGGGGACAAGAGGGCGTGGGCGGCAACACGGTCCCTAGCGCCGTCGGGCTTTCTGGGATCCCGTTCACCCGGGTCGAGAACGCCTGCCCGTCGGGCTCCGACGCGTTCCGCATCGGGGCGATGGTCGTCGCCTCGGGCGTCCACGACATGGTCCTCGTGATCGGTGTCGAGAAGATGCGCGACAAGTCGACCGCTGAGGGGCTGCTGTCGCGGGCGGCCGCAGGCCATCCGCTCTACAACCGCGGCGAGACGGCGCCGGTCCTATTCGCCCCGTTCGCTACCAGGCACATGCACGAGCTCGGCACAACTCCTGAGATGCTCGCAGCGGTAGCGGTGAAGAACCACCACAACGGCTGCCTTGACCCATACGCCCACTTCCAGAGCGAGATAACGGTGGACCAGGTTCTCGCATCGCCCTCGGTCTGCCATCCGCTCCGGCTCCTCGACTGCTGCCCGCAGACCGACGGTGCGGCCGCAGTGCTGCTCACGACGCCAGAACGCGCTCGCGACCTGACCGACAGGCCCGTCTTCGTCTCGGGATTCGGCGTGGCGACAGACCACCCGTCTCTCCACGAGAAGTCGACGTTCATCGGGCTGCCTGCCACCACCATGGCCGCGGGTCGCGCCTTCGACATGGCGGACCTGGGGCCCGGCGACATGGACATGGCCGAGGTCCACGACTGCTTCACCATCACAGAGATACTCGACATCGAGGACATCGGCTTCGTGGAGAAAGGAAAGGGCGGCCCTGCGACGGTCGAGGGTCAGACGGCGCTCGACGGCCGGATCCCGGTCAACCCGTCGGGCGGGCTGCTAGCGAAGGGTCATCCGATCGGTGCGACGGGCGTCGCGCAGATCTGCGAGTGCTACTGGCAGCTGCGCGAGGAGGCCGGCGACCGCCAGGTCGCCATCCGCCACGGTCACGCTCTCCAGCACAACGTCGGCGGCCGGGGATCAGGGGTGTCGGTTGTGAACATATTGAGCCGCGAACCGGCCAGGGCGGGCGCCGGGACGGCTTGAGGTCGCCCGCGCACCTGAGATCAGCCAGGGCCCCGCGGGCGGGCCACCGGTAGTGTTTCGTCGAGGCGGCCGGATTACCTAGGAGATTCGCGTGCAGATAACGATCATCGGCGGCGGCAGCTACCAGTGGGCACCGACCCTGATAGTCGACCTGCTGCGCACCGAGTCGATCCGTCCGCTCAAGCTCGTGCTCGAGGACATCGACCCCGCCCCGCTCCCGACGATGGAGGCGTTCGCCAAGCTCGCCGCCGAGAAGCTCGGTACCGAGGTCGACGTCACATCTACTACCGACCAGCGCCGCGCCCTCGAAGGAGCGGACTTCGTGGTGGTGACCATATCGACAGGCGGTTTCGCGACGATGCGGGTGGATCTCGACGTTCCCGCCCGCCACGGGATCCACCAGTCGGTAGGCGACTCCGTCGGGCCGGGCGGGGTCAACAGGGCGCTTCGCAACATCCCGGTGCTCGTGGGGATCGGGCGCGACATGGAGGAGCTCTGCGCCGACGCGTGGATGCTCAACATCACGAACCCGATGACCTCCCTCACCCGGTCGGTATGCCGCGAGACCTCGATCAAGACCGTGGGACTCTGCCACGAGGTCGGCAACTTCGCGCTCGACCTCGCCATTGCATGGGGCCTGCCCCACTTGAAGGTGCGACCGAAGGTGGTCGGAGTGAACCACTTCCCGGTCATCACCGCACTCGATGCGGATGGCACCGACGGGCTCGCGCGGCTCGCCACCATGGCGGAGCGCCTGGGCGGCTGGGACTTGATCGCCCCCGCGCCACCCGGGTCCACGAGGGAAGAGGCGGACGCCTTCACCGAGCTCGACTTCGCGAGACGCCACTATCTGAAGCTCTCGCTGTTCGAGCGCTGGGGTGTGCTGCCCGGCGCGGGCGACCGGCATCTGGCCGAATTCCTGCCGTCGATCCTGACCGCAGAGTCCGGATTCGGAAAGTCGTGGGGAGTGGAGCTCACCACAATCGAAACGCGCGAGTCGCACCAGCACGGATATGTCGAGAACGTGGAGTCGATGCTGTCGGGCGAGACAGCGGTGCCGACGTGGTCGTCCGACGAAATGGTCGCCCCCGTGATCGACTCTCTCGTGACGGGGACGAGCCGCGAACTTCCTCTCAACCTCCCGAACAGCGGGCAGTGCCCCGACCTGCCGGATGACGCGGTGGTAGAGGCGATCTGCGTCGTCGACTCCGACGGCATGCGCGGGCGCGACGCGCCGCGGCTGCCTGCCCCTGTCGCCGAGCTCCTGAGACGGCACGTCGCGACTCAGGAGCTGACGGTCGCAGCTGGCGTGTCCGGCGACCGGCGCCTCGCCGAGCAAGCGTTTGCGCTCGACCTCCTCGCCGGACGCGGGGACCTGCGCGAGACCGAGACCATGGTCGACGAGCTCCTGTCGGGAACCGCTGAGTGGCTGCCCGCGACCATGACCCAGAAAGTCCCGTGAAGCTCGGGTTCATCGGCCTAGGGGCCATGGGGCTTCCCATGACCCGCAACCTGGTAACGGCGGGCCACGACGTGCGCGTCGCCTCCAGGAGCCGGCCACCGATCGACGCGGCCGTCGCTGCAGGAGCAACCGACGCAGGCACCATCACAGGCGTCGCTGAGGGCAGTGAGGTCATCTTCATATGCGTGCCGAATTCACCCGACGTGACGAGCGTCGTCGACCAGCTGCTGCCCGTCGTCGGAAGCGGCCAGGTCGTCGTCGACACCTCGACGATCGATCCCGACGTGGAGCGCGAGCAGCACCGCCGGGTGGCGGAGACCGGAGCCGGCTATCTCGACGCTCCGCTGTCGGGTGGGACCGTGGGCGCAGAGCGCGGGACGCTCACGGTCATGGTCGGCGGCGACGCAGCCGTGCTCGAGTCGGTTCAGCCGGCGCTCGCACCGATGTCGTCTCTCGTCGTGCATGTGGGCGGACCCGGGATGGGGCAGGTCGTCAAGCTCTGCAACAACCTGATCTACGCCGCCCAGATGTTGGCGGCTGCCGAGGCGACCGCTCTGGCGCTGCGTTCGGGCGCGGACCCTTCGCAACTTCTCGAGGTGCTCACCCACTCGACGGGTGACTGCGTCGCGGTGCGCACGCGCCTCCCGGTCGCAGGTGTCGTCCCCGAGAGCCCAGCGTCGAACGGATGGAAGCCGGGGTTCATGACCGATCTCATGGCGAAGGATCTCGACCTCGCTCTCGGTTACGCGGCGCGCTCGGGCGTGCCGCTCGCATCGACGGCGGTGGTCCGCCAGGTCCTCACCGCGGCGTCCGGCGCGGGATACGGGCGCGAGGACTTCTCCGCGCTGTCGAAGGTGGTAATGAAGCTGGCCGGGATCGGCTGAGCGGGTGGCCGCACCGGCGGACCCGAGGAGTGCCACTGGTAGGCGCGGCGTGCTTCCCATGGGCAGCCCGCCGACGGCAGGCAAAGAACCACTTCGAGGACCGGCTCTCATCCTCGCTGCGGACCACAGGGCCCGCGGCGTCATCACGATCGAGACGTACTCCTCATACCTCGGCGCGCTGCGGTCAGCATTGGCGCACTGCGACGGAATCCTCGCGAGCGCCCAGCCCCTCGCTCACCTGGCGAGGACGACGGGCGCGAAGCAGCGCACGTACCTGTCGTTGAACCGGACGGGGCTCGCGGGATCCGTCTTCGAGCTCGACGACAGGCTCGTCGCGACCGTCGGGCGCGCGGCAGCCCTCGGCTACACCGGGGTCAAGCACATGACGCGGATCGACGTCACCGATCCCGTGACGTCGGGAGCGCTCGAGCTTCTCGGCAAGGTTCTGGAGGATTCCCGCGTCGCCGGCGTCGAGGCTCTCGTCGAGGCGGTCCGCTGGCGCGACGGCGCCATGGCGCGCGACACCGACTCGATCGTCTACGCCGCTGTCATCGCTCACGACATGGGCGCACCGGTGTTGAAGGTGCCCGTGCCGGCCGTCCAACCCGGTGCGGCGCGCGTCGAGGCCGTCGCGCGGGTCGTGTCGAGCGTCGGCGTTCCCGTGCTCTTCCTCGGCGGCCCCCGGGCGCCGGAGGCCGGAGCAAGTTCACAGGCGATACGCGACGCGGTGCTGTCCGAGGTGCGTGACGTCATGACGGGGGGTGCTGCGGGCCTCGCCATCGGCCGCGCCCTCATCCAGGACCCCGAGCCGGGTGAGATGGCCCGACAGGTCGCCGAGGTCGTCCACGGCCGAGGCCGCTGAGGCGGCTGGCGGCGTGGGAGCGCGCCGGGTGCTGGTAGCGGCTCTGAGCCCGGAAGAGTCGTGCTGCTAGCGATCGACCTAGGGAGCACCGTCACCAAAGCGGTGATCTGGTCGGAGAACGGGCCGGTAGGTGTCGGGAGGGCGGTGCTCCGGACCGATCGGCGCGTTGGAGGTCGGGCCGAGCAGGACCCCGCCGACTGGTGGCGTTCGGTGGTCGAGTCGTGCCGTCAGGCGGCGGCGGGCGCCGATGTCGGCGCAGTCCGCGCGATCCGTGCTGTCGTCTTCTCGGCGGCACGCCAGACTTTCGTGCTCGTCGACCGCGCCGGCGTGCCGGTTGGCCCGGGGATCATGTGGTCCGATCGCAGGGCGGGGAAAGAGGCGGCCGAGATCGCCGGCAGATGCGGAGGAGCAGAGGCCGTTCGCCGCCTCACCGGAGCGATCCTCGACTCGTCCTCGCCTGCGGCCAAGCTCGCGTGGCTCAAGGACCACGAGCCTGACGCGACGACCCGGGCGCGCTGGGTGCTCTCGCCGCGCGATCTGGTCGTGTTCGAGATGTGCGCGGAGATCGTGACCGATCAGACCCTCGCGCAGTCGAGCGGCCTTTATGACTCGTCGCTCCGGCCGGTGCCCGAGCTGGCCGGGGACTCGATAGGCATGCTTCCCCCGGCGCTCGCTTCGAGCGAGGTTGCCGGCAAGCTGGCGAGCAAGGCCGCCGGCGAGCTCGGCATACCGGCCGGGATTCCCGTCGTGATGGGTGCAGGCGACCGGCCGTGTGAGGTCCTCGGCACCGGTGCCGGCATCGAGCGCCCGATGGTGTCGTGGGGAACCACCGCGAACGTGTCGGTTCCGGTCGGCGAGTGGCCCGACGTCGCGGGGTTGCGCGTCGTCGTCTCGAGGGGGGCGGCAGGCGGGTTCCTCATCGAGGCCGGCCTGTCGTCGGCCGGGTCGTTCCTCGATTGGCTGGCCTCGATCGCTCCCGGCCTCTCCTCGGTGCCCGACCTTGTGGAGCGTGCCCTCGCTAGCCCGCCCGGCGCCAACGGGGTCACCGCAGTCAGCTGGCTCGGAGGTGCCAGGGCTCCCTGGTGGCGCGACGACGCGAGAGCGGCGTTCGTCGGGCTCTCCCCCGAGCACACCATCGGCGACATGGCTAGGGCGGTGGTTGAAGCGGTCGCCTTGGACGTCGAACGGTGCCTCAGCGCTGTAGGCGACGCGGTCGGCGCGCGTCCGAAGTCGTTGGCGATGGCCGGCGGATCCGCAATGACACTCTGGCCCCAGGTGCTCACCTCCGTCACAGGGCTGCCCGCGTACGGCAGGCGCTCGGGGCTCGCCGCGGCAGCGGGCGCCGCTCTCGTCGCCATGCCGTCTGCCGGCGCGGGGCTCGAGGGTCTCGACCTGAAGCGAGCGCTCGACGCGATGGACCCGGCGGACGTCGAGATCGTGCCGGACCCCGCCCTCGTGGAGCGTTACGCCGCGATCCGCTCTAGCGCGGACCGGGTTGCCCTAGCCATCCTCGGGCTCGGGGACGCTTCCGGATGAGGACCGTCCACCTCCCCTACGGGACGGCTGGCCTCGACGTGGACGTCCCGGACTCGGCGACTGTCGTCGAGCCCGACGACCCGCCAGCGCTGGTCGACGAAGAAGGTGCCGTAACGGAAGCCTTGCGAGCCCCCACAGGAGGACAGCCGCTCGAGGCACTCGTCGAAGGATCGGGCCATCAGGGCAATCAGAAGGTCGTCGTGGTGTTCCCCGACATCACCAGGCCGATGCCGAACACGACGGTGCTCCCACCGCTTCTCGCCGAGCTTGAGCGGCTGGGCGCGGGACCGGAGCGCGTGGAGCTGCTGTGCGCGACCGGGACGCACCGCCGCGCCACCCACGCCGAGATGTCCGCTCTCGTCTCTTCACAGATCCTCTCCCGCTACCGGGTCCACGACCACAGCGCTACCGAAGACGAGCACGTGGTGGTGGGCGTCGTGGACGGCACAGAGGTCAGGATCGACCGGCGCTACGTGGAGGCGGGCCTGCGGATCGTCACCGGGTTCGTGGAACCGCACTTCTTCGCCGGCTGGAGCGGTGGTCCGAAGGCGGTGTGCCCTGGGCTCGCCGATCTCGGCACCATCCTCGAGGCCCATTCGAGGCGCCGGATCTCGAGCCCCATGGCCACATGGACGGTGATGGAGGGAAACCCGGTCCACGACTTCATCAGGAGCGCGACCGAGCTGGCCGCGCCTGCGCTGTCGCTCGACGTCACTATCGACCGCACGCGCAGATTGACCGGGGTCTTCTGCGGGCCGCTTCCGAACGCCCACCTCGCGGCATGCGAGAGCGTGCTCGGGAGCTCTGTGTCTTCTGTGGAAGGCCCGTTCGACGTCGTCCTCACCACGAACGGCGGCCACCCCCTCGACCGCAACCTCTACCAAGCGGTGAAGGGCATGGCGGCCGCCGAGCGCGTCGTCGCTCCGGGGGGGACGATCGTCGTGGCGGCGGAATGCGCCGACGGTCTCCCCGGTGGCGGGGCATTCGAGCAGCTTCTTGCCGAGGCTCACGATGCGTCGGAGCTGCTGGCCGGCGGTGCCGCTCCTTCCGGGTCGCCCGATCCTTCCGGGTCGCCCGATCCAGCCGGGACGCCCGCCCTCCCCGACGGCTGGCAGACCCAGGTCCTAGGACGCGTCCTTTCGAAGGCAGAGGTGTGGCTCTTCGCCGGCGGGCTGGACGACGAATCGGTCCGCACTGCCCAGCTCCGCCCCGTACGAGATGTCGGGGTTGCGGTCACAGAGGCGCTGGGCCGCCACGGCGAAGGATCGAGGTTGTGCGTCCTCGTCCGGGGGCCGCTCGCCGTCGCAACCGACGTCGGCAACAGGCGAGATGTCTGACGTGGCCGTCACAGATAGCGTGGCCGCCCGTGGCTGACGGACCGATATTCGACTTCATCGTGCCCGACGAGTTGCTCGCCGAAGCCGTCAGCCGCAGCAAGGACCCCGAAGCGATCGCAGGGCTCGAACTGGTTCCCGGAACCGGGGAGGGAAAGCCACCCCCGTTCCTCGGGGTGCTGCGCGAATACGGATACGCACCTTTGATCCTGTTCGCCCTCGCGGCGTTCGTGCCCGACATGATCGGTAACGGCATCAGCATTCTCGGGCCGAACATCGAGAGCTCCTTCCGTCTGAGCGACGCTGGGCTCGGAGCTCTCGCGTTCGTAGCAGCCGTCGCTCAGATCGCGTGGGGACTGCCTCAGGCGGTCGTCGCCGACCGTGGGAGCCGCAAGGTCGTGGCGGCGGTCTGCCTGGCGATATTCGCAATCGTCATGCCGTTCATGGCGCTCGTCCGCAACGTGTGGCCGTTCGCCTTCTTGTACCTGATCGCGGCGATCGGTTACGGCACGTCAGACACCGTCCACAACTCCTACCTCGCAGACGCCTACCCGACCCACGCCCGTGCCCGGGTGTTCGCGTGGCGCGGGCTGAACGACCCGCTCGCCCAGACTGCGGGGATCCTGCTGGTCGGCTGGGTCGCGGCGGAGACACACAACTGGCGTTGGGCGCTCGTTCTCGCCGCGGTGGGCCTGCCTCTGGCTTTCGGTCTCATGTTGCTGCGCGAGCCCGCCAAGGGAGCCAACGAGTCGTCCCACATCCTTCGGGCATCGGGGATGGACCTGTCAACCGAGATGGCGAACGCTCCGCGGGTGCTGCTCGGTCCTGCCGTCACGCGCCTGTTACGCATCCGCTCGCTCTATTACCAGCTAGTCGCGGTGGCGATACTCGGATTCGCGGGGACCGGCATCCCGCTTTTCGGTTCCCTGTTCTTCCAACGCGTCTGGCATCAGGACACGTTGCAGCGATCTCACATCTTCGCGATCATCGGCCTCGCGTCGTTCCTCGGCCTGCCCGTGGCGTACTTCGTCGGCGACCGGCTGTTCCGCAGGGCACCCCAGCAGCCCCTCGTCCTCGCCGGCGCCGCGATCACGGCGTACGGCGGGCTGTTCACGATCTCGCTCTACGTCCATCCCCTCTGGCTCGTGGTGCTGCTGCAGTTCCTCGCCAACGCAGCGATCGCCCCTCTTTCCATCGCGATATTCCAGACCCTCGCAGCCACCGCGCCTCCGGAGATGCGCACGATCTGCTTCGCCATGTTCGGTGTGTACAGCCTCGTCTTCGGCGGCTTCGCCGGTGCGATAGTGCTCGGGGCGATATCGGACGCCACGAACGTGACGACCGCGCTCACCTTCATCGGGCCGGTCTGCGCGATCGGCGGCGTTCTGCTCGTAGTGGGATCGCGTTTCGTCCGGCGAGACATAACGCTCGTGATCGAGGACGTCCTCGAACGTCACGCCGAGGGCCAGCGGCGTAACTCCGGTGGAGCGATACCGGCGCTCCAAGTGCACAACCTCGACTTCTTCTACGGGAACCAGCAGGTGCTCTTCGGTATCGACCTCGAGATCGCCGAGGGCGAGATGGCCGCCCTTCTCGGGACGAACGGCGCCGGCAAGTCCACGCTGCTTCGCGCCGTGTCGGGCCTCGATCACCCGCACCGCGGAGTCATCCGGATCTTCGGAGTCAACTGCACCTACCTCGAGCCCGAGCAGATCATCGAGCTCGGGGCGGCACTTCTCGTCGGCGGGAAGATGACCTTCCCCGGGCTGACGGTACGCGAGAACCTGAAGATCGGCGGCCAGACCCTGCGGCGCGACGGCTCCGAGGGCGCGTTCCGCGCTCGAGGAGACCCTCGAGCGGTTCCCGGAGCTGGAGCGCCTGATGGACCAGAGGGCGGGCACCCTGTCGGGCGGTGAGCAGCAGATGCTCGCTCTCGGCCGGGTGATGATGATCAAACCCCGGCTCCTCATGATCGACGAGCTGGCGTTGGGGCTCGCTCCAATGACCACCGATCGCCTTATGGGAATGGTCAGGGCGGTGCACGCCTCAGGGTCGACGGTGATCCTGGTCGAACAGAGCATCAACCGGGCGATGCGGCTTGCCGAGCGTGCCATCTTCTTGGAACGCGGCGAGGTCCGTTTCGACGGGCCGACTGCGGACCTCGTCGAAAGAGACGACCTTCTACGCCCGGTGTTCCTCGCAGGCGCTTCAGTGGACCCGGTCTGAGCCAGGCCGAAGGCTGAACATCACCGGTGTCCATCCCGCTTCCCGTAGTCATCGAAGGCGCCATAGCCGGCTTCAACTACGGGCTTCTCGCGGTCGGGCTCGTACTCGTCTACCGGACCAACCGCGTCCTCAACTTTGCGCAGGGTCAGCTCGGCGTCGTCGCAGCCATCTTCATGGTGAAGCTCTACTACGACTTCGGCATCAATTACTGGGCGGCTCTCGTCGCGTCGATGATCCTCGCAGCCGCCGCAGGAGCGGGCTCCGAGCTTTTGCTCCGTAGGTTGTTCAACCGCGCGGATCATGGTCATGGTCGCAACGATCGGGCTTTCGCAAGTTCTCTACCTGCTCATACTTCTGCCCTTCATCCGTCCGAAGAAGCTCTTCGAGCCCTTCCCTGTGCCCATCAGCACATCGTTCGTGCTCGACGGCATCAGGTTCCCGCCCGGCGAGATAGTCGCGCTCGTCGCCGCACCCCTGATCGCGATCGGCGTGGCTGCATTCGTCAGATGGTCACCGTGGGGACTCGCGATGCGCGCGATGGCCGAGAACGCCGACTCCGCAAGGCTCTCCGGAGTATGGGTGCGGCGCACCTCCACCGTGGCGTGGACGCTCGCAGGTGTCCTGTCGGGATTCGCGGCGATCCTCGCCTCGGGGGGCGGTCAGTCGCTCGCCCTCACGCAGGTGCTGTCGCCCGACCTGCTCCTGCTCGCCCTCACGGGGGCGCTCGTCGGCGCCATGACGAGCCTGCCAGTCACCTTCATCGCCTGCGTGGGGGTGGGGATCGTCTACGAGCTCTTGCAGTGGAACCTGACCAACCCGACGACCGGCATCGCCACTCAGAACTTCGTCATGTACGCCATCCTGCTCGCCGTGCTGCTCGTCAGGGTCGGGGCCCTGAAAATCGGCGCACGATCGCTCGAGACGTCGACATGGCGGCTCAGCACCTCGGCGTTCCGGCCGACCTACACGGACAAGACGCGCGCCCAGATCGGGAAGGTCGGGATCGGCCTGTGCCTCGTCGTGGTCGCGGTGCTTCCGCTCATCGTATCCACCGGCCAGTCGTACATCATCTCCCAGATGTGCGCGTATGCCGTGATCGCACTTTCGCTCACGGTGCTCACCGGCTGGGGGGGACAGGTATCGCTCGGGCAGTTCGGATTGGTCGCGGTGGGCGCGGACATAACGGCGCATCTAGGAACGAGCGTGCCGCTCATCCTCCTGCTCCCGCTGGCCGGCGTCATCACCGCCGTGGTCGCCGTGCTGGTCGGTTTGCCCGCGTTGAGGGTCCGGGGGCTCTACCTCGCCGTGAGCACCCTCGGGTTCGCGTGGCTCATGGAGAACTCCGTGCTCGCCACAAGCTGCGTGACGCTGCCGCTCATACACAAGACGGTGTGCGCGGGACTTCCGAACCCCGGTTCGACGCTCATATCGAGACCCACGTTCTTCGGTATCCAGCTGTTCTCCGAACGCACGTTCGCGTGGTTCTCGATCGTGGTGCTCGTCCTGTCGGTGGTGATGGTCCGGGTCTGGCGGGACAGGGGCATCGCGCGGCGGCTGATAGCGGTGCGCGACAACGAGATAGGTGCAGGATCTGCCGGGACGCCGGTTGTGAGGACCAAGCTTCTCGCTTTCGCACTATCGGGATTCATGGCCGGATACGCAGGGGTCATGTTCGCTTACGGAAGCGAGCGGTTCTCGAACATCACGTTCGACCCGACGTTCTCCATCCTGGTCGTGTCGATGGTGGTGATCGGGGGCCTCGACTCCATCACGGGCGCGCTGATGGGCGCCATCTATCTGATCGGGCTTCCCGCCATATTCGGCGCGAACCAGGACATCCAGTTCCTCACGAGTGGTCTCGGGCTGCTCGCATTCGTCCTGTACCTGCCCGGCGGGATGGCGGAGGTGCTCCACCGCTTCGGCGATCTCGTGGCGCTCGGCGTGTCGAAGTTTCGCGACAGGGCCGGGGGTGGGGATGAACCCCCTGCAGAGGGTGCTCTCGCCGAGCCAGGTTCGGGTCGCGACCCCGAACCTGAGCGGAGCGCGGTCGCCGGCGTCGTGCCGGGCGGTTCGTCGTGAGCGGCGACGGACTGCACGGCGGCGGGCCGTACGGTGAAAGGCCGCTCGACGACCGGCCTCCGGACACGATCCTGCCCTCGGAGCAGGGGGTCGACACAGCCGGACAGGCAGTTCTCGCCGCGGATCACAAGTTGGATGACGACGAGGGAGAGGACAAGAAGAAAGGACCGGCGCGACTCTCGATCGACAACCTGGTCGTGGCGTTCGGCGGAGTCCGCGCAGTGGACGGCGTCAGCATCACCGTGGAGCCCGGAACCCTCGTCGGGCTGGTCGGCCCGAACGGATCGGGGAAGACCACGCTGCTCGACGCCGTCTCGGGCCTGGTCAGGTGCACGCAGGGCTCGGTCATCCTCGACGACGAGGACATCGTCGACTACCTGCCTGAGGAGCGTTCCCAGCTCGGCATGGTCCGCTCATTCCAGGATTGCAGGCTCTATCCGGAGCTGACGGTCGAGGACACACTGCTCGTGTGCGAGGACGCCCGGCACCGTTCTGACGTGATCTCCACGACGCTGCAGCTGCCGTGGGCGCGCAAGGCCGAGAAGGTCAAGCGCGAGGCGATCAACCGGGTGATCTCTTCGTTCGGGCTGGAACGCTTCAGGAACCACAGGACCAACCAGCTGTCCACCGGCACTCGTAGGGTCGTCGACCTCGCCTCGATCGTGCTGTCAGAACCTCGTCTGCTGCTCCTGGACGAACCGACGGCCGGCATCGCCCAGCGCGAGGCGGAGGCGTTCATCCCGCTGCTGCGCCGGCTGCAGCAGGTCACCAATGCCACGATCCTCCTGGTCGAGCACGACGTCCCGCTCGTCTTCGCGCTGTGCTCTCAGGTGGTCGTGATGGAGACGGGCCAGGTCGTGTCGAAGGGGACACCCGACGAGGTGGGCCGCGACCCCCGAGCGCTCGCCGCGTATCTCGGTGCGAGCGAGGAAGCTCTTCTCGTATCCGGGCCCACGCACTTGGGTCCAAGTGCGCCTGAGCCAGGTAATACCGCCTGAGTCGAGTAGTGGAGCCATCAGAGGCTGCACGTGCGGTGGCTTCGGCCATGTCGATCGCCTCAGCGCTCGACCTGAAAGTCAACGACGCGATCGTTCTTCACAACTCGAACAAGCTCGCCGTGCGGCTAGTGCCTTGTGACGTCTTTGCGAGAGTCGCCATTGAGTCTCACCAGGTCGCACAGCTCGAGGTAGACCTCGCACAACGGCTCGCCGAAACCGGGAGCCCTGTGGCTTGCCTCGAGCCCCGGGTGGAGCCGCGCGTCCACCTGCGCGACGGCTTCGCTGTCACGCTGTGGACTTACTACGACGCGGTGACATCCCGCGAGGTTTCGCCAGCCCACTACGCGAAAGCACTCGAGCGGCTGCATGCCGGCATGCAGAGGGTCGACCTCGCTGCGCCGCACTTCACGGATCGAGTTACGGAGGCCCAGCAACTCGTGGCGAACCGCGACCACACTCCGGGGCTCGTCGATGCGGACCGGGAGCTTCTCGGCAACACACTACGAACCCTGAGGCAGGCGATCTGCAGCCGCGGCGCCGCCGAGCAGCTGCTGCACGGGGAGCCGCACCCTGGCAACGTGCTCAACACAAAGGACGGTGCACTGTTCATAGACCTCGAGACATGTTGCCGGGGACCTGTCGAATTCGATCTCGCCCACGTTCCAGAAGAGGTAAGCGAGCGCTATCCGGACCTCGATGAAGAACTGCTCCACGACTGCCGGATCCTCGTTCTTGCGATGGTGGCAGCGTGGCGATGGGATCCAGGCGACCAATTCCCGGACGGGAAGCGGGTAGCCCTAGAACTCATAAGAGCCCTACGCGCGGGCCCACCATGGCCGGCGCCCGGACGGTTAGTGCGGCCGGGCGACTAGTGCAGCGCCCTGTCCGGACAGCCTTTCTCATTAGCTCCTGATTCGCGACGCCGATCCGGGGTCCAGGTGAAGAGCGGCGTCCAGCTTCGTGCGCAGCGCGGACGCAGGGCAGGCCGAAGAGACCGGACCGTTGAGAGCCGAGAAAACGGGCCCGGCCTTGCGCGATTCGGGCACCACCGCGATCACCCGAGCCGCACGAAGCAGTGCCGGCACCGTGACTGTGATCGCCTGTGCGGGAACGGCGGACACCTGGGGGAAGTGGCCCTCGTTCACCTGCTGGAGCCTGCACGACTCCTCCAACGTGACGACTCTCAGGTCACGTGGGTCGGACAGGTCGGCATCGGGCGGGTCGTTGAACGCCAGATGACCGTTCTCCCCGATCCCGAGACAGCACAGGTCGAGTGGGTTGTCCTTCAACAGGCTCGCGTACCGTTCGCATTCTTCCTCGGGGTCCGCTGAAGAATCGATCAGATGGGCCCGAAGTGGTCTCACGCGCTGGACGATGCGCTCACGTATCCACTTTGCGAACCCCGCCGGGTGATCCGGCTCTATTCCCACGTACTCGTCCATGTGGAAGATGACGACGCGGTGCCAGGGAATGTCGAAGCTCTCCGACACGAGGGCTTCGGTGAACTCGAGTTGAGAGTTGCCCGTCGCGAACATGGCGTTCGCGACACCGTGGTTCTCGACGGCTGTTCTTATCGCTGCGGCCGCCTGGTCCGCGGCCGCGCGCGCCAGGTCGGCCGACGACGGGTGCACGTAGACGTTGAGGCGGTCGACGACGAGATCCGGCGCCCGCCAGCCTTCGTTGCGAAGTTGCGGACCCTCGGACGATTGGGTCATCCGCGGTCAATCGCCCTTTCGCGAACCGAGAAGCGGGTGAGGAGGCATACCCACCGTCTGCAGGTGCTGGCCCAGGACCTCGTGAAAATGCTCGGCGACCTCCGAAGGGGTCCATCCGCCGTCGCTCCACATCGAGGCGATCTGCCGGGGAGTCTGGAAGAGCGTGTAGGCGTAGCCGGTACGACCGAGCACCTGGCCGTTCACGTACGACGCACCCTCCGAGGCGAGGAAGGCGACGAGAGGTGCGTTGAGCGCCGGATCCTGTTCGGGAGGTGCCTCGCGGCCGCCGAAGAGGTTCTCCGTCATCCGGGTGAAGCCCGCAGGGGCCATCGCGTTGACGGTGATCCCGTACTTGCCGAGCTCGAGGGCCCACACGAACGTCATGCCCATGATCGCTGCTTTTGCGGCGCCGTAGTTCGTCTGTCCGAAGTTCCCTCTCAGGCCGGCGGACGAGGTGATGTTCACGATGCGCCCGTACCCGCGCTCTTTCATCAGGGGCGCGGCGTGACGTGTGCAGTTGAAGGTTCCCTTCTGGTGCACCGCGATCACGGCGTCGTAGTCCGACTCCTCCATCTTGAGCAGGCTGCGGTCACGCACGATGCCCGCGTTGTTGACGAGAATGTCGATCTGCCCGAAGGTGTCGACGGCCTGGGCGACGATCCGTCCCGCACCCTCGAAATCGGCGACCGAGTCGCCGTTCGCCACGGCCTTTCCGCCGGCCTCTTTGATGTTCCGCACCGTCTCGGAAGCGGGATCCTCCGCTGCACCCTCGCCTGCAAGGCTGGCACCGAGGTCGTTCACGACGACGCTCGCTCCCTCTGCGGCGAGGCACAGCGCGATCTCGCGCCCTATCCCCCGTCCTGCACCGGTGACGACGGCGACCCTCTGGTCGAGCAAACCCATCTACGTCCCTTCCTTCCCTGCTCCAGTAGTGGCCTGGGCTCCTGTAGTGGCCTGGGCTCCTGTCTCGGCCTGGATCCCCAGCTGCCCGTCGTCGGCGACGTGCTGGCTCTCTCCCGACTCAAGTGTCTCTCGGATCTGCTCGTTGCCATCAGGATCGTCGGGCGGCAACTGAACTGAGTCGCCCTCGGCCACTGCTGCGGCCGCCGCGATCAATCGGCCACCGAGGACGGTTTCCATGGCTTCTGCGGCATCGTCAGGCGAGCCCGTCCACGCGCACGCGGCCCTCGCGAGAGCAGCACCGCTTTGTCGGCGATCGCAAGAGCCCGGTCGACCTGCTGTTCGACCACCAGCACGGCACATCCGGTCTTCCTGATCGCGACGAGAGCCTCGTACACCGAATCCACGATCGCGGGAGCGAGCCCGAGAGACAGCTCGTCGACGATCAGAAGGCGCGGCGGCGTCGCAAGCACCCGGGCGAGCGCCAGTATCCGCTGCTGTCCACCTGAGAGCGTCCCGGCCGTCTGTGCCCGCCGCTCGGAGAGGACGGGAAATGCGCTGTATGCCCGTTCGAGCGCGGTTCCGACGCTGCGCTTCGGAACCCGCTGGCGGAACGACAGGAGAAGGTTCTCCTCGACGGTCAGGCTGGAGAAGATCCCGCGGCCTTCGGGCACGTGGACCATACCGAGCCGGGCGATCTTGAATGCCGGCATGACGGGTGATGTCGCGCCCGACGAACGAGTCCATGCCCGAGGACGCCTGAACGAGGCCGCTCACCACCCTGGCCACCGTCGACTTGCCGGCACCGTTCGAACCGAGCAGCGCGACGATCGCTCCCTCCTCCACGCTGAACGACACGCCGAACAGAGCGCGGTAAGAGCCGTAGGAGGCCCAGACCTGATCGACGTCGAGCACGGCGGATTCCTCCGATACGTCGGCCGCCGTCATGCCGTCTTCCCCAGATACGCCTGACGCACCGTCGGGTCGCGAAGCACCTCCGCGAGCTTGCCGCGCAGCTATCTCGTTGCCGAAGTCCAACACGATCACCCTGTCGACGACCTGGGCGACCATGTCCAGGTCATGCTCGACGAGGATTATCGCCGTCCCCTCTCTGCTCCCGTACTCCGCAGACAGCGCTGCCCGAGCGCTTCGGTCTCACGGACGTCGAGCCCCGAAGATGGCTCGTCTGCCATCAACAGACGGGGCTCGGTCGCAAGTGCCCGCCCGAGCTCGACGAGCCTGCAGTGCCCGAGGCTGAGCGCTGCGACCGGAGTGTCTGCGAACTCGGTCAGTCCGACGAGTTCGAGCCGTCTCGTGCAGGCGCTCGAGCTCCTCCGCGGTCGGGCGGGACAAGTTGAGAAGATCCCTCCACAAGTGAGCGTCACCGAGTCCGGG
Organism: uncultured Acidimicrobiales bacterium; assembly: GCA_963764615.1. Classification (GTDB taxonomy): domain Bacteria; phylum Actinomycetota; class Acidimicrobiia; order Acidimicrobiales; family CAVXTF01; genus CAVXTF01. The sequence goes on along the minus strand of CAVXTF010000001.1, from coordinate 92,179 downwards.
CCGTGTCCGCCACGAGAAGGTGCTCGGAGACCGTGAGCGCAGGGAACACCTCGATGCGCTGAAAGGTCCGTCGCGATCCCGAGGCGGCGCGCGCTTGTACGGCGGCATCCCGTTCATCAGCCGCCGCCGAACCAGATGTTCCCTGCCTCAGGACGCAATCTGGCCGTTCAAGGCAGTTGAACAACGTGGTCTTCCCCGCTCCGTTCGGGCCGACGAGACCGAGGATCTCACCCGGCGCTGACCGCCGAGCGAGATGTCGTGGAGGGCGGTTATCCCTCCGAAGCTCTTGGAGATCGACCGAGCTTCGAGAAGACCTTGGAGTCGAACCAGCCGGGCGCGTCAGCCATTCGGCACCCCAATCGGCTACGGCCTGGGCGCCGATGTCGTCGGCGGTGCCCGCCGCATCTGCGGAGAAGGTCGGGTTCCGGCCTCGACGGGCGTCCCAACGCTGGAGAACGCGCGCGACGCGGTTCATCCACTTTGTCTTTTGGTACTCGACGATCCCTTCAGGGTGCTGGGCGTACGTGAATGCGCCAATTGCGAAGAGAACGAACTCGATGCCGGCCACGCGCTTGAAGATCTGGTAGTCGAGGATCTGCAGGAAGACGGCATAAGCCATCCCCGCCTGCACCGCTCCCTCCACTGTGTACGCACCGGTGGTGATGACGATGACTACGAAAGCGAGCGAGAACGCGTACTGGAAGTCCGTCGAGGAGATCGGACCCGAGATGGACCCGTAAAGTGCGCCGCCGAGCCCCGCCATTCCTGCGGAGAGCGCGAAGATCGTGATCTTTGCCCGCGAGTGAAGTTGATCCCGAGACTCTCCGCGGCGATCGGACTGCCACGCATCGCCCCGAGGAACCTGCCCGAAGGTGCCCCTCTGGATGAGCATTACGCCGATCATGCAGATCCCGAGGATGATCGCGGCCAGAACGCAGGAAGTACCGGTCGCCGGGGTCACCCGGGAGGAAATTGATCGTGCCGATCTTCGGACGGGGTACGAGGATGCCTGACTGACCGTTGCCCGTCCACGAGAACGTGAAAAGCAACTGATCGCAGAACAACGCGAACGCGAGCGTGAACAGGGACAGCGCGAGGCCCGAGATCCGGACGGCGATCAACGCGATTACTCCTCCGAAGGCGGCCGCGAGGAGCGCACCGACCACCGCTCCCGAGGAGTATGGGGAGGTTGAAATGGTTTGCGAGCTGACCCCGCCGTGAAACCGCCGATCCCAGCGAACGCTCAACTGGCACAAAGAGAGCTGGCCGCTCATCCCCGTGATCAACGTGATGGACAAGAAGATGATCGAGTAGCACGACGCCGACGCCGAACGGGAAGACCCAGTTGTCAGGCACCCAGGTCAAACACGACGCTAGGAACGCGACGACGAGGATCCGCCATCCCCATTTGGTCGGGATATCCAGCCTGCGGTCACGGATCTGGGCTGCCGGCGGTGGCGGCGGAGGATCGACGGCCGACAGCGGGTCGGTGCTCTGGTCCACGGTGCGCAGGCTCCTGTTGAACAGCAGCACCCCGCCCAACAGGATGAAGGGAAGCGCATCCTGGCGGAGGCTCGACGCGATGCTGCTGCTCGTCGGCAGGATCAACGTAAGGACGTTCTGAAGAATCCCGATCCCAGCGCCGGCGATGAAGGCGATCGAGATGCTGCTCAAGCTCGCGAGCGCCGCCGCAGTGATGCCGGCAATGAGCAGTGTCGTGAAGCTGAGCGGGTCGGTGGGATCGACGGGGTGGAGCTGGGGCAGAAGCAGGACCCCCGACAGTCCGGCGAGCACGCTCGACATCGCCCAGGCGCCTGCTGCGACACGGGCCGAGTTGACGCCCTCGAGCTGAGCCAGCCGCCTCGACTCCACCACCGCACGCATCTGGAGCCCGACGCCGGTCCACCTGAATGCAGCCAGGATCGCGAGCACGACTCCGACCGTTATGACCGTGTTCGATATCTGTCCGCCGTTGATGGGGTTGCCGAAGATGTGGAAGTAGACGTTCAATGGGTTCAGCCACAAGAAGCCGACGTTGTTCCGCGGCTCAGCGCCGAAGATGATCGGGATCGTCTCGGGGATCGCGACAAGCAGACCGAGCGACACGACGAGCTTGACCGTCGTGGACGCCGTCGGGATGTGAGAGAACAGGAATCCGATCGAGGGCGAGCCCGATCAGCGGGGCGACGACAAGGACCGAAATAATGAACGAGGGGATCTGGTTCCAGTGCGGCCCGTACTGGTTGAGGAGGTCGAAGACGAACGCCGAGACGAACGCCTGTGCGCCGAACGCGATGTTGAACACCCCGGTCGCCCTGAAGGTGAGCACGAGCCCCACGGCCATGAGGGCGTACTCGCACCCCGTAGGGATGCCCGGGATCGCGTAATTGAAGAAGGTGCTCACTCAGCGCCCACCTTGAGCGCCCTCGTCAGGCCCCGGGTGTGTTGGGCGGAGCCGCCACCTGCGTTGGCGTTCGCCCCTACACAGCTGAAGACTGCGGTTCCGTTGGTGAATACGACCTTGGTCGTGCCGTTCTCCACTTCCACGTACGCACCGCAGTAAGGAGGCGTTGCCGAAGTGTGCGCGTTCGTCCAATTGATCGGGGGTACGAGGCCTCCTGCGTTGTAGTCGGTCTGCTGGTTGATCGCGTCGATCAGCCTGTTCTGTGTGACGTTTCTTCCGATCGCCTTCAGACCCGCAACGAACTGCGCCGCGTTGATCCATCCCTGCATCGCTGTGTCGTCGTAGATCCACTTGGGCTCGTACTTCTGCATTTCGGTGAAGTACTGCTGCAGTCCGGGGTATACCCCGGGGAATTGCGTCTCCGCCTCGAACGGCACGTGCTGGACTCCGAAGATGACCCCGTTCATCAAGGTCGGGTTTGCCGCGATCAACGACCGGCTGTACCCGTTCAGCCAGACGGAGTGAACGTTCGTAAGCCCGTACTGGCGCATCGACTGCTGGAACGACAGGTTGTCGCTGCCCTCCATGCACGAGAAGGTCATGTCGACGTGCTTTGCGACCATCTGCTGCACGTCTGCGGTCGGGTTGCCGCCGATGCCGAAGTTGAGGTCCTGGAAGCCGACATGGACTCCGAACTGGGACAGTCCGTTGACCACGTCCTGGCAGGGGTCTTTCGACGGGGCGAAGCTGTATGCGAGAACCGCCACCGACTTGGCGCCGACCTCTTTCGCGAGGAAAGCCGCCGTCGGAGACTCCGTGTTGTAGTCGAGGTAGGAGCCATATGCCCCGAAGAGGTTGGGGTAGGTGTTCCAGTTGCTCGTGACCACATACCCGAAGGTCGGCGTCTGCGACTGAGCGAGGAAGGTCGAGCCGTAGAAGAAGGGGGTGCCGACTCCGACGACGGCGAACACATGATCCTGCGTTACCAGGTTGCGCGCCTGAGTCTCGTCGTTGGTCGAGTTCCCCTGGTCGTCGAGGTTGTACTTGAGCTCGAGCTTCCGGCCGTTCACTCCGCCTTGGGCGTTCACCATGTCGAAGTAGGCCTGGACCCCGTCGACGATCTCACCGAACCCAGGAGAAAGGGCGCCTGACTCGGTCGCCAAGGTGCCGACGGTGATCGAGTTGCTCGTGACCCCGGGGGCGGGACCAGTCTTCGGAAGCGATGCCCCCGGCTTGATCGTGGTGACCGTGGTGGAGGCGTTGCTGCACGCTGCGAGCACCAGGGCGAGGGCCAGGGTTCCCGCGACGATCACGGCCCAGCGAAGGCGTTTGACCATCATCTCTTCCCCTTCGTCCCCTTTGTCGGTGCCACGGCAATCGTTTCCGCCGCGTCCTGTGCTGCGGCACGGCTACGGTACGGCTCCACCCCCACTCGGAGCCACCCCCGTCAGGCGCAGCCGCACGCTACCTGACGTTCATGTCATATTCCCAGTGGCTTTAAAAGTAGTCCTGTGCCGGATCCCGTTGCGGGTCGCGACGGTCACCAGTGTCGCACCGGCGCACGGAGTTTGCCCGGCGGGGTCGTCGCCAGGGCTCAACTGCGGCGTCCGCGCGCATGGAGGACGGGAACGTGTGTATCACCCCGTCTTCGATCGACTACCGCGCGATGGAGCTCGGGGACCTGTGCATGATCGACCCCGAGGGCAACACCGTCGAAGGTGAGAAGGGGCATCCCTGCATGCATCGACGAGTTCACCGTGTACGTGGGAGGCGAGGTCTCGGTGAACGTCCTGCACGTGACTGCGATGGTGGAACGCGCCGCGATGATCGTGGCGGGGGTTCAGGCTCTCGGCGGTCCGGTCACGCTCCCCGAGAAGGTGGACAGGGACTTCAACGGCGTCTACAAGTGCCTACGCGAGAATTGACCTCAACGACAGCGGGACGAAGAGCGCTCGAAGCGCGCGGATGACCGCACCGCGTGGCGCGAAGCCGCGAAGCCGCGAGCCGCGAAGCCGCGAACTACCCGCCGGCCAGGAACAGACCCTCGGGGTCGAACCGGCGCAGCGCAAGCACCTCGGCCTGATCCGGAGCACCCAGCTCCTCCACCTGCCGGGCCACCTCCACGTCCCAGCCGCACGAGCCGGCGAACCGGCGAACCCGGTCGGCCACGGGGTCGGGGCCGGACGCGACTGCCTCGATACGGAGCACTCCGTCGTGCCTCCGCAGCACACCACAATCGGTCGCGACGGATTCGACGTTCCTGCCCGGGCTCGTCACGTAACCGGCCCGGTCCACGAGGCGCTCTGGCCTTGCGAGGACCACGACCACGCATGCAGCGGCCCGGCTCGCCACGTCGTTCGCACCTCCCGAGCCGACAAGGAAGGGCCCGCCCGGGATGTCGGTGGAGTTGAGGTTCCCGTCGCGGTCCACCTGGGCCGCTCCGAGGCAACCGACGACCCTCGTCCCTGGGCCGCCGACAACCAACCCGAGGATCGTCTGGGCTTCGGCGAGCATCGAGGTGCCCGGGAAGACGCGCTGGTTGAAGATGTAGGGATCGGCGGGAGTCGGGTTGTAACCGAGCATCCCGAGCTCTGCGGTGAGCTTGGTGTCGCGTCCCTCTTCGCGGCACCGGGCGACTCCGACCCACGCAGCGAGGTTGGCGACGCCGGCGCCCGCTAGCACCGCATCCGCCGAGGTCCTCTCCACGAGCCTGTGCACCTCGCGGCGCCGCGTGCACCGCAGCGTGCTCCCATGCGCTCGGCGGCGAGGTGGTGTCCACGGGATGGGATTCGGCGTCCGCGCGCCAGCTTTCGGGGTCCGAGCGCGCCTCGAGCCGCTTCAGGCGGTCTGCGCCCACGCGCTCCAGGTACTCGGCATGGGTGGCCGGCTCGAGCACCCAGTGCTTCGCCCAGCCGTCTAGGTCCCCCCTCGTGGCGTCGCGAGCGTCCGACCAAAACGGGATGTCCTCCCCGTAGCTGCGGCAGTCGAGACCCGGTGCGTACAGCCCGCCGGGGTGCGCCCCGAAGGGGGCTTCCACGACGGCGAGCACGCGGTGAGAAGGCACGCGAACCCTGTGACCTAGCCCGTCGAGGGACTCGACGACCTTCTCGACAGTCGCAATGACGCCGCGTCTCGCGGCCCACGCCGCCCAGCTCCCTTCGAGCCCTGGCTCCGACATCGCCAGATTTCCTTCTGCGTCTGCGACCGCGGCGTGCAGCAAGGCGACGTCAGGTGCGAGCGGCGACACCAACCCCACCGGCCCGAAAGGGGTGTCCACGACCGCGAACCCGGGGTTCTGCTCCATCGAGGACCCGACGAGCGAGCCGGTCACGACTGCGGGAAGCCCGCGTGCGGCCGCCTCGAGCCGCTGGACGAAGGTGAGGATCGACCAGTGCTCGACCTCGACGGCGCCTGAGCGGTAGGCCTGCTGGAAGACGGGGTTCGGCGTGTACGTGGGAAAGCTGTCACCCGAGTACGCGGTGACAGCCTTTTTCAACATCCCGCCTCTGAAGTAGAGGGTGCCGAGCGAGCTGAGCGAGAGCATGCAAAGGGTGAACCCGGCGTCGGTTCCCCAGAATTGGCGTGCCACCTCGCGCGCTGCCGCGGTCCAGCGGCTGTGGCCGAGCACGACGCAGATCGCGTCGCCCGGCCGCACGTGGCGCTCGACGGCGGACTCGAGGCTGAGGTGCTCGGTCAACGCCCGACCCATCGGGGAGGCCGCTTCTCGGCAAACGCCTTGGGCCCTTCTATGGCGTCCTGGCTCGAGAAGACCTCCGCCGATATGGCCGATTCGATCTTGTACGCCTCGCGCATGTCCGTGGCGAGCCCGAGAAGCACGCTCTCCTTGGTCTTCCTCACCGCGAACGGGCCGTTGGCGGTGATCCTGTGCGCATAGCGCAGAGCGGCCTCGCGGAGCTCTTCTGTCGGGACTATCTCGTTCAGCAGGCCCATGTGAAAGGCGCGCTCGGCAGAGATCCTGTCCGCGCACAGAAGGAACTCCATCGCCTGGGGAAAGGGGATCTGACGCGGTAGCCGAACCGTTGTCCCGCCACCGGCGAACAGGCCGCGCTTGGGCTCCATCACCGCGAACGTGGCTTCGGGGACGGCGACTCTCAGATCGCAGCCTCCGAGCATCTCCATCCCGCCGGCCACGCACACACCGTTCACCGCGGCGATGATCGGCTTGTAGATCTTCACTCCGCGCAGTACCGCCTTCACGCCGTCGTCGAGCCGGTAGCCGTCGATCACGTCGGTCTGCTCGGACTTCATGCGCCGCTGCATGGCGGTGACCTGCGGGATGTACGTCTTCAGGTCCGCACCGACGCAGAAGGCGTCACCGACACCTGTCACGATCGCGACCCACGCATCGTCCTCCTCGTTGAACCGGTCCCAGGATCCGCGCAACTGGGCGAAGTGGTCCATGTCGAGGCTGTTGCGATGCTCAGGACGGTCGATCGTTATCCAGACGATGTGATCGTCACCGAGCTCGTAGTGGATCGGCACCGCTATGCCCTCCTCTCGCGAGGGAGCCCCAGGATCCGCTCGCCTATGACGTTGCGCTGAACTTCGGATGTCCCGCCGGCGATGCTCGCCGCCGCGCTCCACAACCACTGGCGCTGCCAGAACCCCCACAGCGGAGCCTCCGCGCCGAGAACCGACAGCGCCGCAGCCGACAGGTGCTGGGTCATGTTCGACCACGTGAGCTTCACCCAGCTCGACTCGGGACCTGGCTCGCCGCCCTTCGCGAGATTCGACAGGGTCCGCCAGTTGTGGGTACGGAGCACTACCAACGACACGTAAGCGTTCACGAGCGCGTCTGAGACGTCGGGGTCCTCCAACGTTCCGCGTCTGGCCGCTTCTGCGAAGAGGTCCGCGAGGTAACCCTCGTGCACGACCTCCTCCTTGAAGGGGAAGTTGGTCCCGCGCTCGTGCGCGAGCGTGGTGGACGCGACGGCCCAACCCTCGTGCACGGGGCCGATCCTCTGGTCGTCGGGGACGTGGACCCCGTCCAGGAACACCTCGTTGAACTCTGCGTCCCCGGTCATCTGCACGAGGGGACGGATCTCGACTCCTGGGGCGGTCATGTCGAGCGCGAAGAGAGTGAGCCCCGCGCGCTCGTCGAGGTCGGGTCGCTCCGCGCCAGGCAGAGCCCCCAACTAGCGAACTGCGCGTACGAGGTCCACACCTTCTGCCCCGAGACGAGCCAACCGCCGTCCCCGCTCGCCTCCGCCCGCGTCGACAGCCCCGACAGGTCGGAGCCCGCCCCCGGCTCACTGAACAGCTGGCACCAGATCTCCTCCGCGGTCGTTATCGGACGGAGCCAGCGCGCGAGCTGGTCGGGGCTCCCGTGGGCGAGAAGTGTGGGCCCGGCGAGATTTATCCCGACCCGGTTCACGAGTTGCGGCGCCCTGCTCCTCGCGTATTCGGAGTTGAACACCGCCACCTCGACCGGGCTCGCTCCTCTGCCGCCGTACTCAGCGGGCCAGTCGATACCCACCCACCCGGCCGCCGCGAGCCGCGCCTGCCAACGCCTGCCCCAGGCGACGGCCTCCGCCAGGTCGGCGAAATCGGGTGGCGGCTCGACGTTCGAGCTCAGCCATGTCCTGACCTCGTCGGCCAGTCGCGCCTCGGAGGCGCCAAGCGAAAGGTCCACGCGCTCGCCTTCAGGTCCGTCAGGTCCGTCAGATCCGACTTACAGATCCCAGGCCCTGAGCCTGCCCTCGGAGTCGAAGGCCGCTCTCAGCTCGGACTCCTCGTCGGCGGTCATCAGGTGGTAGCCGCTCTCGCCACGACCCCTCGTGTAGACGGCATCGCCTCCCGTCCGGTCCGATCGGAACTTCTCGTGCTGGAGGACCCGGGTGAGAACCTTGTTCGAGGGGGTCTGCGGAAGGGATCGGCTGATCCTCACGTAGCGCGGGTACCACTTGGGCGACAGGTCAGGCTGCTGCTCCAACCAGCGGGAGAATCCGTCCACGTCGAACTCGGCGCCCTCGCGCCCCACCGAGCGCGACCATCACCTGGTCGCCGGCGAAGACGTCAGGGACGCCGTAGACGGCACCAAGCATCACGTCCGGGTGGCGCGCGATGACCGCGTCGATCGGGCCTGCCGGGAAGTTCTCGCCGTCGACCCTCAACCAGTCGGCGGTGCGCCCAGCGAAGTACACCCACCCGTCGGCGTCGATGTAGCCGAGGTCGCCGCTCCAGTACCAACCTCCCCTGGTCGTGGCGGCCATCGCCTCTTCGTTCTTGTAGTACCCCTCGAACGGGCCCACGCCTGCGGTGTTCACGATCTCGCCGACGCAGGCGTCGGCGTTGGCGAGCCTGCCGTCCGAGTCGAACTCTGCGACAGGTACCGGATTTCCTTCGGGGTCGACGATCGCGACGTCGTCGCGCAGTGCCCCGATCGAGCCGCGCGGCGGGTTCCCCGAGCGGTCGAGGGCGATCGCCCCTTCGGTCGATCCGAACACGTCCACGACCTCGACGCCGAAGCGGCGCGAAACCGACTCGACGACCTGTGGCGAGCCTTCGTTCCCGTAGGCGAGCCGGAGGGTGTTGTCGGCGTCGTCGGGCTTCTCGGGGGTGGCGAGCAGATAGGCGAGCGGCTTCCCGGTGTAGTTGAACCAGGTGGCGCCGTACCTGCGCACGTCGTCCAAGAATCGAGAAGCGCTGAATCGCCTCGCAAGGCCTACCGAGGCACCCGCGACGAGCGCGGGAGCGAGGCCGACCATGAGCGAGTTGGAGTGGAAGAGGGGCATGGCGATGTAGCCGACATCGTGCGGGGCGACGTCGAGGACCATGCTCAGGCGGTTCCCGGTCGTGAGCAACCGGCGCTGGGTGCACCTGACGGCCTTCGGCGCTGACGATGTGCCGGAGGTGAACAGCAGGTTCCACAACGACTCGACGTCGGGCTCCGGGCCCAGGTCCGCGGGTGCGCCGAGCGCGTCCTCCAGGAGCTCGACGGATCCGAACGCCGGGTCGTCCGAGTCGGCGTAGCGGGTCGAGACCAACAGGCCGCCCGGCAGGTCGAGCGAAGCCTCGATCGGCGATATGAGCCCGAGATGTCGCGGCTCGGTTATCGAGCAGCTGCACGTCGGTGTACGTGATGTCGCGGGCCAGGTTCTCGCCGCGTCGTGTGTGGTTGAGCCCGACTATGCACGCTCCGATCAGTCCTGCTCCGCCGATCGCGACCACGTAGTCGGGCGTGTTGTCGAGCAGCACCCCCACGTGAGGCGGCCTGTCGGTGCGCAGCCTTGAGCGCAGCATCGTCGCGAACCTGACGCACTCCTCGTAGAACTGGGCGTGGGTGATCACGAGGTCGCCGAACTTGAGCAGAGGACGACCGGCGATGGCCGGGTCCTTCGCATTGCGCTCGAGCAGCTCCCTGGCGTTGGCGGCGGGAAGAGGCGCCTGACCCGGTGGCGGAGCGAGCGCGACCCGCCGGTCGACCTCCGGTGAAAGCGTTCCCGGCGCCCGTTCGCCCCCGCGTTCTATGACCACGGCGTCAGGTTAGCTACGGTAAGCCACGGTCCGACGATAGGTTCTGCTCGAAATGAGTCCGGAGTCCCGCGCCGCCGGCGCCTCGCACCTGCGCCCGACCTACGAGCAGACGAACGCCGAGCAGTGGCAGCGGCCAGGTGGGCCCTGGGACGTCGGCCCGCTCGGGGCGCTGTCGCCATCAGGTGACCACCTTGCGGTGGTGGACGGCTCGTCGCGGTTCGAGGGACGGCAGTTCGACGCTCTCGTGGACGATCTGGCTGCGCGAATGCGCGCTTCGGGCGTCGGGCGAGGACACGTCGTCGCGTGGCAACTGCCCAACTCCGCGGCGTCTCTGCTGCTCTATTGGGCGTGCTGGCGCATCGGGGCGGTGGCCGCGCCTTTGCATCGCAGGCTCGGGGCCGCCGAGGTTTCGGCCGCACTCGATCAGGTTCTCCCCGCGGTCGTGGTGGCGACGGCGGGACTGCCCGCAGCCGACCTTCCGGAGACCCTCGTCCTGGCTCTTGCGGCATCGCCATCCGACCTCGCAGCTCTGTTCGGAATCCCCGGACACGCGGAGGGCCTGGACATGAGGACCAGGGACCTGGGCCCGCATGGTCGCCCGCCCAGGGTTCCGACATCGCGGCCGTGCTGTTCACATCGGGATCGAGCGGGGTCCCGAAGGCCGTGCTGCACACCCATCGGGGCCTCGCCTACAAGGCGAGGCTCATGGCCCGGGTGCACGGGCTCAGCCCGGGTGACCCGGTGCTCGCTCCCGCTCCTCTCGCCCATGTATCCGGACTGCTCAACGGGGTTCTGATCAGCGCCGTTCTCGGCGGGCCCTGCGTGCTCATCGATCCCTGGGACCCCGAAGAGGGGTTGCGCCTGCTCGCACAAGAACGCGTCGCGTTCGTCGGCGCACCTCCCATCTTCTTCTCCCAGATGGCCGGACTGCCCTCCTTCTCGCGCGAGCGGGTGAGCGCGCTGCGTCTCATCTCCACCGGCGGGGCATCGGTGAGCCCGGCGTTCGTCGAGTCGACGGCAGAGGCATTCGGCTGCAGGGTGAAGCGCACATACGGGTCGACCGAGGCCCCGACCGTCACGACGTCGGGCCCGGACGATCCTCACGAGCGCGCACGCGACACCGACGGTCATGTCGGTCGGCGACGCCCAGGTCGAGATCCACGAACCCGAGTCAGGCCGCCGGCTCGGCCCTGGCCATATCGGCGAGCTCTGGATAAGAGGACCTGAGCTTTTCGCCGGCTACGCGAGCTCCGAGCTGACCGGAGAGGTCATCGCCCAACCGGGCGGGTGGTACCGGTCGGGCGATCTCGGATCTCTCGACGACGAAGGGTGGCTGCGCGTAACCGGCCGGCTGTCGGACATCATCATCAGGGCGGGAGAGAACATCTCGGCCTCGGAGGTCGAAGCCGTGCTCGAGGCGCACCCCTCCGTGCGCAACGCGGTGGCGGTTCCCGTCGCCGACCCCCAGGTGGGCGAACGCGTGGCGGCGATCGTCGTCACCACGGGCACGTTCGATCTCGAAGAATGCCGGACATGGTTCGCCGAACGCGGCGTCACGCGCTTCAAGACGCCCGAGCTCGTCATCGGGATCGACTCCATCCCGACACTTGCGGCCGGAAAGCCCGACCGCGCAGCGCTCAAGAAGTTGGCCGAGCGCGTCGCACGCGGCGAGCCCCAGAGCTACGAGCCCCAGAGCTACGAGCCCCAGAGCTACGAGCCCCAGAGCTACGGCCTCAGAGCTAGAGGACCGGCAACCCAGCCTCCGCCAGGTGCCGGAGCATCCCGGCTAGACGGTCCCTGTGCCACGGCGCGTCCCCGAAGCTCACCTGGTCGAGCTGGGAACGCTTCACGAAGAGGTGCAGGTCGTGCTCCCACGTGAACCCGATGCCGCCGTGCACCTGGAGGCCCGAAGCCATCACCCTTGCCGCAGCCTCCGAGCACCAGATCTTGGCTGCCGACGCAGCGGTCGCCGCATCGGGGCTGACGGCCGCGATGCACCACGCCGCGTAGTACACGGCCGACCTCATGCCCTCCACGTCGACCAACATGTCCGCGCAACGGTGCTTCACGGCCTGGAAGCTGCCGATCGGCCTTCCGAACTGCACGCGGTCCTTCGCGTACTGCACGGTCATCTCGAGGACGTGCTCGGCTGCACCGAGCATCTCGGCGGAGACTGCGACGGCAGCCCTGTCCGTCAGATCACCGCAGAACTCGGAACCGCCCAACAGCGTCGCGGGAGTCGCATCCAGCTCGAGCCAGCCGAGACTCCGCGTCAGGTCCATGCCCGGCTCCACCCGCGGCCTCGCCTCGGGCCCGAGCGTCACCGCGAAAAGGGCCATGTCCCGTCCAGTCGCCGGCCCCGTCACCCCCGGCACGAGAACGACGTCAGCAACAGGTCCGAACACGACCGGGTCTGTGCGCCCCGAAAGCACCCAGCCGCCCCCGCCGTTTCGGCCGTCTCCGCCGTCTTCCCCGCTTCGTTCGGCCACCACCTGGTCAGGGCGACGGCTCCATGCGACGGCCCCGATCGCTTCGCCATTCGACAGGCGTTCCACAAGCTCGTTGCCGAGATCGGAGTTGCCGCCCGGGTCCTGCGCCACCACGGCCCGCTCCAGAGCACCCGACGCAAGAACCGTCCCGATGAATGGCACAGGAGCGAGGTGACGACCGAGTTGCTCGCAGAGCACGGCGAGCTCGACGAACCCCATCCCGAGGCCGCCCGTTGCCTCGGGGCGCTCCACGGCCAGCCACCCCTGCTCGGCCATCTGGGACCACAGATCCCTGTCGATCCGCTCGGGTCGGTTCCCCGCCTCGCGGACCCGTTCCGGCGCAGCGCCGCGAGTCGAGGAGGGCCGCTGCTGCGTCCTTCAGAGCTTCTTGGTCGTCGGAGAGGTCGAAGTCCACCGGGCGAGAGCGTACAGAGCAGGCGGAGCCCGGTTCCTGACGCGTGTGTCATGCTTTGCCCGCAGAACCCGAATGGACCTGACGGCGACCCCACAGCAAGAGGATCTCCGCGCCGAGCTTCGATCCTGGCTCGCCGAAAACCTGCCGTGGGAGTACGGCACCGGGCTGCCCCCGCACTTCGACGATCTCGCAGAAGAGGTGGCGTTCTTACGCTCGTGGCAGTCGAGCCTCGCCGGCGCCGGGTGGGTGGGCGTGACATGGCCCGTCGCCTACGGCGGTCGCGGGCTCGGGCCTGCCGCCAACTTCGTGGTGCAAGAGGAGCTCGCACGAGCCCGTGCCCCGGAGCTCGTCGGCCGGATCGGGGTCAACCTCGCCGGCCCGACCCTGCTCGAGCACGGGACCGAGGACCAAAAGCTCCGGTTCCTGCCACCGATCCTGCGCGCCGACGAGCTTTGGTGCCAGCTCTTCAGCGAGCCCGACGCGGGCTCCGACCTCGCGTCGGTCCGCACCAGGGCGACCGAGGTGCCCGGGACGCCGGGAACGCCGGGGGGATTCCTGCTCGAAGGCACCAAGGTCTGGACGTCGTACGCCCAGTTCGCTGACTGGGGGATCTGCCTCGCCCGGAGCGGTCCGCCCGAAGCCGGTCACAAGGGACTGTCCTTCTTCGTCGTCGACATGCACGATCCGGGTGTCGAGGTGAGGCCGCTTCGTCAGATCACCGGGGAGTCGGAGTTCAACGAGGTCGTGCTTCACGAGGTCTTCGTCCCGCAGACCCAGCTCGTCGGCGCTCTAGGAGAGGGCTGGCGCGTGGCGGGCTCGACGCTCACCCGCGAGCGGGGGATCAACCCACGCCAGCTCGTCATCCATATGCAGCATCTGGAAGAGCTGCTCAGAACCGCCGTGGCCACGGGGGGGTTCGACGATGTGCGCTTGAGCCGGCGTCTTGCCGGAGCTTACGTCGAGGTCCGCCTGTTCCAGCTCCTCAACTGGCGGTCGCTTTCGAGCCTCGAGCACGGCAGGCAGCCGGGGCCCGAGGGGAGCGTGCTCAAGCTCTACTGGAGCGAGATGAGCAAGCGCCTCCACGCCCTCGGCATGGACGTGCTCGGGCCGGCGTCGCCACTTTGGCGCGGCGCGTCTTCGAATCCCGGGGACGGTTCGTGGCAACGGTCGTGGCTCTACTATCAGGCGGCGTCGATCTTCGCCGGGACGAACGAGATCCAGCGCAGTGTCGTCGGCGAACGGGTTCTCGGGTTACCGCGCGAGCCGGCCGCCGGCGGGAAGGAGCGATCCGATGGCCGATAAGCCGCCCGGTGGGTCGGAGCCCGTCGTGCTCTATGACGTCGGTGGTCCCGTGGCCACCATCACTTTGAACAGGCCCGAGGCGGCGAACGCGCAGAGCATGGCGCTCATAGAGGCGCTGGACCAAGCGTTCGACCTCGCCGAGAGCGACGACGACGTTCGGGTCGTCGTCCTTGCCGCCAGAGGCAAGCACTTCAGCTCAGGGCACGACCTGAAAGAGCTCGTCGGCCCGGATTCCGCGGCGCTGCGGGAGGTCCGGTCCACACCGGAAGGCAAGTTCCACCACGAGCAGGCGATGTACGTCGAGAAGTGCCGTCGCATCCACGACTTCCGCAAGCCGACCATCGCTTCGGTCCAGGGCAGGTGCATCGCAGGCGGCCTGATGCTCGCCTGCATGTGCGACATCATCGTCGCCTCCGAAGACGCCGTGTTCTCGAACCCCGTGCTCCGGATGAGCGGTGCGGCCGTCGAGCTGTTGGTGGAGCCATGGGAGATGGGCATCCGCAAAGCGAAAGAGTTCCTCCTCGCCGCGGAGGAGCTCGACGCACAGGAAGCACTCCGCGTCGGCCTCGTGAACCGGGTGGTGCCGCGCGACGAGCTCGAGTCCTCCACGGCAGAGCTCGCGGCTCGGATCGCACTCGTTCCCCCAATCACTGCCGAGATCGTGAAGGCGTCCATCAACAACGTCGCCGAGCTCATGGGGAAAGGCGCCTCGTGGCGCTACCACTTCATGGCGCATCACTTCGCGCACAACACCGCTACGTCGCTCGGTTCGCTCAAAGAGCGCGAGCAGATGGGTTCCATGCGCGAGGTGTTCGCCGCCCGCGACCGGGGTGACGCGGCCGGCGGTGGGGCGCCGGGTGGTGGCGCCTCGGGTGGTGGCGCCTCGGGTGGTGGCGCCTCGGGTGGCGGCGCCTCGGGTGGCGGCGGTTGAACGTGCGCCTGTGACGACGGAACCTTTCCCGCCGGCGGGGGCCACACAACCGCTCGACGGCCTCAGAGTCCTCGACCTCGGAACGAGGATCGGCGCTCCTTTCTGCGCCGGATTGCTCGGCGAGTGGGGCGCGGACGTGGTGAAGGTGGAGCAGCCGGGCGCCGGCGACTTCATGCGGACGATCGGGCCATTCGCCCCTGCCGGTCGGCCCGACTCTGGGCCAGGCCACTCGTTGTTCTGGGCCGTCGAGGGAAGGGGGCGCAGGAGTGTCACCTGCGATCTCCGAAAGCCCGAGGGCCAGGACCTGTTCCGCAGGCTCGCGTCTCGAGCCGACGTCGTGTGCGAGAACTTCAGGCCGGGCACTCTCGAAGCGTGGGGCATCGGGCCTGCACAGCTCGACCCGCGTCTCGTATGGGTGCGGATCAGCGCGTTCGGCCAGGACGGTCCCTACAGCAAGCGGCCTGGGCTCGACCGGCTCGGCATCGCCTACGGGGGGCTCCTGAATCTGACCGGCGAACCTGACCGCCCACCCGTCAGGCCGGGAGTCACGGTCTCGGACTACCTGACAGGCGTCTTCGCCGCGGAGGCGGCTCTCGCGGCTCTATACCGGCGTGATGCACGGGGAACGGGCGTCGGCGCAGTGATCGACGCTTCTTTGTACGGCTCGGTGCTGCGGATCCTCGAGTGGACGATCGCGGCGTACGACCGGCTCGGCACCGTCCGCCACCGCGAGGGGAACGAGCTCGCGAACTCCGCGCCTCTCGGCAACTACCCCACCGCCGACGGCCGGTTCGTGTGCATAGTCGCCGGATCGGACGCCAACTTCGCCAGGCTCTGCAAGGCGATGGCGCGGCCCGACATGCAGACCGACCCGCGCTTCGCGACCCTCGCCGATCGGGCCGCTCACGGCGATGTCGTAAACGGCATCGTCCGCAGCTGGACTGCTGAGCGCTCGGCTAGCGAAGTCGAAGAAGCCTGCATCACCCATGACGTCCCCGTAGCTACTGCTTACTCCGCGAGAGAGATCGCTTCGGATCCGCATTTCGCCGAGCGGGGCGATCTGATCTCCGTCGACGATCCCGTGATCGGGCCCGTGCTCCAGCAGGCTCCCTTCCCCCGGATCGTGGGAGAGCCGCAACCCGTTCCGACGGGCGCGCCCGAGCTCGGGAAGCACAATTACGAAGTGTGGTGCGACCTGGTGGGCCTGTCCTCCGACGAGCTCACTGGTCTGATGGAGAAAGGTGTGGTCTGAATGATGTGGTTGCGAGGTCGCCGAGGTCGCCGAGGTCGCGGACTGTGAGGGCGCTCGTCTTCGGTGCTCCGCCCGATCCCGCCGAGAAGCGGCCCGAGCCTGCCGACGAGCTCGAGCGGGAACTGCTCGCACTGCCGTTCGGGCTCCACGAGATGCCGGACGCGACTCCAATCCGCAGGGACTGGGTCGTCACCCGACCGATCCTGTCGGGTGTCTGCGGCTCGGACGCCAAGCTCGTTATGGGCGATTTCAACGAAGGCGACATCGACAACCCGATGTCGGCGTTCTCTTCACTGCCCCACGTGCCCGGCCACGAGGTCGTCGCCGAGGTCATCAGCCTCGGGCCCGATGCGAGTGGGATCGAACCGGGCCAGAGAGTGGTCCTCAACCCGTGGCTCACATGCGCGCCGCGGGGCATCGACCCGGTCTGTCCGGCGTGCGCGGCCGGGGATCTCTCACTCTGCCTGAGCTTTACGAAAGGTTCGATAGGTCCAGGTGTCCACATCGGGGTCACCACCGGAGCGCCGGGCGCGTGGGCGGATCTTCTTGCCGCGCACGACTCGATGCTGATCCCCGTTCCCGACGCGATCACCGACGAGGCCGCCGTGCTGGCCGACCCGTTCGCGGTATCTCTTCACGCCATAGTCCGTCACCCTCCGCCCGCGGGCGGCAAGGCCCTCGTGTACGGGGCGGGCGCGCTCGGAGTCACGAGCGTCGCCGCGGTCAAAGCCCTCTACCCCGACGTCGAGGTGGCGGTTGTTGCGCGCTTCGACGCGCAACGCGACCTAGCCTGGCGGTTCGGAGCAAGCTTCACTGTCGGGCACGAGCCCCGGACCGAGGTCGTAGAAGCGCTCGCCGACTGGTCGGGAGGCGTGCTCCATGCGGCGTTCGACGGGCTGCCGATAGCGAAGCCCGGCGGGATCGACGTCGTGTACGACACGATCGCCCGTCCCGAGACGCTCGAGGTCGGGGTGAGATTGCTCAAAGAGCGCGGGACGCTCGTGCAGACGGGAGTGTCGACTCCGGGGCGCTACGAGTGGACGCCCATCTACTTCAAGGAGCTCACTCTCGCCGGCTCCAATGCGTTCGGTGTCGAAGAGGTCGAGGGCTCCCGGAAGCACGCCATCGCCCACTACCTGGACCTGGTCGAGTCAGGACGCGTCGACCTGACCGGGATGCTCACTCACCGATTCCCGCTCGAAGGCTGGTGGGACGCCCTGCGTGCCCTCGCGCATCAACAGGTCAGCGGAGCGATCAAGGTGGCCTTCGAACCCCGCGGCGGTTGACGGCCCCCGGTTACGATCGCCCGCAAATGCCAGGCGCCGGATCAGCTGGACCTCCAGAACCAGAAGCCGCGGTCGACGAAGCGACCGGGCGGCCTGCGAGCAAGAGGGTTCTGCGAACCCAGGGTCGTCGCACCATGCGAAAGCTCCTCGATGCGGCGATGGTGGTGTTCGCCAGGCGCGGCTATCACGCTGCCCGGGTCGACGACATCGTCAAGGTGGCACGCACGTCACACGGAACCTTCTATCTGTATTTCTCGAACAAAGAGGACCTGTTGCGGGCTCTTGTGAGCGAGGCGGGCGAGGTCGTGAGCGCCCTCGACTCCGCTCTCGGCCCCGTCGAACCGGGGGCCGAAGGCTGGCTGTCGCTACGCAGGTGGATCGAGCGCTTCTCGGTCGAGTGGCAGCGTTACGCACCGGTCCTGCGCGCGTGGACGGACCTGATCATGAGCGACGTCCAGCTGACGGCTCAGGCACACGAAGCCGCGTCGGGCGTGGCATCGACCCTCGCGAGGCGCATCGCCGAGGCGGATCCGGGGCCGGGGATCGAGCCCAACGCTGCCGCCGAAGCCGTTATCGCCATGATCGACCGGTTCCACTATCTCCGTCAGTTCGCGGGCGAACCGGTTGACGACGAAGCCCTGGACACGCTCACGACCATGGTCCACAAGGGCGTCTTCAACGGCACCGGCCCCCCGGCCGGTGTTCCGGCAACGACTCAGGAGGGCGCTCGGGAAGAGGCACTCGCTGGCGCACCGAGTAGTGCTCCGAGTACTGCTCCGAGTAGCGCTCCGAGAAAAGGCCGAACTGACCGAACTGGCCGAACTTCCGGCGGAAGCTCCGGCGCAAGCCCCGGAACGGCTCGTCGTCTCGGGACAGCCGGGGAAAAGGGGACGGCGAAGGGATCAGCCGGCAGGGGCAGGGGATCTGCGAGGAGCTCGAGACGCTCCAGTTGATATCGCCGCCGCCCCTTGCGCCGGGCTTTTGAAGGACCCGGACCTCGGCAACCCAGTTTGGCGTTTTTGATACACCTCTGTATACAAGTTCCCGATTTCTGTTGCCGAAGTCACGGTCCTGGCCGCCGGCCGTCCCCGCACCAGTCTGTCTCCGACGACTCGCGTCGCTAGCTCTCTTCGTCGTCAGTGTGCGACGACCCGCGCTCCCAACCCCTGCGCGCCCAAGGGAACGCCTCGACCACGACCAGAATCCCGAATGCAGGCTCAGCGAGGATGACGCTCCCGGCCACCTCTTCCCACGACGCACCGACCTCTGCGGCCAGCATGGCGTGGTGACGTATGCCCTGAGGATTGCGCGCGACGACCGAGCACACCATCCGGATGAGCTCGTGAGTCTTGCGGTCGGGCGCGCTCAGCGAGTCGATCTGAGACAGCCACGCGTCCTGGGACCGCATGAGACCTGGCGCCACGTCGTTGAGCGCTTCGAAAGGGATCGGCCGATTTTCGTCGCGACCCGACCGCGCGGTGGATGACCGCTTACGGGGCGACGACGCTGTTCTCGCTGCCTTTGCGGCACTTGGCGCTTTTCCGACTCTTGCCGCTTTCGCGCTTGTCGACGTTTTGGCGACCTTTGCCGCCCTTGCCGCACTTGCTGCCTTGGCCGCCTTAGCCGCCGAGGCAGTCGACGCATCGGATCGTTTTGCGACCATGTCCCTCAGCCTCGCTTGGGGCGACCCGCACCCGGATCGAACGGCAGGTAATCCACGAATCGGGCGTAGCGCCGCCGAGTTCCCTCGGCCCATACCGAGTCAGGTTCTATACGTCGGCCGACCTTGGCCCAGCGGTCCGCCCCATCCAGGTCGGACTCGAAGCCCGCCGCCATCCTGGCGAGATAGGCGGCACCGAGCGCGGCTCCCTCGGGCACCGCAACAGTGTCCACGGGTGCCCCGGTCGCGTCAGCGATCGCCGCACACCAAGGCAGCACCCTGCTGCCGCCTCCGCTCGCAACGATCCTTCCTGGCGTTATCCCCGCCATGTCCAGCATCCGCCGGATGACGAACCCGCTCGCCTCGTACGCCGCGCGCTCGAGCCCTGTCGGGCTGGTGGTGATATCGAGATCGTGGAGGCTCGAACGCAGATCCGGATCGTGGAACGGCGCGCGTTCGCCCCTCAGGTACGGCAGCCACACAGGGACATTCTGCGGATCCCCGCTGCGCTCGGGCTGAGAGACGGCGCCGTGGCGCCGAAGGCCCGCAAGCATTCTTCTCGCCCAGTCGACGAACAATGCGCCCGCGTTGCTCGGGCCTCCGACGAGAATCCGGTCAGGAACGGTGTGGGGGATGGTCCACAATCCCGGCACCTCGATCCACTCGTCGGTCACGATCCACACGATGAGGGTGGCGCCCATGATGACGAGGACATCGCCGACCTGGGAAGCGCCCGCGACTATCTGATCGCACAGAGCATCCACGGTCCCACCCGCGATGTGAGTTGTGGTTCCGGGAAGCGTGCCGGCCGACTGACCCATCGGCACGACCTCGGGCATCTGCGACAGGTCGACACCTACTTCTGACAGGTAGGACTCGTTCCACTTGCCCCATGAATGCAGGGCACCGAGAGAGGCCGTCATAGCGGTGTCGATCACGGGAATGCCTCCGATCGCCTGCGTTGCGACGGCCTGGGCGGGCCAATAGCCAGCCGCGTGCGGTGCCTGTGCGACCGCCCAACGTAGGAATCCTTCGGCGTCGCGCATCGCGATCGACTGAGCCGAGCTTTCGTCGCCGCTCTGGTCGACACGGCCCCGCACGTCGCCATACAGCAGCCCCGGGATCAGTGGGACGCCGCGCCGGTCGACTGCCGTCAGCGACGGGACCATGCTCGAGACACAGACGCCGGCGACATCGAGACCCATGCCCCGCGCGTAGCTGCTCACTTCCTTGAATGCTCGCGCTGGGCCCGCCCGCCAGGCCTTGCGTGCATCGTGCTCGAGCCGATCGGGGGCCTCGACCATGACCTGGTGAAGCACGTGGGCGCGAGCGACGACGGAACCGTCACCCGCGACTGCGAGCCCCTTGACCGAGGTGGTACCGATGTCGATCCCGACCGTGACGGGACCTGAGTTGCCTTGCGTCATCTCGAACCTGACACGACTGCCATAAGGAGGCCATTATTGACGATCACCGATCGGGTTTAGGTGAGGGCATGGTGTGGCCGGGTATCTCCTGCGCCACGAGCACCCTTCAACCGGACATCGTGCGATCGGACGACCACTGAGGAAGGCGGGTGAATGGCAAGACGACGACCGAAGGCGCTCGTTACGGCGCCTGTCGCTGGTCCGGGGCTCGACCTGCTGCGCCAGGTAGCTGACGTCGTGATCGATCCGTGGATCGAGCACGAACCGCTCAGGATCTACAACGCCGAGCAGCTCGCAGAGCGCGCCGAAGAGGAAGACGCGAACCTGCTCGTCGTAGAAGCGGACCGCTGCGCCGGTCCATTGTTCGAGCGCGACCTGATTGCGGTATGCAGCTGCAGGGGAGACCCCAACAATGTCGACGTCGAAGCTGCCACCAAGGCGGGGGTGCCGGTGCTTCGAGCCCCCGGCAGGAACGCCGATGCGGTTGCCGAGCTGGCTGTCGCTTTGTTGCTGGCGGCCACCAGGGGAGTAGTCGCAGCGGACCACGACGTCAGGACGGGTGAGGTCTACAAGGACGGCACCATCCCCTATCAACGCTTCAGGGCGTGGCAACTTGCCGGGAGAACGGCCGGGCTCGTGGGCCTCGGAGCGGTGGGCAGGGCGACGAAATGGCGCCTCGAGGGTCTCGGGATGCAGGTTCTCGCAGCAGACCCGTTCGCTTCGGACGCGAACTGCACGCTCGACGAGTTGCTCGAGCGGGCGGACGTCGTCTCGATGCACGTTGGGGTGAACCCGGACACGGTGGGCATGATCGGGGTCGACCAATTCGACAGGATGCGAGACGGCGCCGTCTACCTGAACACCGCCCGCGCCCAGCTCCACGACACCGACGCTCTCGTTGCGGCGCTCAAATCGGGAAAGCTCTCAGCGGCCGGGCTCGACCACTTCGAAGGAGAGTTCCTCGCTCCCGACCATCCCCTCGTGTCGATGTCGAACGTCGTGCTCACCCCCCACATCGGAGGAGCGACCTACGACACCGAGGTCAACCACACCCGGCATCATCGCGGAAGACATCGTGCGGCTTCTTGCCGGGGCCAAGCCGCTCAACTGCGTGAATCCCGAGGTGCTCGAGAGCCGGGACCAGCAGAACTAGGGAGCCGGCGAGGTCCGGACTAGCAGGACCAGGGCGAGCAGGACCAGGGCGAGCAGGATCAGGACGGGCAGAACCAGGAGGAGAGCCGTGGACTTCGCGATGACCGAAGAGGACGAGGCGTTCCGCGCGGAGTTGCGTGGGTGGCTCGACGCCAACCTCCCCGACTTTGCGCAATCGGGCGAGATCGGGGGCGAGACCCAGGCCGACCGGCGCACGATGGCGCGCAGGCAGGCTTGGCAGCGCCGGCTCCACGAAGGGCATTGGGCAGCTATCAACTGGCCGAAGTCGTGGGGAGGACGAGAGGCGACCGTCTCGCAGAACTTCATCTACTCCGAAGTGATGGCGAAGGCGAAGTCTCCCGGGATCTACAACGCGAACGGGATCTGGCAGATCGGGCCGATGATCCTGCGCTGGGGGACAGAAGAGCAGCAACGGCGATGGCTGCCCGGGATCCTGTCGGCGGAGGAACACTGGTGCCAGGGATTCACGGAACCCGAAGCGGGGTCCGATCTGGCCAACCTCCGCACTCTCGCCGTGCGCGACGGGGACGAGTACGTGGTGAACGGGCGCAAGATCTGGATCTCGACGGCTCATCTGGCCAAGTGGGGACTCTTCTTGCTGCGCACAGATCCGACAGCTATCGAACGCGGGGCCAAGCACGAGGGGATAACCGCACTCATCGTCGACATGGAACTGCCCGGCATCGAGGTCAACGTGATCCGGGATCTCACGGGCGGCGAGCTCTTCTGCGAAGTTCTGTTCGACAACGCCCGGGTGCCGGTGGACTACAGGCTCGGCGACGAAGGCCGCGGGTGGGACGTGGCCATGGGCACACTCGCGAACGAGCGGGTCGGGACATCGGGACTGTCGGTTTCGATGCGGATCGAGCTCGACAATCTGATTGCGACCGCCCGCGAGCAGAACCCGGATGCGCTCGAGGACCCCGGGATCCGGGATCGGATAGCCCGTCTGTGGACCCAGCTCGAGCTCACCCGTCTGCTCAACGCGAGAGCGCTGTCAAAGATATTGAAAGGCGAGAAGAACTGGCCCGAGGTTCCGCTCGCGAAGCTCCAGTGGAGCTATCTGTCACAGACGATCGCCGAGCTCGGCGTGGACGTGCTCGGCCCGACAGGAGTTCTCGCAAAAGGCGGCCCTGACGCTGTCGACAAGGGTCACTGGGCTTACAACTACGTATGGCAGCGCTACACGTCGATCGGCGCCGGCACCACCGAGGTGCAGAAGAACATCATCGCCGACCGCGCCATCAAGATGCCGAAGCGCTAGCGGCGCTATGCGCTGACCCTGCTGCCGGCGGGCTCTAAGCGCCGGCCGTGTCCTCTAAGCGCCGGCCGCCTCCACGGCGCGGTGAACCGCTGCGAGCAGGTCGTCGGTCGTGACTCCCATGAGGGCATCGGCCTGGTGGACGTCGGGTCCTTCGAACACCGAAGCGATACGCGCCTTGAGTTCGGCAGCGTCGTCGGCTCGAGCGCCGACCAAAGCGGCTGCGACGCGGTCGATCACGTCAGGAGGCCCGACGTGCATGTCGCCCGCCAGCATCGCCGCCACGACCACCCCGTCAGCGTCGAGAGCCACCCCTGCCCTGCACAGCTTGCGACCCTTGTAATTGCCGAACCCGACCCGGGCTCCCGAAGGTGCAGCAGCTCTGAAGCGCTCCGAAGATATCCGCCTCACCCAGTCGTCAGAAGCAACTTTGGCGGCACCCCGACTCAGGCGCTCGCGCTCCTTTTCGGTGAACGGTCCCGGCTCCCAGGCGATCCCGGCGGAGTCGAGCGCACCGAGCACGGCGAGGCGGAAATCCTCGTACCCGACCGGACGCCCGGCGATCTCCTCCGCGGTTATCACGTATTCGCGGAGGTCCTTCACGAGCTTGTCCTTGAACTTCTCGTCGGGGACCCGCGCCACAGACAGGTACAGGTCGAGATCGGGCTTGCTGAGGTTCACGAAGCCGCCGACGCAGTCGCATGCCACGATGTCCTGAGCCGTGAGCGCGCCCAGCTTGCGGCCGTTGATGCGCAGGTCGCTCGACCCTTCGAACTGGACGGCTGACAGTCCGAGCCGGGCCAGGAAGTCGAGCACCAACGGCTGGTAGCGGGCCAGGCGGTCGTCGAGGGATTCGCCGGTGACCTCGGGACCGGCCTTCGGCAACAAGAAGGCCCAGGTTGCCGCGCAACCCTCGCCGTAGAACGCGGTTCCACCGCCGTAGAAGGGGCGGCGGATCACCTGTACGCCTTTTTCGCGGGCCGCGTTCAGATCGAGCGTCTCGTCGACGTCGTCGAACCAGCCGACGTTCAGATGGGTGCGGCCCCAGACGCTGGTCGTGACAGCCGGCCGGCCCGTCGACGCCACGTCGCGCACGACCACGGGTAGCTGAGCGTTCGACTCGAAGGCATCGATCGCGCCGAGGTCCAGGTAACGCCAGGGCTGAGAGTCAGAGGAGTCGCTCACTCGTACACCACCAGGCTCCTCGCACCGAAGCCCGCCTCCATGGAGTCGAGAGCGTCGTTGATCTCGTCGAGCCCGATGCGGTTGGTAATGAGTGCCCGTGCGTCGATGACGCCGCGGTCGATCATGTCGACGAGCGCCGGAAAGTCGCGATCAGGATCCGTCGACCCGTAAACGCAACCAGTGAGCGTCTTCATGTCCAAGAAGAGTTCCATAGCGTTGAAGTGGACCTCGTCGGAAGGCGACCCGGCCCCTACGAGAACACAGGTGCCGCCGCGTCGTGTCATTGCGAACGCCTGCTCGATCGTGGCGGAGACGCCGACCACCTCGAAGGTGTAGTCCGCTCCGCGACCCGACGTGATATCGCGCACGTCCTGGACCGCGTCCGTCGAAGACGCGTCTACCACGTCGGTCGCGCCGAGTGACCTTGCGAGATCGAGCTTGGCCGCCAACCGGTCCACGGCGATGATCCTCGACGCTCCGGCGATCTTCGCGCCTTGCATCACAGAGAGGCCCACGCCGCCGCAACCGACGACCGCCACCGACGATCCCGGAGCGACACGCGCGGTACGGAACACAGCCCCGACACCCGTCGACAGAGCGCAGCCGACGAGCGCTGCAAGCTCGAGGTCCACCTCCTTCGGGATCTTGATGACAGATCTCTCGGGCACGAGGGTGTGGGTCGCGAAGCCTGCAACCCCGAGCCCGCGTACGAGCGGGACGCCGTCGACCGTCGCGTAGCTGCTCCCTATCGCTTCTGCGAGCCCGACCTCGCACAGCACCGACTGTCCCGAAAGGCAGTAGAAGCACTCCCTGCAAGGGGGCATCCAGGTGAGGACGACGTGGTCGCCCGGCAGAAACGCGGGTCACGGCCTCCCCCACCGACTCCACCACCCCTGAGCCCTCGTGGCCGAGGACCGTCGGGAACATGAACGGGAACGTCCCCCGCACGACCGACAGATCCGAGTGGCATACCCCGCTCGCGACTATGCGCACGACCACCTGGTTGGGCCCGGGCTCGAACAGGACGATCTCGCGCATCCGTAACGGGACGCCCACTCCTTCGAGCACGGCGGCGCCGCGCCGTGCGTCCCGCTGTCGGGACCGCCGTCACGCCTGCTGTCACGCTTGCCGTCACGCCGCGACCGCTCCGGGAACCCGGACCGTGTCCGAGTCGCGCCCGGAACGCAGGATCTGGCCTGGAAGCTCGCCTGTCAGCTCACCCTGGCGCACGACCTCGGTGCCGTTAACGAGCACGTGCTCGATCCCGTCGGCGCCTGCGTAGAGCCTGCTCGCTCCGCCCGGCAGGTCCGCTCGGGTGCGCTCGGGCCCGTGGCCGACGGTCTCGGGGTCGATCACGACCATGTCGGCCCACCAACCCTCGCCAATCTGCCCGCGATCTCGCAGCCCATAGAGCGCTGCCGGAACAGCCGCAAGAAGCCGGGCCGCCTCTTCCCAGCCGAGCAGGCCCCTCTTTCGGACCCCGTCACCGAGGAGCGAGGTCGAGTAGATCGCTCCGCACATCACGTCGAGATGTGCTCCGGCGTCGGATCCGCCGACCACCGCCCGCGGGTCGCGCCAGACGTCCGCGCGGGCGACCCAGTCCTGCTCGGTCTCGGGAATCGGTGGGCGCAGCCCCGTGCGGAGTTTGTCCGCCACGACGATGTCGAGCATCGCGTCGAAAGGCTCCTGCGAGCGCTCCTTAGCGATGTCACCGATCGTCCTGCCTTCGTACTTCGCGTTCTCGGTTGCGAACGTCTCGAGGATGACGAGGCGTCCCCAGTTGGCGAGCGCGCGCAGGATCCCGGCTTCGTCCGAGTTCGCCCCCGCCTGAAGACGGCTACGAACCGCCGGATCCTTCAGGTTCGCGATGCGTTCGTCTTGGCTCATGCCGAAGATCTCGCGCCAACCAGGAAGGCCGTCGAGGATGGCGCCGTGCTCGAACGACAGACGCAACTGCAAGGTGTGCGGCAGCGTCAGAGCGACCAGACGGCCACCGCGTGCGGCGATGGTGTCAGAGGCTGCGAGCTGATGCTCGGTCCGCTCCGGGCTCATCGCAGACACGCCGAGCACGTTCCAATTGGCAGGGCGTCCGGCGAGCAGGGACATTGTGCCCATCAGCTCGACCTCGTCATCGGTGAAGCCGTTCAGACAGCCCGCCACTATCAGCTCGAGTGTCGTGCCCGAGTGATCGGCGACGGCGGCTGCCAGCGCTTCGAGCTCCGCGCGGTCGGCATGTCTCGAAGGCACCGGGTCTCCCGCTCCGTCGTGGTGGGTGTGCGCCTGGGAAGTCGAAAGCCCGAACGCACCCTGCTCGAGCGCTTCGTGCGCGAGGGCAACCATGGCGTCGCGCTGCGCGCTGGTCGCGATCGAGCCCACCGCGGCGTCGCCCATCACCGCCCTGCGCAGCGCCGAGTGACCGACTAGGAACCCGGCGTTCACGCCGACCTTGTCCTCGAGGCGGTCGAGCCACTCGCCGAAGGAGCGCCAACGCCAGTCGAGGCCTTTTTGGAGCGCCGCTAGAGGCATCCCCTCCACCCTCGCCATCATGCGGGTGAGGTACTCGGCGTTCTCCTCTCCAGCGGGAGCGAGCGAGAAGCCGCAGTTCCCCCCGATCACAGTCGTCACCCCGTGCAGCGGTGAAGGGCTCGCTGTCGGATCCCAGAACAGCTGCGCGTCGTAATGGGTGTGGAGGTCGACGAAGCCCGGCATGACCACGAGCCCTTCGGCGTCGATCGTGCGAGCGGCCGGCTCGTCACAGGTTCCGGGGTCGCAGAGCACGACGACGCGTTTCGCCGCGCACGCCCACGTCGCACCGACGTGCCGGAGCACCGGTGCCGTCTGCGACGGTCCCCCCTTTGATCAACAGGTCGAGCACCTGCGCACCTCCTTCTCGTGTCCCGGTGCGCCGCCTCGGCAAACCCCCTGGCGAGCTCCCGGGCAAGCAGTTCGGCAAGCACTCCGGCGCCGATGGCGGGACCTGCCCTGTGGCACAGAACGTGTTCTGTTCCGGAGGTTAGTCTCCGGTCTTGTGGTCGCACAGTCCGGAGTCGATGCGATAACCAAGGTCGGACAGGGTGGTTCGGGGTGGGCGGGACCGGACGCCGGCCCGGCCAGCGGCGGCGAGGCGGGGCCGGCGACGCGCACCGTGACGCTCCTGCCGGATCCGGAGCCCAGGCCGATCAGGGTCCCGGTCATCTCGGTCGACGACCATCTGATCGAGCCGGCCGATCTGTTCGAGGGTCGCATGCCGGGCTCGATGGCGGATCGGGCTCCTCGCATCGTGGAGTTCGACAACGGCCAGCAGGCTTGGGAGTACGAAGGAAACCTCTACCCGAACATCGGGCTGAACGCCGTGGTCGGAAAGGCGCGCGAGGACTGGAGCATGGATCCGGCCCGGTTCTCCGAGATGCGCCCCGGTTGCTACGACATCACGGCGCGGGTCGCGGACATGGATCTGAACGGGGTGTGGGCCTCGCTCTGCTTCCCGTCGCTCGTGGCCGGGTTCTGCGGATCGGTCTTCTCGAAGTCGTCCGATCAGGCCCTCGGGCTCGCGTGCGTCCGCGCGTGGAACGACTGGCATTCAGACGTCTGGGCCGGCACGTATCCCGAGCGCATCATCCCGCTTCAGCTTCCTTGGCTCTCCGACGTCGATGTGGCAGCGGCCGAGGTGCTCCGGAACGCCGAGCGCGGCTTCAGGGCGGTCAGCTTCCCCGAATTTCCTTCTCGTCTGGCGCTTCCTTCGATCTTCTCGGGCAAGTGGGACCCGTTCTTCGCCGCGTGCGCAGAGACCGAGACCGTCGTCTGCCTCCACGTCGGCGCGTCAGGATGGGCGCCGCTGCCGTCGCCTGACCCGCCTTTCGAGCTCTTCCCGACCCTGTTCCCTGTGAACGCCATACTCGCTGCGGCCGAATGGTTGTGGTCGGGAGTGGCGTTGCGTATCCCGGATCTGTCGGTCGCCATGTCCGAAGGCGGCATCGGTTGGGTGCCGATGCTGATGGACCGCGCCGACTATGTCCTCAGCCACTCCGCATCGGGAACCGAGAGCGTCACGTGGCAGTCGGACCTCCTTCCGAGCGAGGTGCTCGGCCGCAACTTCTTCTTCTGCTCGATCGACGACCCGTCCATCGTCGAGTGCCGCTCACGGATCGGGATCGATCACATCATGGTCGAGAGCGATTACCCGCACGCCGACTCGACGTGGCCCGACACCCAGTCCGTGCTCGCCGCAACGTTCGGGCACCTGCCGGACGACGAGCTGCGCGCC
Source organism: uncultured Acidimicrobiales bacterium (assembly GCA_963764615.1). GTDB lineage: Bacteria > Actinomycetota > Acidimicrobiia > Acidimicrobiales > CAVXTF01 > CAVXTF01. The sequence continues at coordinate 63,633 of CAVXTF010000001.1, read as the reverse complement.
ATCGCCGCGGGGAACGCTTCGCGCGTCTTCCGTCACCCTCTGCCCGATCGCGACGACTGGAGGCAGCCCGCGTGAGCATGCGGGGACCCAGAACGAACCCGCACAGCGTGGTGGACGCCGACGGGCACGTGGTCGAGCCGCTGGAAGCCTGGGCGGACATGCCGGAGAAGCACCGGCCTGTGATCACGCGGGATGCTTCGGGTTACGAGCACGTCGTGGTGGCGGGCACCGAGATACTGGCGGTCCCTCTCGGCACTCTCGCCACTCCAGGCTCAGACTTCTCGGACTCGACGTCTTTCCGCTCGTTGTCCGAAGCTCAACCGGGCGGATCGGATCCGGTCCTGCGGCTTGGCCGACATGGACGAAGAGGGCATCGATCAAGCCGTGCTCTACCCATCGATCGGTCTCTACGCCTGGGCGATTCCCGACCCGGAAGCAGCTGTCTCCGTCGCCAAGGCTTACAACGACTGGCTTGCGTCTTATTGCGCTGCAGACACTTCTCGGCTCTTCGGTGCTGCGATGCTCCCGGTCCAGGACCCCGACGCGGCTGTAGCCGAGATGCAGAGGGCGGTGAGCGACCTCGGATTCACCGCTGCTTTCGTGCGTCCCAATCCGTGCATGGGCCGCTCGCTGCAAGACCGCGCCTACGAGCCCATTTGGTCCGCAGCAGAGGAGCTCGACTTGGCGATCGGCGTGCACGAAGGAAGCTCGGTGATCGTCCCGACGCTCGGTTCCGACCGGCCTTTCAACCCGCTCGTCCTGCACGCCATCTCGCACAGCTTCGAGGAGATGCTCGCCTTCGCGCAGCTGGTCTCGTTCGGAGTGCTCGAACGCCACCCGAATCTGCGCCTCGTCTTCTTGGAATCCGGCGGCGGATGGGCCCCCTTCTGGGTTCAGCGTCTGGACGAGCAGGCGGAGACCTTCGGGGGCTTCTGCCCCGAGATGCGTTTGCGGCCCAGCGAGTACTTCGCACGGCAGTGCTGGATCAGCTACGAGGTGGACGAGCCGACGCTGCCGGCGTTACTCCCGTTCATCGGGGAAGAGCGCGTCGTGTGGGGATCCGACTATCCGCACCACGACGCCACGTTTCCCGGTGCGGTAGCGGCGCTAAGGCGCACGATCTCCCCGCTCGGGCCTGTCGATCGGGCGAAGGTTCTCGGCGAGAACGCAGCAGCGCTCTACCGCCTGCCCGCGCGATACGAAGGTCCGGCTGCGGTGGCGCAGCGGTACTTCGCAGCTGTGAGCTGTCGCGACCCTGAGGCGCTCCGTTCGGTGTTCTGGTCCGGCGCCGAGCTGATCAGGGACGGCAAGATCGTTAAGGGATCAGAGGAGATCGCCGGCTTCTACGCCGCCAACCCGTTCACGTACGACGACCTGGCACCCGATCCGGGGGCTCTCCACGTTGACGGGGAACGCGTCGTGGTCGACCTCGAGCTCCACATCGACGGCACCGTCATCCCGGTGCGCGACATCTTCGAGATGGCCGGTGACCGCATCGCGAAGCTCGAGATCATCGCCCTGCGGTTCGACGAGAGCTCCGACCAGAGCTGAACCATGTTCGCCGACGTCGTGCGCGAGGCGGGGCGCCGCTTCGGCGACACGCCTGCCTTCGTCACAGAAGAGGGAGACGTTCTCTCCTATGCGGACCTCGACCGGCTCTCCGACGAGGCGGCGGTCGGGATGTCACGTCTCGGAATCGGCAAAGGCGACGTGGTCGCCCTCATGCTCGGTTCGGGACCGGGATATGTGGTCGCCTACGCGGCCGCGGCAAAGATCGGAGCAATCACCGCGGGGGTGAACGAGAAGCTCTCTCCTACAGAACAGCAGGCTTGTCTGACCGTGGCGCGGCCGGCTCTCGTGATCGCCGCACCGTCTGCGGCCGATGGTCCTGCGCCTGCGCCTTGTGATCCTCCTGCGGCAGGTGCTTGTGCCGCCGGCGCTTCTGCGGCTGGCGCCCGCGTCGTCGTCTCTGAGTCGTGCGGGCCTGCTTCGACGTTGCTTCGCGAGCTCAGGGTCCCAGGCGGAAAGCCTCCGCCGCTCGAGGACGATCCAGACAGGCCTGTCGCCATCGTCTTCACATCCGGCACGACCGGCCTGCCGAAGGGCGCCGTGTTCTGCGAGAGGCAGCTCGACGCTATCTCCGAGGCGGACGGCGGTCGAAAGTTCGGTGCAGGCGGCAGGGGACTCGGGTCTACCTCTATGGCACACCTGGCGACGATGACGAAGCTGCCCCAGTCACTGCGTGGAGGGGGCACCACGTTCTTGATGAAGCGATGGTCGGCCGGAGAGGCCCTGCGCCTTGTCGAGCTCCACAAGATCACCAGTCTCGGGGGCATCCCCACGCAGGTCGCCTTGATGCTCCGACACCGCAGTTTCGATTCGACGGATACGTCGAGCGTCCGGATCATCGCTCTCGGCGGCGGTCCTTCCGCTCCCGCTCTCGTCCGTGAGGCGAGGCAGCGCTTCGGCGTTCCCGTCGTGGTCCGTTACACGTGCACCGAGGCAGGTGTCGGCACCGGAACGCTTCCGGATGATCCTCCCGAGGACGCAGAAGAGACGGTCGGAAAGCCGCGCGGAGACGTCGAGGTGACGATCCGCGAACCGACTTCGAGTGCAGCGGGTGATCCGCTGCCGGCGGGCGACATGCTGCCGACCGACGATCCGCTGCCGGCGGGCAAGATCGGCGAAGTGTGCCTCCGCTCGCCGGCCTTGATGGCGGGTTACTTCGAGGACGCCGCCGCCACGGCGGCCGTGATGACGAAAGACGGAGGCGTGCGGACCGGAGATCTCGGGTGGCTAGACCAACAAGGCAGGCTCCACCTGTGCGGCAGGGCGAAGGAGATGTACGTGCGGGGTGGCTACAACGTCTTCCCGCTCGAGGTGGAAGCGGTCCTGTGCGAGCACCCTGCTGTGGCCCACGTGGTCGTCGCCTCTCGCTCCGATCCCGTGATGGGCGAGATCGGTGTGGCGGTGGTCGTGGTCCGAGAGGGGGTCGAGCCACCGACGCTCGAAGATCTGAGGAGCCATGCACAAGGGCGGCTCGCCCGGTACAAGCTGCCCGAAGACCTGTTGGTTGTCGGTGAGCTGCCGCGAACCGCGATGGAGAAAGTCGACCGCCGGAAGCTCCAGGTGCTCGTCGATGGAGCCCATACCGCCTAGTCCGGTGAATCCCCTGCTTAGTCCGGTGAATCCCCTGCGCAGATAGGATTCGCTCGGCACGTGCGCCTCGGTTGGGCCTGGTGCTGCTCGAGTTCTCCGAACCCCCTCGAGCCCGACAACCTTCGAGGCAGGAGGATCTTCCATCGTGCTCGGAGATAGCAGGGTCGTGGTCGTCCTGCCTGCGTACAACGCGGCGTTGACACTTCGAAGGACAGTCGCGGAGATCGACCGCGGCATCGTGGACGAGATCCTGATGGTCGATGACGCGAGCACCGACTCCACCACCGAAGAGGCTCGTCGCCTCGGGCTTGCGATCGAGGTACATGGCGAGAACCGGGGCTACGGGGGATGCCAGAAAACCTGCTACTCGGCCGCACTGGCGCGCGATGCGGACGTCATCGTGATGCTGCACCCCGACTACCAGTACTCTCCGCGTCTCGTTCCTGCGATGGCGTCGATGGTCGCCTACGGCGAGTATGACTTCGTGCTTGGTTCTCGGATCCTTGCGCAGAATGCAGTCTCCGGAGGCATGCCGCGATACAAGTACGCGGCAAACCGAGCGCTGACTCTCGTGGAGAACCTGATGGTCGGAGCCAAGCTGTCGGAATTCCACACCGGCCTGCGTGCCTACAGTCGCGAGCTGCTCGAGACGATCCCGTACGAGCGCAACTCCGAGGACTTCGTCTTCGACAACCAGGTGATCGTGCAGGCGCTCGCTGCCGGAGCACGCGTCGGCGAGGTCTCGTGCCCCACCCGCTACGAGCCCGAGTCGTCATCGATCAACTTCTGGCGGAGCGTCAACTACGGGATTGGAGTTCTCCGCACCGCCGCTCAGTACAGACGCCAACTGAGCGGCAAGGCGACCTACCCGTACCTGCAGGTCGATCAGCTGAAGGTCAAGAGAGTCAAGACTCCTCCCGAGGCTCGCCGAGCCTCATCCCTCAACGATTCGAAGGCTTCTCACCAATGAAGCACCCTGCGAATGAGTTGTGGACGATGGAGCAAACGTTCTGGCCATCATCACCCGCGAAATGACTTCGGGCATCACAGGGTGAGAGCCTGAGCCGGCAGAGGTCGGCCCTGAACGTTCACCTGTGCCCGGATGCTGAGCGCGAGAATCCGAAGGCGAAAAGCCTCATATGACTCAGCAACGCGGAGCGCACGAGAAGCGGGCGGACGCCGGCGATGACGGAGATCGATCTACGCGACGCCGTCGGAAGACCAAACGACCTACGCGACGCGCGCAGCGTGCGCGCATCGTCATTTCCGCCCTCGTCACCGCCGTGGGTCTGGCGTCGTTGCTCATGGTTTCGATCAGCAGCTTCCCCGATATCACGCATGAGCGATCGCAGGGCCAGGTGGCCACATCGCAATTGAGCGACTCGCTTTTCGCCTGCCTCGAGGGTCAGATCCGGCACGCGGTCCCGGCCGGCACGGAGGTGTGGGTCAATCCGGACGCACCGGAGGTGAACGCAGGTCCGAGCCTGCCATCGGTTCCCGACCCGCTCCGTGTCGTCGCCGCAATGTGGGCGACCCTGACCCCGGTCAGAAGCGGTCATATCAACCTTGACCTCGTGCATGCAGGCGGGAAAAGCACATGCCTAGGACTTTCGATCGAGATAGCGCCCGCCGAGGCGGCTTCCGACCCGATCTCCGAGCAGACCTCTGAGCCGACCTCAGGAGAGGAACTTGACGGGAATTCCCAGGCGGATCCTCGATCGGTCGCTCAGCGGAACCCTCGGCCGAGTCTTCAGATGGAAGTGCATTGATCACTTCGGTGCCCGCGACGGCGGTGGTCGGCCTGATCGTCCTTTCGGCCGGCGGGCTCATGCCTGCACTCACCCTCGCGCGGGTGCGTCTCGTCACCATCCCGCTCGCCCCACTGACCGGTGCATTGCTGGCCAGCCTGTCAGTGACAGCGGTGACGGGAACGGGCGGAACTCTTCTCCAGTGGTACGTCGCACTTTCGGCATCGACCGCTGCCATATCAGCTCTTGTCTGGTGGCGCTTCCCTTCGGCACGCCCATGGGCAGGAGTCCGCGACGCTGGGACTCGTCCGGGTCGGACGGCCGCCGTGATCGCCTTTGCGGCGAGCGCGGGGGCTTGCGCATTCGGGCTCTCAGATCTGGGCGACCCCAACGTCTCTTACGACGGGCGCGCGATCTGGATGTTGCACCCTTTGTGGTACCAAGCCGGTCACGGCGCCTCTGTCGCAGCCTTGCGAAATGCGGCCCTCGTGTTCAGCCACCCGCAGTACCCGCCTCTGGTCGGCGGGACAGTCGCGTTGACCTGGACGATCTCCGGCTTGAGCGCTGTCAGGTCGGGCGTGGTGATGATCGCCATTCTGAACGTGTTCGCAATCCTCGCCGCTTCGACAGGAGTCATGGAGCTCGCGCGTCAACTCGCACGTCAAACGGCGCGGATTCCGCAGCCCGGTTCGGCGACCGACGGTCGCTTCCGACACGGCCCCGTCCTGGGAGTCGGGGCGGCCGTGAGCGTCCTTCTGGTACTGATCTCGTTCCGTGGAGCCGGGTTCGCCGCATTCGACGGACACGCAGATCTGCTGTGGGCAGCGACAGCGGTTGGTTCGGTCACGTACGGGCTCGTTCTTCCTTGGACGCGTGCGCACCTCGGCACCGCGTTGTTGCTGGCTGCGGTTGCAGGAACGACCAAGAGCGAAGGGGCCCTGACGGCAGTTTCGATCATCCTGCTCGTCGGAGTGAGGGGGACCCTTGTCGCGCGAACGGGCAAGCTCCGACGCGGCTATGTCCAGCCGGTTGTCTTCGCGTTCGTGTCGCTCGTCGTGGTCGGCCTGTGGCCGCTTGTGGTCCGCCTACAGCATGCACTTCCCAACGTCGAGTTCTCGGGCGTACGCGACGGGAACGACGGGGGCCGGTTTGTCGACACGATCAAGAGCGCTTCTCCACATCTCGAGGTTCTCCTGGTGGCCGTGCCGATGGCACTGGTTGGCGCTGTCTTCCTTCGGACCCGACGCAGGGCCCTCGGCGTCGGAAGCGACTTGTGGGCATGGTCCGTCCTGACGATCGCAGCCGCGATCATTGCGGCGGTCTATGCGACCGGCCCCGGACCGATCCGCTCCTGGCTCGACACCTCCATTCAGCGGACAACCTTGTATCCATTGCTGGCAGCTTGGTGGATCGTGGGCGTCTGGGTCGTCATCGCGATGGGCCAGGTCTTCGACGTCCGCGGCTCGGCAGTCACGCAACCGCTTGCTACCGGAACATCGAATTGGGCCTCACTGAGCGCCGGCGCATCGAAACAGGGCGAGCAATCGCAAAGTGACTGGCCCGCCCCGTCAGCCGCACGACCAGCCGTCGAACAGGTGGTCATCCCGTCGTCTTAACGACGTGACTCGTCCTCACCCCGCGTCTCGTGCTCGCCCCGCACGAGGAACTCCGTCGGCCCTCTCATGTCGACCATGGCCATCAGCACCTGTTCGGCAACCTCGTCCGCAGTCATGACGCGATGGCGCATCAGACCTTCCTCCACCCAACCTCCGAATGCCCGCTCGAAGAGCGCCGGGTCCCAGCCGTCGGCGAACTGTGTCGCGGTGTTCCCGACCTTGACCGTCAATACCCTGAGATGCGGCTCTTCGATCTGTAGCCCGCGGCCATATTCCTCCAGAGCAGCCTTGCTCGCTGTATATGCGGTGAGCGAAGGCCATGGTCGGCCGACGGTGTGCGAAGACAGGAGCGTGACGATGCCGTTCTCCGCCTTGCGGAGCTCCGGAAGCGCTCGGGCCACCACCACCGCGGCGCCCACGACGTTCGTCGCGAACATACGGGCCCATTCGTCACCCGCGAGCCCGGACACGGGGCCAAGGGGCGCGGTGCCGGCGGCATAGACCACGATGTCGAGGCCTTCCAACCACCCTGCCGCATCGTCGACCATCTGACGGGTTGCCGGCTCGTCGGCGACGTCGCACTCAAAGGCTCGGGCGGCGGCGCCAGTTGCCGGAGCCTTCACAGCGTTCCCAGGTCCCGGATCGTGGGCCTGTTCGACAGCAGACCGGAGCAGGTGAGTGCGGCGGGCTGCGAAGGCGACCCGCGCTCCTGAGCGGACAGCTCCGATCGCGATGGCCCTGCCGATGCCGGAGGATGCTCCCACCACGAGCATCCGCTTGCGCTCCAACGAGACGTGTGAAGGAGGGTTCCCCACAGTTGCCGAAGCGTACCTTCGGCCCCGCTGTGGCTAGCATCCTCGCCCGTGACCGCTAGCGGACCTCCTTTCAGGCTGGTGCCACGTCTCGACCAGGAGAACCGGTTCTTTTGGACGAGCGGGGCCGACGGGCAACTGCGCTTTCTCCGCTGCAGCGATTGCCGACGATTCGTGCATCCTCCCTCCCCTGTATGCCCCGAATGCCTCGGGAGAGATCTGGAGCCCGAGGTGGTGAGCGGCCGCGCCACCGTCGCCTCCTTCACGGTCAACCAGCAACAGTGGATTCCCGGGAGCGAGCACTACGTGATCGCATGGGTCGCGATCGAAGAGCAGCCTGATATCCGGCTGACCACGAACCTCGTGCAGATCGACGAGGACGCCGTCGAGATAGGCATGCCCGTAAGAGTCGTGTTCGAACAGGTCGGCGATGACGTCTACTTACCGCTGTTCGCTCCGCAAACATCGCAAGATGCCGGAGTGGGAGCATCGTGACCGCATCCGAGCCCCTCGAACGAAGAGCGATCATCTCGGGAATCGGCCAATCTGCCGTCGGCCGCCGGCTCGGACGCTCCGAGCTCGATCTGACCGTCGAAGCATGCCTCGACGCGGTGTCCGATGCAGGTCTCACCCGCGACGACATCGACGGCCTGGCCACCTACCCGGGAATGGGTTTGGGAGGCAGTGGGTTTGCCGGACCGGGCACACCTGAGGTCCAAGATGCGCTGCGACTCAGGCTCAATTGGCACGATGGAGGCGGCGAGGGGCCGGGACAGATCAGAGCCGTCTTCGCCGCCTGCATGGCGGTAGCCGCAGGCCTTGCACGCCATGTCCTCGTCTATCGCACGGTCACGGAGTCGACGGCTCAGGGGTCGGGCGGACGTCAGGGGATCGGCGGAAGCCCGTCGGCGAAGGTCGGCGGGTTCATGCAGTGGACGCTTCCTTTCGGTGCTGTTTCTGCAGGAAACTGGCTCGCACTCGTGGCACAACGCCGTTTCTACGAGTTCGGCCTCACCCGTGAGCAACTCGGCCAGATCGCACTCAACGGAAGGCGCAACGCAGGGCTCAATCCGAAGGCCGTCTACCGTGACCCTCTCACGCTCGACGACTATCTCGCCGCCCGCATGATCTCGACGCCGCTTTGCCTGTTCGACTGCGATGCTCCTTGCGACGGTTCGACCGCGGTTGTGGTCTCGCACCGCGACTTCGCTCCGGACGCCGCCCACCAGGTTGCCCATGTGAACGCGATCGGGACCGCGCTTCGCGGCAGGCCGAGCTGGGACCAGTTCGACGACATGACACAGATGGCCGCACGCGATGCCGGCGCGAGCATGTGGGAGCGAACAGAGCTGACGCCGAACGACGTGGAACTCGTCGAGCTCTACGACGGGTTCAGCATCCTCACGCTCGTGTGGCTGGAAGCCCTCAAGTTCTGCGGGCGCGGGGAGAGCGGTGCATTCGTGGAGGATGGCAAGCGCATCGCCCTCGACGGCGCTCTTCCGCTCAATACCGCAGGGGGACAGCTTTCGGGCGGGAGGCTCCACGGTTTCGGCCTCCTGCACGAGGCCTGCCTGCAACTCCGTGGCGGCGCCGGCGATCGTCAGGTCAAGCGCTCCGGCGGAGCCGCTCCTTCTGTGGCTGCTGTGGCTAACGGTGGAGGCCCGATCGCCGGTGCGATGTTGCTGACGAACGGGCCGTCCTGAGTAGTCCTGCAGTAGTGCTGGTGTAGTCCTGACCTGAGGAGTCCCGAGTCGCCGGCCAAGGGACCAGTCCGGCCACCCAGGTACGATTCGACGGTGCGACTCCATTACGACGAAGAGACCGAAGCGTTCCGACTTCAAGTTCGCGAGTGGTTCGAGGAGCATCTTCCGTCTTCAGAGGAGCGTTCGGAAAAGGTCAGGTCCTCGGCTCACATACCTGAGTGGGCGAGGCGCTGGCAGCGCAAGCTGTTCGATAACGGCTGGCTCGTGCCCGGGTGGCCGCCTGAGCACGGTGGCAGGAACGCCACACAGGTACAGCAGATGGTCTACTTCGAGGAGCTGACCCGACTGGGCGTTCCGAGATCGTGCAACCCCCAGGGGTTGTCGATAATCGCTCCGTCGCTTCTCGATCACGGGACCCCGGAGCAGATCGAGCGTTACGTCCTGCCGACACTTCACGCCGAGATCAGCTGGTGTCTCGGGATGAGCGAGCCCGACGCCGGGAGCGATCTCGCCGGCCTGCGCACGAGGGCCGAGCTCAGAGGCGACAAGTTCGTGGTCAACGGGCAGAAGGTGTGGACATCAGGAGCCCACGACTCCAACTACTGCTTCTGCTTCGTCAGAACCGACCTCGACGCTCCGAAGCACGCAGGCATCAGTGTTCTCGTGATCGACATGACAACTCCCGGGATCGAGACGCGCCCTCTGGCAGAGCTGACGGATCGCCACCATGCCGACTTCAACGAGGTGTTCTTCACCGACGTGGAGGTGGACAGGGAGAACCTCGTAGGTGAGCTGCACCACGGGTGGTCCATAGCCGGCGGGTCGCTCGCGCACGAGCGCGGGATGCTCTGGATCAACGAGGCGACCAGCCTCGGGCGCTTCATCGAGCAGGTGGTGGCAACCGCGACCACGCCCCTCGACGACGGACGGCGTCTGACGGACGACGCCGTCCTCCGTGATTCGATCGCTCGCGCATACGTCCAGGCCCATGCCGTCAAGTTGCTCGGCTATCAGGGATTCTCCAAGATCGCGAAAGGCCGGCCCGCGCCCGAGCATTCGGTGCTCAAGCTTCTCGGCTCAGAGACGCGTCGCGGTCTCGCTCTCGAGATCAGCGAGGCACTCGGCCCGCCAGGCGTCGACCTCGACAGGCGAGATGCACCCTCTGTCGGCCGGCGGGACCACGAGGCCTGGGCGCTGCACCACCTCCAGTCCTTCGCGGGGACCATCGCGGGCGGAACCTCGGAGATCCAGCGCAACATCATCGCCGAACGCGTTCTCGGCCTCCCCCGCAGATAGCTGTCTCTGACACCGGCGTCGCCACGGGGCCACGGAGCTACCATCGGCGCCCGGCTCACAACACCACCGCTCACCACACCAACAGATCGACGTCAGGAGGAGACATGCCGAGCTACGGCCCCGAGATTCTGGGACCGCCGCAACGCGATCCCGAGCAGCAGTTCTGGGACCCCGAGATCCAGACGATGGACCCGGAGAAGCTGCGGGATCTCCAATCCCAGCGCCTCCGTGACCTGGTGCGAAAGATCATCGACATTCCCGTCCCGCTGTTCAAGCGCAAGCTCGCCGAAGCGGGCGTCACCTCGCCTGACGACCTCAAGTCGCTCGACGACCTGAAGCACATACCGCTCACCGTCAAGCAGGATCTGCGCGACTCGGAGACCGCTGATCCACCCTGGGGTGAATACCGCTTCACGGATCCCCGCAAGGCCGTTCGCCTCGGCACGTCGACTGGAACCACCGGCACGCCAACCATCTCGCTTTGGACCAGGCGCGATCTGTGGATCGAGTACGAGTCGGGCGCCCGGGTGTGGTGGCGGTACGGGCACCGGCCAGGGATGATCGTGACACACGCTCATCCCGCTTACCTCTACAGCGGCGGCGCCATGCTTTCGGGTTGCTACGAGTACTTCGGTTTCCTGAACATCTGGGTACCTCCTCCTGACACCGACGAGCTCGCCGAGCAGGGTCTGCGCTTTTGGACCCGGGTCACTCCCGACATCCCGTTCATGGGCTTCTCGACGGGTCGCTTCTTCGAGGTGGCCTCCAAGCTGGGCATCGACCCCGCAGATGCGGGCCTCGTGTTCAAGGGGATGCCCGGATTCGGCCTCGGAAAGGGAATGCCCCTCATGACCGCCGGCGCCGAATGCTTCGCCTATCTCGGTGGAGGCTGCGGCAAGGCCCCCGGCGCCCACCTCGCTCAGGACTGGGCGATAGTCCAAGCCGTCGACCCGGCAACGGGCACAGAGGTGGCGGACGGCGAGTGGGGGAACCTCGTGGTGACGACGCTCGACCGCGACAACGGCTTGCTTCGCTACGACCTCGAAGAGGCTTGCGCCATCATCCGCGACCCCTGTCCGTGCGGGGAGACGACCATCCGCGGCTTGTGGGGAGGTCGCTTCAAGGACCTCATCGCCTGCCAGGGTCACTTCTTCCAGGCGAACGAGCTCGAGTCGGCGCTCAAGTCAGTTCCAGACGTGTCGGAGCCGACGGTCGAGTGGCAGATGACGAGACCGGTCGGAGAGCTCCAGCACCAACCGCTCAAGGTCCGGATCGAACGCGGGGCGGCGGCGACCGCAGACGACGAAGAGATCGCAGGCCGCTGCCGGGCCGCGATATCCGGCGCGCTCGGGATCGAGACGAGCATCGAGGTCCTCGCCCGCGAGACCTTGCCGCGCGCCGGGTACAAGGCCTCGCGGGTAGTGGACCCATGACACCGGTGACACCCGGGACGCCTCCGAGGCCGGCGCACGACGCCAAGGCTCCCGACCTGCTGCACCAGGTGACGATGGCCGACGTGCTCGCACAGCACGCGGCCCACACCGTGCAGCCCGCCTGCGTCTGCGGCGAAGACAGGTACAGCTACGCCGAATTGGACGACCGCACGAACCGTCTGGCGAACGCCCTGTCAGAGGTCGGAGTCAGGCATGGAGACCGGATCCTCTGGCTGGCGCAGAACTGTCACCGCCTGTTGGAGTCGCTGCTCGCGGCGGCGAAGCTCGGCGCGGTCATGTGCCCCGTCAACTGGCGTCAGAGTGCCGACGAGCTCGCTTTCGTCATCGAGGACTGCTCTCCCGCCGTTGTCATATGGCAACAACACGAGATCGGCGAAACCCTTGCCAAGGCACGCCAGATGGCGGAGAACTCGAGCGGAGCAAAGCCGTACTGGGTACAGCACGACGGTGACGGGGGCGGCGGTGACGGCGCCAGTGGCTACGAAGCGATGCTCGCGGCGGCCGACCGGAGCGCTCATCCGCGGATCCCGGTCTCGGAGACCGACCCCGTTCTCATGCTCTACACCGCAGCGTTCGGCGGCCGGCCGGCCGCCGCGCTGCTCTCGCACCGGGCGCTCGTCACCCAGGGCGCCCTCCTCGGCTCGCTCCAGGGGATCGGGGCGGACTACGTCTATCTGAATTGCGGGCCGCTGTTCCACGTTGCAACTCTGATGACCACGCTCGCGACCTTCGTTGCGGGAGGCACGAACGTGTTCACCCCGAGGGTCGATGCCGAGGAGCTCTGCCGGCTCATCGAGTCCGAGAGGTGCACCGGAGCGTTCATCATGCCGCCGACCATCAAGCAAATCGTCGAGCTGAACTCAGATGGCCGGTACGACCTGCACACGCTGCGGACGTTCCTCGGCAAGCGCGAGTGGACGGCGATGATCACCCCTGACGACTCGCCTTGGGGCCGCCATCCCGGCGGCTACGGACAGACAGAGGTCATGGGGCTCGTCAGCTTCGGCGCGCTCGGGCCTTCGACCGGAAGCCACGGCCGGCCGGCACCGTTCCTGCGGATCGGGATCCTCGACCCGGAGGGAAACGAGGTGGAGCAGGGCGAGACCGGCGAGATCTGCGTGCGAGGCCCGACGGTGATGAACGGCTACTTCAACCGGCCCGAGTTGAACGCCGAGCGCCGTGCCGGTGGATGGCACCACACCAACGACCTCGGCCGCAGCGAGGCGGACGGATCGCTGACCTTCATCGGGCCGAAGTCCAGGCTCATCAAGTCCGCGGCAGAGAACATCTACCCGACCGAGGTCGAGGGCTGTCTGAAGACGCACCCGTCGGTCGCCGACGCTGCCGTGATCGGTGTGCCCGACCGCACCTGGGGACAGAACGTGGTCGCCATAGTCGTCCTTTCCGATGGCGCCGAGGTCACCGCCGACGAGATCATCGAGCACTGCAGGGAGCACATCGCCTCATACAAGAAGCCGAAGTCAGTCGAGTTCGTCGACTCCCTGCCGCGCCAGGGCTTCGCCGTCGACTACGACGCTCTCGACGAGCGCTTCGGTGGCGGCGGTTATCCCGGGACCGGCGCCTGAAACCCAAAGCTCGATCTCAGCTCCCGTATGACAAGAAGACGAAGGAGCCGGTGGTCTGTCCGGGCTGTGTGCTCTGGTACCCGAGAGCGAAGCAGGTCGAAGTCGACGGACACGAGATCGCGTCCACCACGTTGACACCGAGATACGGGGGAAGCTGAGCCGTCGTCCAGCTCGCGCCCTGGTCGTCGGTCATGGTGAGTCGTGGTTGCAGCGAATCGAGTGCGATCGGGTACCTGCTCCCTGGCGGGATCGCGACTCCCGATGCCCAGCAATACGAGCTGGTCGCGCACGACGTCGATGAGAGCGTCGACGGCTCAAGGCCGTCAGCAGGGGCCAGGGCCCAGGTCTGCCCGCCGTCGGTGCTCACGAGGACGTCACTTGTGAGTGGCCCTCTCGCAGGGAACGTCGAGGCGAGGCAGTCGGAAGCGTCGCTGCACGACACCGAGCTCACGGGGCCTATCGACGCGGGCATCGCAGCCAACGTCCAAGACGAGCCCCCGTCGGTGCTGTAGGAGACTGCGCCTGCCGGCCCGGAATCTGTTACGTCGTACCCGCTCGCTATGCAATTTCCCCCGGCCACACACTGGACGCGCAGGGCCGAGAAGCCTTCCCCGATTTCGGACTCGGACCAGCTGGCGCCTCCGTTCGATGTGACAGCGGCCACGCTCGCGGACGAACCGGAGTCGACAGACACGACTGCGACGCAGGACGTCGCAGTCGTGCACGAGACCGACTCGAAATCGACCGTCGACGACGGGGAACTCACGGGTCCCGGGCGCGAGCTCCACGTTTCGCCGCCGTCGTCAGTGGTCATGAACACGTAGGTCCCGTCGCTGCTGAGACCGAACATCGCGCACGTCTCCGCGTCGATGCAGTCGAGCGCGGTCGATGGAACCACGCCGCCGGGCAGAGGCAACTGCTGGAAGGACTCGCCCCCGTCGTGGGTGACCTCCACCTGTGAGGCGAACGGCCCGACGAACGGGTAATCCCCCGAGCTCGACGTCAGGTCCTCCAGGTAGCAGGTTGTCGCGGTTGGACAGGTGAGGCCCTCTCCCGAGGTATACCCGCTGGAGGAAGGTTCCTGCCATGACGACGGGTCCAGGTCGCTGACCAGTTTCCACGACGGCGCCGCGATTGGACGAGGCGCCGTACTCGTCCCCGGTGAACCCGCGGTCGAGTTCTCGAAGCGGAGTACGGACATCCCGCCGATGATCGCCACAATCGCAAGAGCGACGGCTCCGGTGATCGATCGACGCCGACGGCGGCTGTGGCGGAACAAGTTGCTGCGCCCCTTGGCTCGATATAGCAACGCCTCGAGCTGTGCGTCGTCGTAGTCCGGCAGGTTGACCTCAGGTGAGTCGAGCAAGGTGCTCCTCCTTGAGTGCGAGACCGACGGTTCCCCGTAGTCCTGACATTCCGCGCCGCAGGTGCGTCTTCACGGTCCCGTGGCTGATGTTGAGCGCGGCGGCTACCTCGGTTTCGGAGAATCCGAGCAGGTATCGCATCGCGATCACCTCGCATTGCCGCCGCGGCAGCTTCGCCAGAGCCGCCACAAGTGTCTGACGGAGCACCACCTCTTCTGCGAGGTCTTCCGATCCTTTGTCGCGGATCGCCTCGCCTGAGCGCGGGAGGCGGCGGATCGCCTCGTTGATCGCCACTCTCAACACCCAGAGGTCCCTCCAGGTCTCAGAGCCGATCCTGCTCCACCGGTAGTGGGCCTTCGCCAGCGCTTCGAGCGCAGCGTCTTCCGCTGCGGGTCGATCGGATGTGATCCTGTAGGCGGCCGCGACCGCCCGGGGGAACATGGAGCGAAAGAACTGGTCGAATTCGTTTCCCGGCGACGCTCGCATCACTCTTATAACCCCGATAGGCGAGATTCTGGATGACGCGTGAGCTCGCGAGAATACGACTGTCGCTACATGCGCTTCAGAACCTGGCCCGCCATCTTCCTGGCAACCGAGCGCGGCGCGATCCGCACCGAGGCTGCTCCGACCTTGTTCACGATCCCGGGCACGCACACTGCCTGATTGCGTTCCAGAGCACTGAGGCCCGCCAAGGCAACCGCCTCCGGCTCCGCCCACATGACACCCGGCACGTTGGTCGCTTCCATGCCGGCGCGGCTCTGGAACCCCGTGCGTGTGAAACCCGGGCACAGGGCGGTCACGTGGACCCCCGACGACAGCACCTCCTCGTGGATCGCCTCGGTGAACGACCGGACGAACGCTTTGGTCGCCGAATAAGTGGCGTTCTTCGGGCCCGGCTGGAAGCTGGCGGTCGACGCGACATTGAGCAGGTTCCCGGAGCGTCGGGGCACCATCATCTCGAGCGCCGCATGACTGAGCGCCACCAGTGCGCTCACGTTGAGCTGGATCTCGCCGAGCTCCTGGGCGAGGGGAAGCTCGTGGAAGAACCCGACGCTTCCGTAACCCGCGTTGTTCACGACGGTCGTGAATGACTGCTCGCGGATGCGATCGGCCGTCGCATCGAGGCCGTTCTGGTCGGTCAGGTCTGCCACGAGGACGTCGCATCTCACGGAGTGACGGCCGGCCAGCTCGTTCGAGAGCCTGGCCAGGGCACGTTCGCGTCGAGCCACGAGAACGAGGTCGAAGCCGCGCGCAGCGAGAGCGGCGGCCAACGCCTCTCCTATTCCCGAGGATGCACCTGTGACCAGGGCCGATTTCTGAGGCATTCGCGCAGGCTAGCCCCGAGGCTCCTTCGATTGTCAGAATCAGTTCGTGGCTACGGCGACCGAGTGTCGGATTCTCACGCTGCTGCGGCCGGATCTCGAACGCCTCGCGGACGAGATGCGCCCCCATCGAAGGAGGCTGGTTGGTGCGCTCACCCACCTTGGAGAAGGTGCAGGCTCTCAATCAGGTCCTCTTGAGAGCTCCGGCTGCGTTCGAGAAATGCGTGGCGCTCACCGACGAGTACATGTCTGAATTCGCGTTCCGCCATTTGGTCATCGAGGACGGGAAGGCTGCGGCCCACCTGGAAGATTCCTTTCTCGCCGCGGGATGGAAGGTCGAGCGTGGCGTCACCATGGCACTGGACCGCCAACCGGATCGCAAGGTGGACACGAGCGCCGTCGTCGAACTGGACGAGGACCAGATGCTCCGGCTGATGAAGCTATGGGCTCTGGAGGAGCACGTCGGCATCGAGTCTGACCGACTCGACCAGCTGATGGAATACAACCGGCGGGTGGGCAGGGCGTGGAACGAAAGGCGCTTCGGCATGGTCGAGGACGACGGCTCGCCGGTCGCGATAACCAAGCTCCGCATGAACGACGCCATTGCATGGGTCGAGGATGTCTACACCGTGCCCGAGGCGCGAGAGCGTGGCTACGCCCGGATGCTCGTCACCCATGTCACGGCGACCGCGAGGTCGGCCGGGAAAGAACTGACGTTCATTCTCGCCGACGACGACGACTGGCCGAAGAACCTCTATTCGCGGATCGGGTTCGAACGCGTGGGACAGGTGAGAATGTTTCGCTCGACTTCGTCCGCCTAGCTGCAGCCGAGCGGCGAGCTTCAGAGCCCTATCAACTCCGCGACCCTCGCCCTGTGCTGCGAGGCCGTGCCGAGAAGCGCCGCCGCCGTCCTCACCCGTTTCACGTACAGGTGCATGTCGTGCTCCCACGTGTAACCGATGCCGCCCAGACACTGGATGCCCTCGACCCCGATCAGCCGCTCGCAGTCCCCGGCGGCCGACTTGGCCATCGAAGCGGCGAGGGTACGACGCCCGTCCTCCTCTGCGATCGCCGCCGCGGCGAACCTGACCGTCGCGCGGCTGGACTCGAGCGCCACGTACATGTTCGCGAGCTTGTGCTTCATCGCCTGGAAGGAGCCGATCTTCACGCCGAACTGCTCGCGGGTCTTGGCGTAGGGAAGCAAGATGTCGACGATCCCCTGACAGGTGCCCACCATCTCGGCGGCGAGGGCCGTTGTTGCCTCTTCGAGGATTCTCTGCAGCACGCCCGCGCACGAGCCGGGCTCTCCCAGTGCATTGTCGGCTCCGACGGAGACCGACGACAGGTTGACTGCAGCAAGCTCCCGTGTCGCGTCGAGCGACGCCATCGGACGGATCTCGAGCCCCGCGGACCCTGCCGGTACGACGAAAAGCCCTATTCCGTCTGGCCCGGTCGAGCCCGCACGGCGCGCGACCACGACGATCTGGCTCGCCCTCGACGCCTCGAGAACGAACGCCTTCGAGCCGTCGATGACATAGCCGTCGTCTCGGGGATCGAACGTCGTGCGAACCCCCTGCAGGTCGAAGCTACCGGCGCCCTCGGCGAACGCGAAGGTCCCCGCCTCACCGGAGGCGACGATCGGGCCGAGGAACCGATTCTGTTGCTCGGCCGATCCCGCCTCGCGCACCGCGGTGACGAACTGCGACGCCGTAGCGAGGAACGGTCCCGGTGCGAGCGCGCGGCCCAGTTGCTCCGAGACCACTGCGAGCTCGACAGCTCCGAGGCCCAGGCCGCCGTCGGCTTCCGGAACGGTCAGGGAGGCCCAGTCGAGCGCCACCATCCTGGTCCACAGCTCGTCGACGGCCTTCGCTGCGTCGTGTTGCTCTTCGACGACGCGCCTGGCTAGTTCGACTGAGTGCTCACGATCCAGGACGTCGCGAACCGACGCCTCGAGCTCGCGTTGCTCATCTGACAGGTCGAGGTCCATCGTCGTCGGATGACCCGTCAGCCGCCGTTGCCCTGCCGCGAGGCGGGGGATGCGCCCTGGAGCACAACGAGCGAGTCGACCGCGATCGCGCCTTGTCCCTTATCGCGCACCACCACAGGGTTCAGGTCGAGCTCGACCAGGCGGTCTCCACAGGCGTTGGCCAATGACGCGACCGAAAGTGCCACATCGACTAGAGCCTTGACGTCGCCCTTCGGCCGTCCCCGTGCGCCGGCAAGCAGTGCCGCACCGCGGAGCGAAGCCACCATCTCCTCGACGTCGCGACGATCGACCGGCAGGGGCCTGACCGCGACGTCACGGAGGATCTCGGCGAATACGCCTCCGGTTCCGACGAGCAGCACCGGGCCGAACACGGGGTCGGTGGACAACCCGACGATCATCTCGGTGCCTCCGACCAGCTGCCGTTGGATCTGTATCCCCTCGATCCGGGGCGCGGGCTTCATCGCATGGGCACGGGCCGTCAGGTCCCGGTAAGCGGCTCGGACCTCCGCGGGTGAGCCGATGTCGAGAAGCACGAGCCCGGCGTCGGACTTGTGAGCGACATCGGGAGAGGCGAGCTTCATCACGACCGGGTAGCCGAAGGAATCTGCCGCGCGGACCGCCGCCGCGGAAGACGTCGCGACGGTGTCGCCGGCCACGGGCACGCCGGCCCAATCCAGGAGCTTGCGCGCGAGATCTGTCCCGGCGACCGTCCGGCCGTCGATCCCGTCGATCCCGTCGATCCCGTCGAGCTCGGCGGACAGGTCCGCGTCGAGATGCGACCTCTTCGCCCGCCGGGTCCTGAAGTGCTTCGCGGCACGCTGGTACTCGGCGAACGAATTCAGAGCCGAGAAGCAGTTGCGGAAACTTCTGAAGAGCGGCACCCCTGCTTCGACCAGGGTCCTGAACCCGGCTTCGTCGGTCTTGAAGGAGTTCCATGTGACGACCACGGGCTTCGGGAGGTCGTCGATGAACGAGACGATGTCCTCGGCGAAACGATCCGTGAGCCGGCCGAGCGCCCCGGTGAGACCGACAACCACCACGTCGACGTTGTCGTCGGCACAGATGAGGTCGAACACGCGGCGTCGGTCCTCGACGGGGTTCGTGACGAGGAACTGCGCTCCGTTGTCCACGGGGTTAGCAACGGTCAGGTAGTCGGGGATCATCGACCTGAGTGCGTGTTGAGTGGCGGGTGTGAGCGCGGGCACAGGGACGCCGTGGGATTCGGCGACTTCCGCCATCAAGGCTCCCGAACCGCCCGAGATCGAGTACAGGCATGCGTTCGGTCCGGTTCCGGCAGGCAGCTTCGCGAACAGGGCGGCGGTCTCGAGCAGCTCGTCGAGATCACGCACCCGCACGACGCCGTACTGCCGGAAGAGGCCATTCACTACGGCGTCGGAGCCGGCGAGATGCCCGGTGTGCGAGGAGGCCATGCGCGTGCCCGCCTCGGTCGATCCCACCTTCAGGGCGACGACCGGCTTGCGCGCCGAGTTGGAGGCCTCGAGCGCACGCCTCAATTTGGGCGGGTCCTTGAAACCCTCGAAGTAGCCGGCGATCACCGCGGTGTCGTCGTCGTGGGCGAAGTACTCGATGAAATCGGCGGCCTCGAGGTCGAGCTCGTTTCCGGTGGGCACCCATCGGCTGAACGAAACTCCGAACTCGGTCCCCTGGACGATAGGACGGCCCTGGTGGCCGCTCTGGGTGACGAGACCGATGCTCCCGCCGCGCCTTCTCGGTGGTTCGGGGAGCTCCTCGAACGCATTCGTGTTGGTGTTCGGTCCGAATACACGCATCGAGTATTTGCGCGCCATCTCCCCCACGGCGCGCTCCATCCGGGCGCCCTCGGGGCCGACCTCGGAGAACCCCGCAGTGAATATGAGCACGTAGCCGACGCCGTGCTCGCCGCACTCTTCGACTGTCTTGAGCACGTAGCGCGTGCCGACG
The DNA here is from genome assembly GCA_963764615.1 of uncultured Acidimicrobiales bacterium. GTDB lineage: Bacteria > Actinomycetota > Acidimicrobiia > Acidimicrobiales > CAVXTF01 > CAVXTF01. Next base: position 43,645 of record CAVXTF010000001.1, on the reverse strand, counting down.
TTCACTACCGCGAGGGTGACCTTCGCCGGGATGTCGGTCACGTGTTCGTAGATGGGGATGTCTCCTACCGACCCGCCCTTCGCGTTCACCAGGTACCAGCGGTCACCCCAACGCTCCCCGTAGTGGGCGCGGAGCCTCTCGGGCTTGGAGTTGCGATTCACGGAGCCCACGAGGGCCACCGCGGTCGGGTGAAAGAATTCCTCCAGGTCGGTTCTCTGCTGAGCCACGGGCGCTGTCTGCCTGTCTGCGTGTCTGCGTGTCTGCGTGTCTGCGTGTCTGCGTGTCTGCGTGTCTGCGTGTCTGCCTGTCCAGCCGCTCGGGTACTCAGCCGAACAGCGACGACAGGTCTATAGTCCCGGTCGTCATCCCGCCGTTGAAGCCTCCGTCGGTGTACACGTTGGCTCCGGTCACGTAGCTCGCGGCGTCGCTGTTCAAGAAAGCGAGTACGTGGGCCTGCTCCTCAGGCGTGGAGTTCCTGCCCCAGAGGGGCTTCGGGAACTTGTCCATGAAGTCCTTGCCCATCGCCTGCTCGAACGACGGCATCATCGGGGTGTCGGTCGGGCCGGGGCTCGTGCAGTTGATCCTGATGCCCTTCGGTGCGTACTGGATCGCCGCGCGCATCGTCCAGATGATGATGACCTGCTTCGACAGCAGGTATCCCTCCCCGACGAGCTCCGGATTGGCCTCGCACCAGCCTTTGGCCTCTTCGTATCCGGGTGTATCCAAGAGGGGGGAGACCGCCTGGATCATGTGCTCCCAGCCCATTCCTCCAGCTGACGAGATAGTGGCGACGGCACTGCCCGAGGGCATCATCTCGGTGACCTTCGAGGTCAGATGCCTGGCTGCCACGAAGTTGACCAGCATGGTGTCGAGTCCTGAGAACGGCGGCCCGGGCAGGCCGGCGCAGTTGAACAGGGCGTCGAAAGAACCGCTGAGGCCGGCCACTGCTTCGTCGATCGCTTCGGGAGTGCGGAGGTCGACCTTCGTGTAGCTGGCGACATCCGCCGTTGGCTCCTTCATGTCGAACACATGCACTTCGGCACCGAGCTCGAGAAGATCGCGCACCGTCGCCGCGCCCATCCCAGATCCGCCGCCGCCGCTCACGAGGACGCGCTTGTTCTCATAGTCCCAGATACTCGCCACAGCCATCCCTTTCCGGTCGATCCCTATTCGCGCCAGTGGCGCCTGCTATTCGCTTACGTTCAGACCGCCCTCAGCCTGCCCCCGCCTTTAGCCCGCCCACGCGTTCAGCCCAGGCGGTACAACTCGAGAGCGTTGTCACAGAGCATGCGTCGGCGCTCGGGCTCCGGCACCCCACCCATCGAATCCTCGATGATCCGCCTGCTGTAAGGCCAATCGTGCCGGTGATGCGGGTAGTCGGTGGACCACATCATGTTGTCGACACCGATCCAGTGCCTCGTAGCCACGGCGAAGGGCTCGCGGATGAACGTCGCTTTCCAGTTACGCCGGAAGTACTCGCTCGGCAGATGCTTGAGCTGTGACTTCGCCCACGTCCTGTTACGCCAGTAGTGGTCGTCCATGTGCTCCAAGAAGTGCGGGATCCAGCCCACGCCGCATTCCACGGCGACCATCTGCAGTCCGGGGAAGCGGTCGTAGATGCCTGAGAAGATGAACCTGGACATGAACTGCGAAGCATCCCCGACCGGCCCGCCCATCTCGGCGAGCCCGATCTCGCGGCCGAACGACGCAGCGGTCTTCTGGAACGAGCCTTCTGACTTGCGCTTGCCCGCATGGCGCAGACCGCTGTGGATGTGGATGGGCATCTGCTCTTCTTCGCAGGCCTCCCAGAACGCATCGTCTTCTTCGGACAGATCCGGCTCACCCGAGGGATATGCGGAGATGATCACACCCCGGTAACCGGCGGCCTTGGCGTCGCGCAGCCACTTGATCGCGGTCGGCGTGTCCACGCCGGGCATCTGAGCAAGTCCGATGAGCCTGTCCGGGTCCGCGGCCATGAACTCGTCGTGCATCCAGGTGTTGTAGGCCTCGAGACCGGCGAGGTGGTAGTCGTCGTCCTCCTGCGCCATGAACGCGGCCATCGTCCTTTGGGATGGGAAGAGGATCTCGGCGTCGACCCCGTCGAAATCCTGCTCCTCCAACCGGGCCTTGCCCTCGTATGCACCTTTGCGCATCGATTCGTACGTGGTGCCATACCACTCGAGCTCTTCGTAGCGCTTGCCCCACGGACCCGCGTTGGAGACCAGACCGAGAGGCATGGGCGGCGTCCCCGGGACCAGCTCCCAGGCGTCGCCGCCCTTCTGGTCCTTAACGAGCTTCGGTGCGCGGTCGGCGAACTCGTGGGGCAGGTACTTCGACCACATGTCGGGCGGCTCGATCACGTGCCCATCGGCGGAGATCAGCCGGTATTCGCGCCCCATCGCTTCCTCCCTGCGATCTCCCAGGACGCCGGGCGAAGGGCCCACTAGCGCAGTCCGGGACGGGTTTCCTTGCCCGGGCCTAGGGCGTTCCAACCAGGTCCACAGTTCTCTGACTCTCGTGTCAGCTTAGTTCGTGACACTCCTGGTCGCCTTGGGGTTTCAGCGTCTGCCGAGGTCTACCTGCCACAACCGTTTCGGGGTTTTGTATACACGGCGATATATACAGACGAGTATCAAAAACGTCAAACTGGCACCGAGAGACAGGCTCTGCAACGCGCACGCGCACGCGCACGCGCACGCGCACGCGCACGCGCACGCGGGCGCCTCCCAACGCAACCCGGCTCCGGCGATCAGAACCCCTTGAACTCCGGCTTCCGTCTTTCGGCGAAGGACCGCATCCCCTCGCCGGCATCCGCAGTCCCGACAGTGAGCTCCTGAGCCCACGCTTCCTCGTCGAAAGCGGTCCGACGGTCGGATTCGAGGGACCTGTTGATCATCCACTTCGCGAGCCCCAGTGCCTTTGTCGGCCCGGACGCGAGCCGAGCGGCCCACTCGGCGGCAGCAGATTCGAGCTCGGCGCGCGGACCACGCGGTTGACGAGCCCCATGGCACATGCGTCCGCCGCAAGAAGGTCGTCGCCGAAGAAGATCAGCTCCTTGGCCTTCTGCGGGCCGATGAGCCGGGGGAGCAGGTACGCGCCCCCGCCGTCGGGCGCTATGCCCCGCCGGACGAAGACCTCTATGAACTTCGCCGTGTCCGCAGCGATGACCAGGTCGCATGCGAAGGCGAGATGCGCACCGATGCCGGCGGCAGTGCCGTTGACTGCGGCTATCACCGGCTTCTCGCAGTCGAGCACCGCGGCGATGAGACGTTGCGCTCCGAGCCGGATCATCCGCGAGGCGTCACCCACGATCCGGTCCGGGGCGCCCTCGGGTCGGGGCGGCGCCTGAACACCGGCCGCCGCACGGGCCGAACCACGAAGATCGGCCCCAGTGCAGAAGCCTTCGCCGGTGGCAGTGAGGACCACGGCTCTGATTGCGTGGTCACGTGAAGCCTGTTCGAGAAGGCCGATGACCCGCTCGCGTTGATCCGAAGTGATCGCGTTGCGCACTTCGGGGCGGTTGAGCGTTATCCAGGACACCCCGCCGTCGATCCTGTGCTGAACCTGCTCTTCGAGCGGCGGCGCACCAGCAGCAGCACCAGCAGCACCAGCAGCACCAGCAGCACCAGCAGCACCGGCAGCAGCGTCGGGCGCGTCGGGCACTTTCCTCGCCTCCTCGGGACGGGCCGCCCGGGCGGCGGCGCCCAGAGTGCTACCCCGTTGCGGTCGGTCGCGTCAACGTCGTTGCTGGCTCAGGCGCCGCCCGCGTAGTGTCCGCCCGTGACCGACGCCGAACCCGAAGCGAACCGAACCGCCGGCGCCGGCCCAGGGACCGAATCGCTCCTGCAGGGCCTGAAGGTGCTCGACCTGGCGGGGGAACCGGCCGCGATGACGGGCCGCATCCTCGCAGACCTCGGCGCCACCGTGACCAAAGTCGAACCCAAGGGTGGCGATCCCCTCCGGAGGGTCGCCCCGCTCGCCCCCGACGGGAGCTCGCTGCGGTTCGGCGTCTGGAACGCGGGCGAGACGACGATCGAGGCGGAGGGACCTGACGATCCCCGGTTGATCGAGCTCCTCTCGCGAGCGGACGCCGTGATCGACACACCGGGATGGCCGGGCGCAATGGAAGTCGACCCGGCAAGGGCGCCCCGGGCGGTGTGGGTCTCGGTGACCCCGTTCGGGCTCGACGGCCCGCGGTCCGACTGGAGCGCGACGGACCTCGGCGTCATGGCCTCTACCGGGAACATGTACTGCACTGGAGACCCCGACAGGCCCCCTGTGCGCTGCACCGAGCCGACGGCGTGGGCGCACACAGGGCCGGAGACCGCGATGGCAGTTCTCACAGCGATCGCTTCAGGGAGGCCTCAGCGTGTCGACGTCTCGGCACAAGAGGTCGTGATGATCGCTTCAATGGGTCACCCCAGCCGCTTCCCCCGTACAGGGAACCGAGGCAAGCGCTCCGGTGCGAACATCGGGAACACCCGCGAGATCTGGCCGTGCGCGGACGGATTCGTCTCGTTCGGTCTGCGCGGCGGACGTGCCCGCGTCGCGAACCTCCAGACCATCACCCGGCTCGTCGACGAAGACGGGCTCGCCACACCTGCGCTCACCGATCGCGACTGGACCTCCTACGACCATACGAAGATGACGCCGGAGCAGCTCGAGGAGATATCCGAGCCGATCGCGGCGTACTTCCTGCGCCACAAGATGGCGGATCTCTACGAGATCGCGTGCGAGACGAACCTGATGCTCGCTCCCGCCAACTCACCGCGTGAGCTCGTCGAAAGCAAGCAGCTCGCAACGCGCGACTTCTTCACCACCGTCGAGGGGCTCGGGGAGATCCCGCGCACGTTCGTGCACGTCACAAGCCCGGGTGACCGGGTCGCCAAGCCCGGGCCCGAGACAAAGCGAGCGGGGAACGGAGCGGTTGCGCCGTACACGGGCACGACCGGGGACCCGAACAACGCCGCGAAGCACGACCCCGCATGGTCAGGCACGACGATCATCGAGTTCGGGACGGGGGCGGCGGGCCCGATCGCGGTGCGTTACTTCGCGGAGAACGGGGCGAAGGTCATACGGATCGAGTCGAAGACGCGACCCGACTTCTTGCGGACCTACGGGTCGAACGGTCCTTACGGGCTCGAAGGCTCAGACATGTTCGACTCCCTCAACGTCGGGAAGCTCGGGGTGACCCTCAACCTGAAGCACCCCGACGGTGCCGGCATCGCGCGCAGGCTCATCGGGCTCGCAAACGCGGTCGCGGAGAACTACGCGCCGAAAGCCATGCGCGGCTTCGGCCTCGACTACGCATCTCTGTCCGCCGACAAGCCGAGCCTCGTCATGGTTAGCTCCTGCCTCCAGGGTCAGACCGGCCCGCACCGCGACTACCCGGGTTTCGGGGGGCAGGGGTCGGCGCTCGGCGGCTACAACATCCTGACGGGCTGGCCCGATCGCGAGCCCATCGGCCCGTTCGGAACGATCACCGACTCGCTCGCACCGCGCTTCGTCGCGACCGCTCTCGCCGCAGGGCTCTTGTACAACCGCCGGACCGGCAACGGCGTATACCTCGACGTGAGCCAGGCCGAGGCCGCCGTCTACAGCCTGTCGCCGTGGATCGCCGACTTCACGGTGAACGGGCGCATCGGCACCCGCCAGGGGAACCGCTCGCAACGCTTCAGCCCCCACGGAGCCTTCCCCTGCAAGGGAGACGACCGCTTCGTCGCCATCGCATGTTGGGATGACGAGGCGTGGCGGAAGCTGGCCGGCGTGCTCGGGATCGACGAGCGCGAAGCAGGTCTGTTCGGCTCACACGATGAGCGCGAAAAACACGAAGACGTGATCGAGCAGACCATCTCGCGGTGGACCTCGCAACGAGACACCGGTGAGATCGCAGAGATGCTCCAGGCCCTCGGCGTGGAGGCGGTGCCTGTCGCGGATCTGGCTGACGCGTTCGCCGACCCGCAACTGGCTCATCGCGGTCACTTCGTCGCGCTCGAGCACCCGCTAATGGGCGATTGCTACTACGAGCGCAACGGATTCCGGCTGTCGAACGCCGACGCGGGATATGAAAGGACGAGCCCGTTGTTGGGGGAGCACAACGAGATGGTGCTCGGCGAGCTTCTCGGGATGTCTACGGCGGAGATGGGCCGGCTACGCGAAGAGGGCGTTCTCGAGTAGGCCTGCCATCCCACCGACGTTCCGGAGCAGGTCGTTCAGGTGGGTGCAGGAAGCCACGCCGAACAAAACGACCGGCACCGCTGCGGGCAGGTCTCCGAGCAGCTTCCCGGTGAGGGCTCGCACCTCCGACGCCGCCGCAGGGCACTCGCCGAACGGCAGCACCTTCGGGTCGGCCTCAACGGAGACGAGCGCCATTCCCCGGTCCGTCCGCTCGAGACGCCCGGTGAGCGCATACTCGTGCAGCACCAGTTCCGACCCGTCCGCTTCGCCGACGGTATCGCGGAACATCGCCCACAGCGACGCCGCACGCGCGTCGTCGTCGAGCACGACGTCGACGAGCCGACGCCTCCGCATGCAGTCGGCACCGAGCGGAGGGATCGCATGCCACGAATCGGGGTCGTCGCCCGTCAGGTCTGGCGCTTCAGGGCAGTCCTGGAACGGGACGCCGTGGCCCGCCGCAATGTTGTTCACTGCTACGCCGCCGGCACGCCATCCCGAGCACATGTCGGTCATGCGATCTAAGACACCCGGGGGCGTGAGGTCGCCGGGGTTCACTGCGAGACGGCGCGCAAGGCGGAGCGACGCGTAACCCGATATGAGCGCTGCCGCAGGAAGGTCCTCCATGAGCTGGCGGACCAGCGTCGCCCCGCTGCCGGGCGACAGCTCGGCGAGCTTCCGGCGGAAGCCGCCACCTGCGCGCTCACCCACCATCGCGTCGGCCCAGGGCGACACGGGGTCTGTCTCGAGATGGTCGAGGACGCGTTTGCGGTCGAAGCGTGCGCTCACGCTTGCGGCGGCCAGCGTCTCGAAGCTGCCTTCTGCGGCCACGGCGAGCCCACGCACGTCGCGGGCCGATCCGTCTATCTGGAGCTCTCCGCCGCCGAACCACTCGTTCGCCGGCCCGACGTCGACATGCATGGTGCGGCGGATGGTCGAATGCGTGAACGAGGGAACCTCGGAGAGAGGGTCGCGGACGCCGTAGGTCCCGTGACTCTCTCCAGAATCTTCTTCGACCTGCTCCCCCGTTGCGTGTCCCACTCCGCTCGACGCTAGCTGCGGGTCAGCTCTGCAGGTACGTGAACAGCATCATCTGCGTGGCGTACGCGACGAGGTTGCCGTTCTCGTCCCAGATCGTCGACTCGGCAGAGGCCCAACCGTCATCGGCCCAGCGGGCCTTGTCGTGCGCGAGGAGCCACGTCGTGCGGGCGGGCTCGAACTGGTGAAACGTCAGATCCGCGCTCGGCGAGAACCATGGCTCACCTCGGCGCCCGATCCGCTCGCCCACCGAGCCGGGCATGCGGTCGGCGAGCGTGAGGACGCCAAGCGGGTCGAGGGCGCCGTCGTCCCCGATGGGCGGGTCTTCGAAACGCACCCAGGTCGCGACCTCCGATCCCGCCGGTTCGTAGTCCTCCCAAGGAGCGTGCCCGAGGGCCGGGCGGCCCTCCACGCGCTCCCAGAACGGGCGGGGCCCGAACGGGTCCACGCCTGGTGGCGGAGGATCGCGGTACGAAGGGCATTCCGACGGCGGTGGGACGACGGGGGGCGACAGGTCCACGAACGACGGGCCGCGCCGTGACGACCCGAACACCGCGAGAGTGGTCGTCCCGGCCTCCTCCCCGGCATTTCGGACGGTCGCGAGCACCTGCGTCGCGGAACGGCCGCAGCGCAGAACCTTCACGTCCATCTCGAGCTCGCCGGCGGAAACCTGGCCCGCGAAGACGGCGGTGCAGGTCCGCAGCTTCTGTGCCGGGTCCTCTACCTCCGCACCCGAGGCACGAAGCGCGAACGATGCCACCACCCCGCCCTGCGGCAGAGGTGCGAGATCCCAGCTGTGGTCGAGGGTGGCTCTGTAACGACCGGGACCCGATTTCTCGACGACGACGTCTTCGGCGAAGATCCCGCTCACGGTGCGCCAGGTTGTTCGCTGGCCGGCCCGGAGGTCAAACTTCACGATCCGGTGAGAACCGGCAGAGCTGCAGGGCCGCACAGCCGCAAGAGAGCAAAGGGGATGAGATGGGCCGGAAGGTAGCGATCGTCGGGGCCGCGCTTTCGGATTGCGGCCGCGTCGACGACAAGACGGCCTACCAGCTGCACCACCAGGCGACCACGAGAGCCCTCGCGGACGCGGGTATCTCGCGCGACGAGGTGGACGGCTTCATGTCGCACGGCACCGGCAACCTGCCGCCCATCGAGCTCGCCGAGTACCTGGGGCTCGCGTCCCACGTCGAGTACATCGACTCGACGGGCGTGGGCGGATCCTGTTGGGAGATCTTCCTCGAGCACGCCGTCGCCGCGATTTCAGAGGGCCAGATCGAGACCGTCGTCCTCTCCTACGGCTCGACCTCGCGGGCGGACCTGAAGCGCCGCACCAGGAGCGCGAACCTCTACTTCGGCAACCGCGGCCCCGCCCAGTTCGACGCGCCGTTCGGCCACACGCTGATCGCCAAGCACGCCATGTCGGCGCGACGCCACATGCACGAGTTCGGCACGACCATCGAGCAGCTTGCGGAGATCGCCGTCTCCGCCCGCTACAACGCCGGGCTCAACCCGCTCGCCTACTACAGGGACCCGATCACGATCGAGGACGTCCAGTCGTCGCGCATGATCGCCGACCCCTTGACGAAGCTCCACTGCTGCATCAGGTCGGACGGCGGTGGCGCGATCATCCTCACGAGCGAGCAGAGGGCGCGCGACTGCGCAAGCACGCCTGTGTGGGTGCTCGGGGCGGGAGAGGCCATCTCGCACACGACCATGAGCGAATGGACCGACTTCACCGAGTCGCCATGCGTCAGGTCGGGGAAGAAGGCCTTCGGCCAGGCAGGAATCACCCCCGAGGACATCGACGTCGTCGAGGTCTACGACTCGTTCACCCTGACCGTGCTGCTGACCTTGGAGGGCCTGGGCTTCTGCAAGAAAGGTGAGGGCGGTCCGTTCGTCGAAGGCGGGACGTTGCGCGTCGGCGGATCTCTCCCTACCAACACCGACGGCGGAGGGCTCAGCTCGTGCCAGCCCGGGATGAGGGGCATCTTCCTGCTCGTGGAAGCGGTGAAGCAGCTGCGAGGCGAATGCGGCGACCGTCAGGTCGACGACGCGCGCCTCGCATGCGTGAACGCGACGGGCGGCTGGATCTCTTCGACCGGAACGGTGATCCTCGGCCGCGACTGAGCGGCGCTCAGCCGGCCGGCGACGGCGCTCAGCCGGCGGCGCTCGCCGGGAAGGCGAGAGCCTTCGTCTCGAGGTACTCCTCGAATCCTTGGCGGCCGTTCTCGCGTCCCACTCCGCTCTGCCTGTAACCGCCGAACGGCACGTCGGGGGCGTTCCAGAACCCGCCGTTCACCATGACGGTGCCAGCACGCAGGCGGCGGGCAACCGCGTTGGCGTGGTCGAGCGATCCCCCGGTGACCACAGCGGAGAGGCCGTAGACGGTGCCGTTAGCGATGTCGACCGCTTCGTCGTCGCCGCCGTACGGGATGACGCAGAGCACCGGGCCAAAGATCTCCTCCTGAGCGATCGTGCTCGCGGGATCGACGTCGGCGAAGAGGGTCGGCTCGACGAAGAACCCCTTGGGCAGGTGCGCCGGCCTTCCCCCACCGCGCACGAGCCTCGCTCCCTCGGAGCGCCCGCTGTCTATGTAGCCGAGCACGCGCTCGCGCTGGCGGGCGTTGATGAGCGGCCCCTGCAGATTGGCCGCGTCCCACGGGTCGCCATACGTGACGCTCGACATCATCTGATCCGCCAGCCCGAGCCATTCCTCGTAGCGCGAGCGCGGGCAGCAGCAGCCGCGTCGCTATCGCACAGCCCTGGCCCGAGTGGGTGCAGACACCGATCGCGCTGATCCCGATGGCGCCGCCCGGGTCCTCCACGTCGTCGAGGACGATGTTGGCCGACTTGCCGCCGAGCTCGAGGAACACTTTCTTCACCGTGCCGGAAGCGCTAGCCATGATCCGCCGGCCGGTGACGGTCGATCCGGTGAAGGTGATCATGTCCACCCTCGGGTCCGAGGTGAGCACCTCGCCTACAAGGTGGTCCGACGAAGCGACGATGTTCACGACGCCCGCCGGGATGTCGGTCTCCTCCGCGATTACCCGGCCAAGAAACGTCGCCGACCACGGGGTGTCGGGTGCGGGTTTCAGGACCACCGTGTTGCCGGCCGCGAGCGCAGGGCCGAGCTTTGCGAGGTTCAAGTTGAGCGGGAAGTTCCAAGGCGTGATCGCGCCCACGACCCCCACGGCCTCGCGCACGACGACCCGCCGCTGGGCCTGGCCGAAGACGTCGCGATCGGGAAGCGTCTCTTCGTACTGGTATTTCTCCGGCTTGTCGATCCAGTAGCCGAGGTCCTCGAGGGGCAGATCGACCTGGTTCATGTACGTGAGAGACAGCGGCGAGCCCACCTCCGCGACGGTGATATGCCGCAGCTCCTCGACGTGCTTGATGAGACCGGCGTGAAGTTGTGACAGGCACTTCGACCTGAACGCCCTGTTGGTGGACCAGTCGGTCCCGTCGAAGGCCTTCGCGCGGCGCCAATGGCGAGGTCCATGTCCTCGTTGGTCCCGTCCGCCGTGACTCCGAGGACCTCTTCGGTGGACGGGTCGATGTTGTCGAACGTGCCGTTCGCCCTGGCTTCTGTGAGCTTGCCGCCGATCAGGAGCCGCGACTCTCCCTCGACCTTCGGGTGGGCCACCTGCGGATCACTCATTCGACCTCCCGGGCCTATCGTCGTTCGGCTCGTTGTTCGGCTTTTCCTTCGGGGCGCCGTGGTCGGCTGCCTCGGCGGGGTCATCCTACGGGCGTTGCCGCGCCCTCTGCCTGACATGGGTGTCAGGTATATGATCCCCACTGATCGTGGGCAATTCGCCGGCGTCCGAGCACAAATCGGGACTGTTGCAGGCGACTGTCCGGGCCGAACGCCCGGCGCCCGGAATGACCCGGAAGGAGGAGACGATGCGAGCTGAGGACATGATCCTCGTGAGCGTCGACGACCATGTCGTCGAGCCCCCGGACTTGTTCGATGGCCGGGTCCCTGCCAAGTGGGCGGACCGGGCACCGAAGGTCGTCCACAGAGATGACGGGACCGACTACTGGGTCTACGAGGGGAACCAGATCCCGAACATCGGACTTAACGCCGTCGCGGGCCGGCCCCCCGAGGAGTACGGGATGGAGCCGACCTCATACTCCGAGATGCGCACGGGTTGCTACGACATCCACGAGCGCGTCCGCGACATGAACGCGAACGGAGTGCTGGGCTCGATGTGCTTCCCGTCGTTCCCACAGTTCTGCGGTCAGCTGTGGGCGAGGACCGAGGACAAAGAGCTCGGCCTGGCCATGCTCCAGGCGTACAACGACTGGCATATAGAGACCTGGTGCGGCACCTATCCCGGACGCTTCATCCCGCTCTGCCTGCCGCCGTTGTGGGACCCCGAGCTGATGGCCGCCGAGGTCCGCCGCGTCGCCGCCAAGGGCTGCCACGCGATCACCTTCTCGGAGAACCCCTCGAAGCTCGGGTACGCGAGCTTCCACGACAAGCACTGGTACCCCTTCTACAAGGCGTGCGCCGACGAGGGAACGGTGATCTGCCTGCACATCGGGTCGTCGTCCCAGCTTGTGATCACCGCTCCCGACGCTCCAATAGACGTCCTCATAACCCTGTCGCCCATGAACATCGTCCAGGCGGCCGCCGATCTCATCTGGTCCCCGGTCCTACGGGAGTTCCCGACGCTTACGTTCGCGCTGTCCGAGGGCGGCATCGGGTGGGTGCCCTACTTCTTGGAGCGCGTCGACTACGTGTACCAGCACCACAAGGCGTGGACGGGCCAGGACTTCGGCGACAAGCTGCCGAGCCAGGTCTTCTTGGAGCGGACGGTGCTCTGCTTCATAGACGACGCCTTCGGAGTCGAGAGCCGCCGCCACCTGAACCTCGACAACATCACGTGGGAGTGCGACTACCCGCACTCGGACTCGACGTGGCCGACGGCGCCCGAGCTCGCCATGAAGTACCTACACGACGTGCCCGATGCGGAGATCAACAAGATCACCTACGAGAACGCGATGCGGATCTTCAGCTACGACCCGTTCGCCTACCGCCCGCGTGAGAAGTGCACAGTGGACGCGCTGCGCCTCGAGGCAGCCGGCGTGGACACGAGCCTCCGCTCTCGGGGTACCGGTCGAACCGCAGCTACGAAGTCCTCGGACCTGGGCGCGATCGCAGGAGGCAGGAACTGACAGGGCTGGTGCTGGTGCCGGCGCCGGTGCGGGCGCCGGCTTCGGTGCCGCGGCCGATCGACGGTCTCGACTGCGTTCGGTCTCTACTCCGGTCGGATCCGTGAGCTCGCTCGGTACCTCGACCTCGGCAACACAAATTGACGTTTTTGATACGCGCCTGTTTACTTAGGACGGAAAGAATTTGAGCGAACTTCGAGCACCTCGGGGCTCGCCGGAAAGACGATTTGTGTGACAGAACTTGAAAGGGTGCCTGTCGTCGTAGGCGGCGGGCAGTTCACGAACCGGATCGAAGATCCCTCGTCCGCTCCCGATCCGTTCGAGCTCATGACCGAGGCTGCAAAGCGGGCCGCCGCTGACGCGGCGACGAGCTCGAAAGACTGGCTCGCCCGGCTGACGCACTGCTGGATGGTCCACTCGATCTCGGTCCGTCACGGAGATCCGGCAGCCGAGGTGGCCAGGCGCGTCGGTGCTCCGGCGGAAGCGGAAGTTCGCTGCTCGGGAATGGGCGGCAACATCCCTCAATGGCTCGTCAACCGCGCAGCGGACCTTGTGAGCTCCGGATCGCGGCCGGTGGTGCTCGTCGTCGGGGCTGAGGCGCTTGCCACGAGAAGGCGCGCCAAGAAGGCGGGTATCCGACTTGACTGGCCGTCCGCAGAGGGTTGGCCCGAGATGTGGCCGCCGCTCGAGCCCGACATGGGGGTCCACCCGCTCGAGGACGTACACGGTCTGCGCCAGGCCACGACCGTGTACGCGCTCATAGAGTCTGCGATCGCCCACGCCGCAGCTGAGGACCGCACCTCGCACACCCGCGAGATGGGCGAGCTGATGGCAGGTCTCAACGAGGTCGCCGTCGCCAACCCTTACTCGTGGTTCCCCGAGCGCCGGGAAGCGAACGATCTCGTGACCGTCACCACGGACAACCGCATGATCGCGACGCCTTATCCGAAGTACCTGAACGCGGTGATGGACGTCGACATGTCCGCTGCGGTCATTATTACCGACGCCCAGACCGCCAGGGAAGCCGGCCTGGCGCCCGACTCGGTCGCGTATCTGCGGGGATGGGCCGACGCCAGCGAAGTCTGGTACCTGTCGCAGCGCACCGAGGTGCACAGGTCACCGGCGCTCGAAAGCTGCTTCAGCTCTGCTCTCGGCTCGGCGGGCATCTCGGCGGACGATGTGAGCGCGTTCGACCTCTATGCGTGCTTCCCGAGCTCCGTGGAGGTGTCGCGTGACGCTCTCGGTGTCCGGCGAGGAGACCCGCGTCCGCTCACACTCACCGGCGGTCTGCCCTACCACGGGGGCCCGGGCAGCAACTACGTCACGCATGCCGTGTGCAACGCGCTCGGACACGTCAGGTCGGGGGCGGGACCCGCGGTGGTCCACGGCAACGGCTACTACCTGACCAAGCACGCCGTCGGGATCTACAGCGCTGAGGTTCCGGGCTCCGAACCGCGGGCTCCTGACAAGCGCGACCGCGCGACACCGACGCTGCAACTCGAGCCGGAAGCGAGCGGTACGGCGGCGATCGTCGCGTGGACCGTGCCCTACGGCCGCGACGGCAACGCCGAGCCCGGCATCATCATCGCCGACACACCGCAGGGCACGCGGGCGATCGCCCGGGCGGACACGGAGCTGACCTCGATGCTCGAGGCGTCAGATCAAGATCTGGTCGGACAGACCGTTCAGATCACTCCCGGTCAGGAACACAACGTCGCCGGCGTCGGCGCCGGAGCGCACTGATCCGGCGAGGACGACGACCCAGTACGAGCGACCAGTACGGTCGACGGGGAGCGGGCGACTCAGGACGGCGGGTCGAGAACCATCACCGCGTTGTAACCGCCCATTCCGAGCGACGACTTGACGACAGGGCCGCGCACGGCCTTGGTGACGCCGTCGAGCAGACGCGGGTGGCCCGGGGCGACCCGCCTCGGAGCTGGGATCACTCCTGTCTCGAAACCGTGCAAAGCGGCAACCAGCTCGACCGATCCGGCTGCGCCCTGGCAGTGCCCCGCGAGCGGCTTCACCGAGTAGATGCCCTGGGCCTGCGGGAACAACGTGTCAAGCACTTCTGATTCGCACGTGTCGCACTGTTTCGTTCCGGGTCCGTGCGCGTTCACGTACGTGATCTCAGACGCGTCCACACCCGAATTCTCGAGGGCGTCCCGGAAGGTACGGAAGACCTGCTTGTGGTCCGGGTTTATCGAGATGGCGTGGAACCCGTCGTGCGACATCGACCCGCCGCGGATGTTGGCGTACGAGCCCGAGGGCTGCTTGGACACGATCATCGCGATCGTCGCCTCGCCTCCGACGAACCCCCGGCTCCCCTCTTGGAACGGGCGGCAAGCATCGAAAGCCGGGGAGTCGACTATGAGCACGCCTAGGTCGCTGAAGGCACGGATGTTCTCGGGGGTCCCCGAAAGGTCCGTCGCGAGCACGAGAACGTCAGTTGCCAGGCCCGCGTCGATCCACATCTTCGCAGTGAGCAGGGAGGCGACACCCGACGCGCACATGGCGGTAACCATCATGTTCGGGCCGTGCATGTCGTATTCCTGCATGATCCCCGACAACAGCGTCGAGGGCATCAGGTTGAGCCACTCCTTCTTTGACGTGTGGTATCCGTGCCTGCGGTGAAAGCCGCGCCAAGCGCCGACGTCGCCCAGCACCACGGCGTCGATCAGCCCGACAACCCCGCCCGGGCGCCAACCGCGGTCGTACGCGTCATCGAACGCCTCGCGGACCGCGTGACGAGTCGCCCTGGCGTAGAGGCTCTTGCCGTCGGCGGGATCCCCGCCCTCCTCGATGAGGGCCACCCAGACCTCGTCGGTATCGAAGTGCGTGCCGAATCCAGGCGAGAGGCGCACTGCGGATTCACCAGAAAGGAGCCCTTGGCGAAGCAGCTTTTGTCCCCACCCATAGCCGGTTACGGCTCCGACTCCACAAATAGACACCCCTGGTCGCTGCGAGCTGGTGCCCATGGCCCTGGATCTCCTCCGCCTCCGGCAGCAACAGCTGCCCCGTGCGCACCAAGTTTACGTTGTGCTTCCGTTGATAGTAAAGCCAGGGTCGCCGGATTTCGGGATTTGATACGAGTGGGTTTCTCACAATAACGCCCCAAATTTCCGGCAACACGGACATCTCTTCTATGCAGGGAAGCTCACGGATCGTGCTCGAGAGTGCTCAGGTCAAGCCCACTTTGCTCTTTGAGTGAACGAATCACATCTACGTAATTTGCATAAAGCTTCTTTGACGCGATGAGTGGCAACATCAGCAACTCATTTCGGACACCGAGCGTGGGCCACAAGGTAAAGCTGCAGTTGCCAACCTCCGATAAAGAGGCATGGTGCAAGCGAATCCAGGCGTAGCTCCCTACGACTCCGGACTGCCATATCCGGAGTCAGGGGCACTAAGCGACCCCCTCCAACGCTTCGCACTCTTCGCAGACCTGATGCACGTGGTCACCTGGGAGCTCGAGATACCCGGGGACGGCGCAGTCTGGCACGCCCCGGCGTTCGAGCTGTTCGGCGACGACATGCCCTCGGGGTCGTTCCTCGTTCGCAGAGCGCGCGATTCAGAAGAGTCGGATCCGTTCGTGTCTGTCGCCCCCGAGGACCTGGGTGACGCACTGCTCGAGCCACTGGTCACCGGCGCGAACACCGGCATCACGTGGGACAGCTACGAGCTCCTCCAGGAGGTCGAAAGCCCCGACGGAGAGACCCACCGCGTTCTCGTGAGAGCGGTCGCGATCCCCACCCAGGGGATGCGGCGGTTCTTGGGGATCGTCGCGGACGTGACCCACTCGGGCGAGGTCCCCTGGGTAACGGTGGACGTCACCCGACGTCTGGAGCTGCTGGTCGAGCACTCTCCTGACGCGATCGTCGTCCATCAGGACGGCCGCATCGTCTATGCCAATCCCGCCGCCGCGAAGATCGTCGGCGAGGACCTGATGAGCGACATGGGCAAGCCCATCTCGTCGTACCTCCACCCCGACTACGTACGTCCCACTCTCGAGCGCCTGACGCAGCTGACCGAGCCGGGCGACGCTATGAAGGGGCACGAGGCGGTGATCATCCGCGCGGACGGCGCACAGATCCCGGTCGAGGTCGCTAGCGTCCGCACGAGCTGGGGAGGCAAGCCTGCCTTCCAGGTGATCATGCGCGACATGTCGGAGCGCAAGCTCGCCGAGGAAGCTGCGCGCGCCAGGCTCGCGTTGGAGCGGCGGTACGCGGCCGCCGTTGCGGCACTGGAAGAAGGTGTCGTAGTGATGGACCGCAGCGGCACGGTGCGCGCTGCGAACGAGTCCGCGGTGCGGATGCTCGGCCGGCGCCTGCAAGAGGCCCGCGGAGACGCGATATTCACCGGCTCGGACGTGGCCCGCCACGACCCGGCAGGCACGTTCGCTCCGGACGAGCTGCCGATAGCTGCTGCGCTCGAACGCAGCGAGGTGACCACGAACGTGGTACTCGGGGTACGCGATGACGAAGGCCGCGACCAGTGGCTGTCGGTCAGCGCACGCCCCCTCGAGGACCAGGACGACAACGAGG
This sequence comes from uncultured Acidimicrobiales bacterium, assembly GCA_963764615.1. Classification (GTDB taxonomy): domain Bacteria; phylum Actinomycetota; class Acidimicrobiia; order Acidimicrobiales; family CAVXTF01; genus CAVXTF01. Next base: position 26,708 of record CAVXTF010000001.1, on the reverse strand, counting down.
CTGCCGTCGTCTGTTCGGTTTCCGACATCACGGAGCGCAAGCAGCTCATGGACCGGCTCGCCTGGGAGGCACGACACGATCCCCTCACGGGTCTCGCCAACCGTACGAGCTTCGTCGCAGCCGCCCAACGTGCCCACGACCTGCGGCACCGGACCGGTCAGACACTCGCTCTGTTCTGTTTCGACCTCGACCGCTTCAAGCTCGTCAACGATTCACTCGGTCACGCAGTCGGCAACGAGGTCCTCCTCACCGTCGCCGAGCGCCTCCGCCAGGCGATGCCATGCGCTCTTGCTCTCTGCAGGCTGCACGGCGACGAGTTCGCAGCGCTTGAGCCGGGTGTGAGCGACACCGACACCGCATTGCAGCGTGCGGAGGAGCTCTGCGCACGGCTCACCCAGCCGATGCGACTTTCGACGGGTCGCACGCTCACCATCACACCGAGCGTCGGGGTCGTGCTCTTCGAGGACGGTCCGGCCGACGCTGCGAGCCTGCTGCAGGACGCGGACATGGCGATGCTCCAGGCGAAGACGAGGGGCAGGGGAAGAGTCGCCGTCTTCGACAGCGGACTTCGCGAGGAGGTCGGGCAGCGTCTCGAGCTCGAGCACGACCTCCGCTCTGCGATCGGGAACGGCGAACTGCGCCTCGAGTACCAGCCGGTGGCATCGTTGTCGAGCGGGAAGATCCTCGGCATGGAGGCGCTCGTCAGGTGGGAGCACCCGGAAAAAGGGCTCCTCCTGCCTATGAAATTCATCGGATTGGCGGAGGAGTCCGATCTCATCGTCTCCCTGGGACGCTGGGTGCTCGAAACGGGTTGCACGCAGATGGCTCGTTGGAGGGCGGTGCACCCCCAGGCCGAACACGCCTTCTTGGCGGTGAACGTGTCGCCTCGCCAACTCGAGAGCACCGAGTTGCTGCCTGCACTGCGCGAGGCACTGGCGAAGAGCGAGCTTCCTGCAGGCGCCCTGATGCTCGAGATAACAGAAAGCGGGATCGTGGCCGACGACACCCGCATGCACAGGCTGCTCAACGAGCTTCGCGAATTCGGCGTGCGGCTCGCGATCGACGACTTCGGCACCGGGTACTCGTCGCTCAGCTATCTGAAGCGGCTCCCGGTGAGCCACCTGAAGATCGACCGCTCGTTCGTCAACGGGCTCGGCACCGACACCGAGGACGAACGGATCGTCGCCGCGGTCACCGAACTAGGACACGGGCTCGGCTTGCGGGTCGTGGCCGAGGGGATCGAGAACCGCCAGCAGCGCCAGCGTGCACGCGAGCTCGGGTGCGACCTGTATCAGGGTTTCCTGCTCGCAAAGCCCTGCCGGCCACGCGACGTCCCGGCTCTTCTGCGGCTGAACGCCTGAGCCCGAACGCCGGGAGCCTTCAGTCGTCCTTTTCGATGGTGAGGGCGAGCTCGGGGCAGTTCTCGGCGCCGCTCATGGCTGCGTCCTCGCGCCCTTGTGGGACTGTTTCCACGAGCAGGACACAGTGGCCGCGATCGTCCGCGTCGAACAGATCCGGAGCGACCGAGTAGCAGCGCCCGTGACCCTGACAGCGTTCCTCGTCCAGGATGATCCGCATCCGGCTCAGCAGGGCGTGAAGACGATCGGCAAGTTCTCAACCGATCGCAGGCCAGGTGTGTACTCGAGCACGGTGCCCTCGACGAGCGAGTAATCGGGGATGCGCTTATGGAACTCGCGCAGCGCCACCCGCAGCTCGAGGCGGGCCAGGTGCGAACCAAGGCAACGGTGGACCCCACCACCGAACGCGAGGTGCGGGTTCGGGTCGCGGACGAGGTCCACGGTGTCGACACCGGGGTGGCTGCCGTCGTCGGTGTTGGCGGAAGCGAGCAGAAGCATGACCTGTTCGCCGGCGTGGATCGGGCACCCGCCCACCTCCACGTCGGTCGTCGCAACGCGGGCGACCGCGGGCACCGGACTCTCCCAGCGCAACAGCTCCTCGATGGCCGACGGGATGATCTCAGGGTGTTCGACCAGCTGGCGCCGGTGCTCAGGCTCTTGCGCCAGGAAAGCGAACATGCAGTCGAGCGAGTCGGTCACAGTGTCGAGGCCGGCGATAATGAAAAGGAAGCAGACGTCGAGGATCTCGTCGTCTGTGAGCTTCTCGCCGTCGAGCTCTGCCGCCATGATTCGCCCGAGTAGGTCCGAACGCTCGGGAGCCTTGCGACGCTCGTCGATCACGGCCTGGAAGTACGTGTAGATGTCCTGTGCGGTCTTCTTCCTGATCGGCTCCTGATCCTCCATCGAGTGCCCGGGAGGGCGGATGATGCCGTCCTTCATGGCGAGGAACTGGTCGAGATGCTCGAGAGGGAGCCCCATCAGCTTCAGGAACACTGTGCACGGCATGGGGACGGCGAGCTCGGCGTGCAGGTCGCAGGTCCCCTTGCCGGCGAACTCGTCGACGATGCTGTTGAAGAGCTCGGCCACCTCATCCTCGAGTGCAGCCATTGCGCGCGGTGCGAATAGCGGATCGAGGATGCGCCGGTACTTCACGTGCTTGGGGGGGTCCACCTGAAGGGGAATGAGCGGTCGGGTGTTGCCCAGGTGGACCGCTTCGGCCCCTGAGGAGAACACCCCTGGGGTCCGCAGGGCGGACTCGATGTGCTCGCGGCGGGTCATGATGGTGAACTCGTCGCCGATCCTCATTACGGGCTGCTCGCGCATCATCCTGGCGATCGCCCTCGGATCGTCCGACGCTGCGAGGTCAGGAATCACCTGGGAACGGTCTTCGCCGGCTTCCGCCTCGCCGTCGATTGCCCTGTCGATTGCCATCGGGCAACCCCCTTTTCGGTCCAGCGGTTCGGTGCCCTCCGAATGGCCGCGAGGCGTCAGGATCCGGCCTGGGCACCCGGCCAAGAGACTAGCGTTTCCTGACACTGGTGTCAGCATGACGCCGGCGTCACTTTGTGCCTGCGTCTGGGACACAGGCGCTACGGCCAATAGTGCCGCCGGGCGACTCAGGAGCCCAGTTGGCCCCCAGTAGGATCAGAGCGGCGAAGACGCAGGAGGGTCGGTGGGCGCGAACGGCGACAGGTCAACGAGCCGCCGCAGCAAGCGCCGCGGGGATCGGCTAATCACGCCGGTCGAGGCGGGCGAGATGCTCCGCAACGCTCGAACGAGCCTCGGCATCGAGCTCCCTGAGGTCCACGACCGCACGGGTATCTCGTGGAGGAACCTCGAGGCACTCGAGTCCGGAGAGATCCAGCGGTTCTCGGATGCCGCTGCCGCCTCGGTCGCCGTACGCAGGTACGCCGAGCTCGTCCATATCGATCCCGAGCCACTCGTAAGGGCAGTCACGACGCCCGTTCCGGCCTTCGCCGGGGTAGCTGGCCCTGGCGTCAGCACGTCGTGGGCTCCCGCGCCCGACGAGAGCGAAGCGTCGGGGCACCTACGCCGCTACTACGGTGACCACTCCCACCTGCGGTCGTTCACGCAGACCGCCCAGGTTCCGGCGGTCGGGGGATGGACATCGGGGCCCGTCACCGGTGCCGTCCATGGCGGGGGACCCGCCGGCGCGTACCAGGCTCCGAGGCGCAAGCAGAAGGCTCCTTGGCTGCTCCGCTTCATGATCTGGTTCGTCCTGTTCCTCGTCCTCGTGGGGGTCGCCGGGATCTCGATAAACCACTACAAGCCTCAGTGGCTCCGCGACATCCACGTCCTCGCGAGCAGTCCCCCTCCCACCTCTGCGCCGAGCTCCAACACTCACAGCCAGAGACCGCCGGCGACGACGCACACGAGCACCACCAAACCGGTCACTGCGGCGGTGACCACGTCTCAGCACGGAATCGGGACGGCGACCGTCAAGGTCGGTGCGTCTGTTTACGACGTTGTTGTTGAGACCACGAATTCGTGCTGGGTCGAGGCGGAGACCCCGGGAAGTGTCAATCCCCTTATCGACCGCACGCTGTCTGCGGGCCAGACCGTGACGATCCCTGTGACGGGCGGCCAGGTGAGCGTCGAGCTCGGGTCGCTCGCGGCCGGCTTTACGGTCCAGATCGGAGGAAAGACGGTGCCGGGGTGGACACTGCGGCCCGACGGTGTCCCGTTCGTCGCCACCTTCACGAACAATTGACCCGCCGACGGCCGGGCAGTTGACTGCACCCGTGACTTCTGGACCGGTGACTTCCCCGGTGGATCATCTTCTCGCGCCGATCACAGCGGACGAGATCAATCGTGCGGTCGAGACGGTCAGGGCAACCGGTCGGCTGACCGACTATGCCCGGTTCGCGTACGTGGGGTTGCACGAGCCGGACAAAGAGAGTGTCAGGTCGTTCAAGCCCGGTGATGCCGTCGAACGCGAGCTGCGCCTGGTCATCGTCACCGATCCTGCGAGCAACCTGGCCGAGGTGGTCGTATCGGTCCCTACGGGCGAGGTGCGTTGCTGGGAGCAACTCGAAGACGTGAGGCCATGCCTCCTGTTCGAGGAGTCCATGCGGGCGATCGATGCCGTTCGTGCCGACCCTGCATGGAGAGCCGCCATGCAGAAACGGGGAATCGACGACTTCGACAAGGTGCAGATCGATCCCTGGCCGGCCGGCAGCTTCGGGCTCGCCATAGAGGCGCAGAGGCGCATCTGCCGCTGCCTTTCGTACATGCGCGACGCCCCGGAGAACAACGGTTACGCCAAGCCGGTGGAGGGTGTGGTCGCTTTCGTGGACATGGCGCGTGGGGAGGTGCTCGAGGTCGTCGACCACGGAGTGATCCCGCTGCCCCCTGAAAAAGGCAGCTACCTGCCTGAGGACAACTCCCCTTTGCGCGACGACTTGCGACCTTTGGCTGTCGTCCAGTCCGAGGGTCCGAGCTTCACCGTGGAGGGGAACCTCATCCGTTGGCAGAGGTGGTCCCTCAGGGCATCGATGGACCCCACGGAAGGACTCGTTCTGCGCTCGGTCGCGTTGGAGGACCACGGCACGCAAAGGACCGTTCTTCACCGGGCGTCCGTCACAGAGATGGTCGTCCCCTACGGCGAACCTGGCCCCATGCACGGTTGGAAGAACGCCTTCGATGCGGGTGAGTGGGGCCTCGGCCGGATGGCCAACTCGCTCGTCTTGGGGTGCGACTGCCTCGGCGAGGTGACTTACCTCGATGTGGTGTCCTGCACGGAGAAGGGAAAGCCATTCGTCCAGCGCAACGTCATCTGCATCCACGAAGAGGACTACGGGATCCTGTGGAAGCACGTCGACATGTTCTCCGGAAGGACTGAGGTCCGGCGCTCGAGGCGACTCGTCGTCAGCTCGATCTCGACCGTCGGCAACTACGAGTACGGCTTTTACTGGTACTTCTACCTCGACGGGACGATGCAGCTCGAAGTGAAGCTCACCGGCATCCTCTCAACGATGGCGGTGGCGCCGGACGCGCCGGCTCCACGATTCGCGTCGATGATCGCTCCTCAGCTCGCGGCCCCCTTCCATCAGCATTTGTTCAACGTCCGCATGGACATGGAAGTCGACGGCCCGGAGAACTGCGTCGAGGAGGTCGACGTGGTACCGAGCGCACCGGGGCCCGAGAACCCGATGGACAACTCGTTCGAGACGGTCAGAACGCTTCTCGCTTCGGAGATGGAAGCGTGCCGGCGGATCGACCCGTCGCGAAGCAGGACCTGGAGGATCACGAACCGCAAGGTGATGAACAGACTTGGCTCACCCGTCGCGTTCAAGCTCCTGCCGGGTGCAACTCCGACGCTGCTCGCGGGCAGCGCGTCGAGTGTGGCGAAACGCGCGGGATTCGCAACGAACAATCTGTGGGTGACTCGATTCCACCCTGCAGAACGTAGGGCGGCAGGCGACCACCCGAACCAGCACGCTGGCGGCGACGGCCTTCCCCGGTTCGTGAGTCAGGACCGCCCGCTCGTCGACGAGGACGTCGTCGTCTGGTACACCTTCGGCGTCACACACATCCCCCGACCTGAGGACTGGCCGGTCATGCCGGTGGAGTACGCGGGTTTCTCGTTGATTCCGTTCGGTTTCTTCGACAGGAATCCGGCCCTCGACGTTCCTCCGACGGACGCCTGCGCGAGCAACGGTCACATAGACAGCTGATCAAGCCCCCTGGACGCCCCCCGGCGGCCCCGAGGTCGATCCCGGCGGATAGTAGGTCGTCCAGTTGGGAGTGGACGGACGCAGCTTTCCTCCCGGTCCGTTTCCGAGCACCTCGAGGACGTTCATGGTTATGCGCGTGAGCGTGCCCGTCACTTCGGGTATCGCGTCGAAGACGACCCCAGACGAGACGCGACCCACGTTGGCGGACAGCTTGTTCACCCACCAGTTGGTTCCAGTCGCGAACACCCCGCCGGCGCCCGGCCGGGTGTAATAGGTCACGTCCGCGAACCCGGGCTCGTTTCTGCACACGAGTGGCGAGTGCGCCCAGATCTCGAGGTTCGCAGGAGACCCTTCGAGCCCGGGCTGATAGGCGTCGTATTCACTGCCTACGACATGCGGCAGGCTGTCGCCTTTTTGCATCCCGGTGCCCCTGAGTCCCCAAGCAGACGCGTCCGAGGCCACGAGCGACGCGTCGACCGGGTTCGACTGGTACATGTTGCCGATGAGGACGCACTCCGGCCTCGGCGCCGGGCCTGACGGCCAGTCGGCTGTGACCTCTGCGTTGTCGATTCCGTAGAGGGGATCCTCGTACTCGTCCTTGTAGCAGACGACCTGCCGATTGGGGCCGATCGGGCTGCTCTGAACGCGGATATGCCTGAAGCATGCATTTGCGCCGAGAAAAGCGAAATTGACGCCAGCGTCCCTGGCCTGCAGCGCACCGTCGAGCATGGACGAGGACCAGTATTCGTCATGACCGAGGCTGACGAGAAGCTTGTGGCGCATCAAGAGAAGTGGATTGGCCGCGAAGTCGAGATCGGACCAGTAAGTGACGTCGAGGCCCAGTCGCTCTGCGAGCATCACGAACGGGAAGTCGTTGCCGAGCCAGTCCCCCGCTCCGTCCGCCCAGTCGGCTTCGGCGAGACCGTAAGGGCGGTCGAAAGAAACGACCCGCGAGCGGGTGTCATAGCTCTGTCCTGAGCCGGACACCCCGTAGTAGAGGCTGTAGCCGCCCCAGAGGTTGTATGCCTGCCAGGTTGTCACCGAGTTCTGAACGACGATCGCCGACGTGCTCGAGTCGTCGCGGACGATGAACGGCATGAGCTTCTGCTGACCGTTCGACCCGACGAGCTTCAGGAGATAGTTACCGGCGGGCCAGTCGGAAGTGACGTCGAAGTGCACGCTAGAAGCCCAATTGCACTCCACGATGTTCGTCGACGACCCGGGCCCGGGGATCGGCTGGGTCCGGCCCGCCGTCTCCGGCGACCGCCAGACGAGTCGGCCGCCGTAGCCCTGGTACCAGCCCATCCTGTAGGCCTCGACGTGGAACGTCGGCGCGGTCGAGCTCACGTGCAGAGCGACCGTGTCTCCGATCGTCGCGCTCACGTGGTCGGGATAGCCCTCGATGCTGTGCGGGATGGGAACACTGGTGACGACCCAGCCGTGCGTGCCTGGCCGACGGTTCTCAGCCTGGAGCCACCCCGCGGTCGGCAGCTCGAGCTCGGCTCCCCTCCGGGTGGCATTCTTCAGGCTGGCCCGGGCGCGGACGGTGGTGCCGGTAGAGGCTTTGGGTTGCTCGGTTCCACAGGCGGCTCCGATCGATGCCAGCGCCGCCGCGCCGCCGGTGAGGAAGCGCCTGCGCGACAACGGGCGCCGTGAGGGACTGCCTTCGACCCCGCCAGTTCGTCCGTCGGAAGAATCGGAGCAACCTTCGGAGGGGGTTGTCACCGGTTCCAGTTTACCGGCCACCCTCTTGCGGGTCTGTACGACCGGTCCAGATGTTCCACCTGACCACGGTCCCGATAAGGTCGCCCGCATGGAGTACCGCAACCTGGGTCGTACCGGTGTCTCTGTGAGCTCTCTATGCCTCGGAGCAATGATGTTCGGAGCCTGGGGGAACACAGATCACGATGAATGCCTCCGAATCGTCCGCCGCTCTGTGGATGCAGGGATCAACTTCATCGACACTGCCGACGTCTATTCGTCGGGGGAGTCCGAAGTCATCGTGGGAAAGGCGCTCGCGGAAATTGGCCGCGACGACATAGTGCTGGCAACGAAGGTGCACGGTCAGATGGGGCGCGACCGCAATGCCCAGGGCAACTCGCGACGCTGGATAATCGCCGAATGCGAGAACAGCCTGAAGCGGCTGGGCACCGATTACATAGATCTGTACCAGATTCACCGGCCCGAGCCGGAGACCGACATCGACGAGACCCTCGGGGCTCTCACCGACCTGGTCCGTTCCGGGAAGATCCGGTACGCCGGAAGCTCCACGTTTCCTGCGTCCCAGGTCGTCGAGGCGCAGTGGACGGCCGAACGGCGAGGGCGCGAACGGTTCGTGACAGAACAGCCTCCGTACTCGATACTGACGCGGGCGATCGAGGCCGACCTTCTGCCCGTGTGCGGCAGGTACGGCATGGGGGTCCTCTCGTGGAGCCCGCTTGCAGGGGGCTGGCTCTCGGGAAGGTTCGGAAAGGGAAAGGACAACACGAGCAGGCGAGCAGAACGGATTCCTTCGAGGTACGACCTCTCGCTTCCGGGAAACCAGCAGAAGGTGGAGATCGTCTCGGCGCTCGGTGAGACTGCCGATGCAGCCGGCATGTCGCTCGTGGAGTTGGCGATCGGGTTCGTGCTCGCGCATCCCCACGTGACGTGTCCGATCGTAGGCCCGCGGACGATGGAACAGCTCGAGTCCCTGCTCCCAGCGGCCGACGTCCGACTCAGCTCAGAGGCTCTCGACCGGATAGACGAGCTCGTTCCGCCCGGGACGAATCTCAATGCCGCCGACGGAGGCTGGGATCCACCCTCCCTGAAACAGGCGGAACTGCGCAGGCGCTGACTGTCGATTCGTCGACCCGGACAGTCACGCGTTGGGGGAGGATGGCCGCGTGTCTGATCAACCGAGCGAATCTCGTGACGCCTTCTTCGAGTTGCTCGACGCGCTGCGCGAGGCGGCCGAGCGTTTCTGTGGTGAGGAATGGGGAATCTCCACTCCTGAGGACATCGCCGGAGCGATCCGTCTGGTCGCGAACCTGTTGGAGGGCGGGCTGGTCGGTCACTTCGATGACGATCCACGACAGCCGGTCTTCCGCCAGATCGTAACGTCGACGCGCAAGAGCCTGGGCGACAATGCCGACGCCATCTACTTCGACGCTCCGGTCTCTTCCGAGCATGCGTACCGTGTTCGAGGACGGACGGCAGGGGCGGTCTACGTCTCGTTCACGATCGAGGCCGGCGGAGCCGGCGGAGGCTTTCCGAAAAGAACCGCCGGGGTGTTGAACGACACGCAGTTCGACGTCGACGATGATGGTCGCTTCGACATATTCCTCGGTGGTCCAGCGCGCGACCGCAATTGGATCCCACTCGCATCTGACGCGTCGCGTGTTACGACTCGCCACTACTTCGAAGCGGCACGCTCGCCTGCTGTTCCTCCGGTCCCAGACTTCGCGCTCGACATCGAGCTCGTCGAACCCTTAGCGCCGGCGCCGGCGCCATCGGACACCTCGGTCGCAGCCGGCCTGAGGCGGGTTGCCAACTATGTTCGCTCGCGGTCGCTCGAAATGCCGAAGCCCGGAGAGGCCGAACAACCGGCCTTCGTTTCGCAAGAGCTCAATGTCTTTCCCCCGCCGGTACCACCCGGCGACCACGCCCTCGCCGCGGCCGACGCTTCCTACAGCATGGCCGCTTACGTTCTCGGACCTGAAGAAGCCCTCGTCATCGACGCCCGATGGCCGGACTGCCGCTGCGCCAACGTTTCGTTGTGGAACCGGCATCTTCAGACGCTCGACTACGCCCACCGCCAGGTGTCACTGAACCGGGCTCAGACCCAGGTCCAAGCAGACGGAAGCTTCCGGGTCGTCATCGCTCATCGCGACCCGGGTATGCCGAATTGGCTGGACACCGAAGGACGGCCATTCGGGCTCGTCTTCTGGCGGTATCTGCTTCCCGAAGGCGAGATCGAGACCCCGAATGCCCGCGTCGTCGACATCCGGGAACTTTGAGCGTCATCTGCGGACGAGGTGGTACTGCACGAATTTCGACTCACGGCCCATGCCCTCGGACGGCCGCTGATCGCGCGGTGCCTGTCCGATCTCTCAAGTCACGGTGCGTCATTCGTCCAATGGTCGGCACTGTCGTCAGCTGTAATCGACCTTTCCGGCTCCTGGGACACCGATGGCGAATGCCAAGCCACGCAGGGGCGCGTTCTGACTGGCCGGCCAGATGCTGTGGGTCGTGTCCGGCGGCGTGTACACGAGATCGCCGGCGTGCACCTCGCGCTCCTCGTCGGCGACCTTCATGACGCCGTGACCGGAGATTATGTAATAGAACTCGTGGGTCGGGTGAGAGTGCGGGTCGACCGCACCTCCCCCGGCTATCTCCCACTCACTGACGAGCTCGAGAAACCCTCCCTCGGTTGCAGCTCGCATCTCCTGAGGCGGGACCAGCCACCAGACCGGGGTGGTCCCGTTGTGCTCGATGGTGGGAGCCATGTCCTCGATCGACCGGACGTCCATGTGAGCGATCTCCTTCGGCCGGGTTTCAAGTGGAAGGCGTCGGAAGGGAAACGTAGTAGAAGACAACCCTCGAGCCACCGTTCCCTCGCATAAATGCGGATCCCTAGCGCAACCGCTCGACTCCGGTCGGAGCAGTGACACGGGAGCCGGCATCGCCCGACGGGTGCCGGTGAGCGAAGTATTGGCGGAACGCAACCGAGGTGCCACCGAATACCACGAACAGCACGATTGCGGTGACCACGGGCGCCGAACCCGGATGGGCCGGTCCCGAAGACGGGTTCAGCATGATGCCAACTATCCCGAAGATGGGTATTCCGATCAGAATCGCCCATGCGAACCTGTTCCAATGGAACAGTGTTCCACCGGGCAGGAATCTCAGTGGCAACAATCCAATGGCGATTCCCACCAGGCCTCCGACGACGATCGAAGCAAGCCAATCATCGACCAGTGCGACTCCAAAGTTGCTTCCAGGTCGCAGGGCAGCCTGGTTCACGGGAACGAAGAGCAGCCACGCCAAAAGCGATACGACAAGTGTGGCCGCCGATTCGAAGGTCACAACATGCCCCTCTTCAGATTTAACCAACCTGTGCGCGAACGCGATTCCACAAACGATTCCGTAGAGGTACCCGGGCTGAAAGTCCGTTACTCGCGAAACGAAGACTGTTAACGCAGCAATGGCGATTCCAGCGGGCAGGGCATGCAGGGTCACGTTTGTCGGGCGGCCCCGCACCTTGCGATACGCCATGGCAGCGGCAGCAGGAGCGGCGATAAGGACCAGGAACGCTGCCAACGTCGCCAGGAAGTTCGCGACGGACGCGCTGTTGAAGCCAAAATGCGGGTCCCGGAACCCGCCGATGAATGCACCGCCAAGTATGACCGCTGCGAAGACTGCGAGCTCGCGCTTGCGGTCTGTCTTTTGCTCAGGTCGAACGGGGCGCTTCTGGGCTGGCCCCTTCTTGCCGCGCACTCTCCAGAGGAATCGCCGCCAGATGGCAAGGATTTCGTCGTAGTTCTCATCCAGTGTTGCGTTGAACATCTGAGCTGGGAAAGTGATCAGGAGCACGGCGGCGCCGGCAATGGCAGCGTTCTCCAAGGTTCGCCCGATCGAGGAGAAGGCTTGGCCAGGAGAGGAAAGGCTCGTCGCGATCGGAGACGTGTAAGCAGAGACAGGTGGCGCAGGGAGAAAGGCGAGCCACGCGATGAGTGAACCTCCACTCTGGAATGTATCGACGATCTGACCGCTCGAGGTGCTTATCAGGTCCACCGTGCTCACGCCGTCCTGGTCCTCTGCGGTTGCCACGTACTTGCCATCGGGGCTCACGGACAAGCTGTAAGCATCCGGGAGTGGGATCGTCTTCACCCTCCCTGTGGCGAGGTCCACCTTGGAGACGCCGCCACCACCACTGCCGCCACCCGACACAAATGCTGTCGTGCCGTCGGGCGTCACGACGAGTTGACCGGCATTCGCAACCGGCATCGGCGGCTTTGTCACTGTGTTCTGGGGGACGTCGATGGTCCACAGCTCATTGTTCTGGCACGCGACGTAGACGTGCTGGTTGTCGGGAGCTGTGGCGATCGAGATCTTGCTCCCTCCCGAGCATCCGGGAGAAGGAAAAGCGATCGTCCGTACTAGCGGAGGACTTCCGTTCAGGCTGATGGCGCTCACGGTTCCGTCGGTATTGGCGACATACGCGGCGGACCCATTCGACAAGATGCCGAGATCCAGTGGTCCGTGGCCGTCGGGAATTGTCGTCATCCGCGTTGGGTCGTCCGTGCTTATCACTCCGATATTGTCCGAGCTGCTGTTCGCCACGACCAGGTACCTGTCGTTCGGTGTCACTGCGAGAAAGATGGGTTCGGTGCCACCGCTCGGGAACGACTTCTCTGCCGTGAAGTCAGAAGTGTTGATCGGCGTTATCTGCCCCTGGCTGTATTCGCTGACATAGGCAGTTGTCCCATTGGGGGTAAGAGCGACGTCGGCATTTCCGAGACTGCCGGGACAGCCGTCCGGCACTAATGTGTTCTCGACAGGTGGAAGCGGTGGAAACACCGCACGGGTGATGGAGTTGTCAGCGGGACAGCTGCCGCCGTAGTCGCTGTTCGAGATGTAAAGCACGTATCTCGCGGAGCCCGCGGCAGGCGTGCTGGATTCGGTGATGGTCGCCTGCAGTCCGGTCGACAGGTTGGAAGGGCCGTTGCTGCCGGTGTAGACGGAAAAGCTGATCGTGTCGCCTACTGCAACGGTGACACTCTGGCTGAACGGGTCGACCTGTGCGTTACTGCTGATCGTGTTCGCGTAGATGCCCGTGGTGTTCTGGAGAATCCTTACGGAGTGAGACTGCTGGAAGCTGTCATCGCCGGTGAATCGGCCCGCCACCGTGTAGGTTCCTGCGGTCTTGGCAGTCCAGACGACGGCAACGTTCGCTATGCCCTCCGGGTCGAGGTTGAGGGTCTCGGCAGGAACGGTGACGGTGTTGTTGGCGGTGCACGAGAGTGACGAAGTGGTCAGGTTGCCGACAACGGCAGCCTGGTGAACGGGTGCTGGCCGGCCGTTGGTCCATCCGCCGAGCGCAGTCGGCCCACAGAAGCCCTTGGGTATAGAGGTCGTGAGCAATGATCCGTCCGCGACGTAGCTCCACCCGCCGTTCTGATTCGAGGACGCGGAGAACTGACTTACCGCGTCGTATTGACGCATTGCGAAGGCTGGTGACGCGACAGCTAGCGCAATTCCGCCCGCAAAGGTGAGCGAAATACAGCCAGCAACCAGCGCCTTGCAGGCCTTACGCATACTCTTTTCCGCCTTCCGCAGTCCCCGATATACGGGGACGGATCCGCCAGCGTCCATAGATTAGTAACGGGTATCGACGCCTGCTAGGAGTACAGAACGGTAAGGCGGGTCGACGAACGGACCATTGGCCCAGCAGCAAGAGCCGATAGGACAGCCGCAACCCTGACCGGGACGTCCGCAACCGGACGAGCGCCAACGCCGTCGGCGACCCCGAAGGCTGTTCCCTGCCTGCGTCTTCTCAGCTACCGCTAACGGCGGTTGTAGCTGTCGAGGACGGGGGTGGGATCGTCGTGAGGGGCGAGGAGGACCCATGAGAACTGGAGGTGCAAAGGAGTGTCGTGTCCGTCGTCGACGGGTTGGGAACAGTCGTTGTCGTAACTGCACTGCCGATGGTGGTACTCGGTCCTGAGCCTGAGCAGACGCCTTCGACCCCATTGGGCAGTGTGGTCGACGAGTCGATCGACGACTGCTGAGGTGGCAGTGTCACCGTGCCGGCGTTGCCGAAGTTCGACAGGTCAACCTGCAGGCTTGCCCCATCGATGCTCGAAACTGTGCGGACGATGTCGCCCCCTGCGTTGATGTACACGTCGTCCAGGATCGGGCCACCGCCGAGCAGACCGATCGCGGATTGCATCGCCTGCGCCTCTCCTGGAGTGATCCCCGGTGCCGCGAGGAAGCTCGAAGGATCGATGGTCACGGCATACTCGGTGGTCGCCTGCCCGTCGACCGTCGCAGTGCCTACCTCAGTCGTCGGCCCTATGGAGCTCTCGGTCAGGTCGAATAGCCCCGTGGGGCTACAGAAAGAGAACGTACCCAGCGCACCCGCCGTCGTCCCGACGACGTTCTCTGCATACGTCGAGAACGCCGGGATCGTGTATTCCTGCCATCCCGGCCCACCAAGCTGCTCCCAGGCGTTGTCGGGTCCGAAAGACAGGGTCGCTCCCGCGACGTGGTTCAGAGTCATCGCGATCGGAGCGAGATTGGCAGCCCCCGAGCCGGTCATCCCGTCTGCGTCGAGGCCTGAACCTCCCGACAGCACGAATGACAAGTCGAAGTTGCCCGCGGAGTCAGTTGTCGCCACAGCCCGTGCCAGCGCACTCTGAGATTGCGACGGGCCGACCGGCGCCGGGTTCGTCGTGGTAGTCGGTTTTGGACTGGTCGTGCTCGTGGTCGTGGCATCGGCCCGCGAATTCGAAGGCCTCGAGCCCGGAACGCCCACGAACACGACGACGCCTATGAGAAGTGCAGCGACCCCCAAGAACCATGCGATCGCAGCCGAGTGTCCGAATGGTCGCCGGCCCGTCTCGCTGCGGCGATCCCGCCTGAAGGTCGTCCGGCTCTTCAGCAGGTCGCCCCTTCGCCGAATGTCGGCACCCGAGGCGTCGATTCCAATCCCTTCACCGTGCCGGGCCACGTCCTTGATCAAGTCCCGTATGCCGTCTTCGTCCATCACGGTGCTCCTTCCTCGAACCCCTCGTTCTCGACCATCCGGGCTGCCAACGCGGCACGACCCCTGCTCAGCCATGAGCGGACGGTCCCCTCGGGCACATCCAGTTCCCTCGCCACCTCGGAGGCACTGAGGCCAGCTGCATCGTGAAGCACGATGGCTTGAGCTTGTCGGCGTGGAAGAGAGCGGAGCGCCCCCGCGAGCGCCACCGCATCCGGGTGCTCATCGGACGAGGCTTGTTCGAGCTCGCCGAGCGGCACGAGTCTCCGGCTGCGACGCCACTGGCTGACGGCCAGGTTGTACATCACGCGTCGTAGCCAGGGTTCCGGATCGTCCAACCCACGCAAATCCTCCCAATGCTGCCAAGCTCTCAGGAACGACTCCTGCACGAGGTCTTGGGCACCTGCGGCCTCGCCGGCCAGCACGTACGCCTGGCCCATGAGCCGGGGCCTGTGGTGCCGGAAGAACAGATCGAATTCGACCTCAGCCGCGTGGGTTCCAGGCACCGCAAAGGGCGTGACCGTCATAGCTTCATCGCTGTCCGGTGAAACGATGACTCCTTGAGCAGTGCACCACACCAGGATGACGTCTCAGCGACCCGAATCGCTGCACAGACCAGCAAATAATTTTGAGACCTAGTGTCCGACTGATGAGCAACCCGGTAGACCCGGCCGTCGGGGGAACTCAGGACCTGTTCTTCGCTCGTCCGGAACAGACAGACCTGCCGACGATCGTGGGTGGCGAAGGCCTTTACCTGCTCGACGGCCGAGGACGTCGCCTCCTCGACGTGTGCTCCGGGCCGTTCGTCGCCAACCTGGGCCAAGCAAACGAGCGGGTGCTCGGGGCCATGCTGGCCCAAGGCCGCCGACTCACTTACACCTACTCCCGCACCACGCGGCATGAAGCGAACGCGGAACTGTCGGCCCGCCTTGCGTCGCTCGCCGGCCCCGGTTTCGAGCGCGTGCATCTCACCTCGGGCGGCTCCGAAGCCGTTGAGATGGCATTGAAGTTCCTGCGAGCGCACGCTGTGGCAACCGGCCAGACCTCGCGACACCGGGTGATCACGCTCATGCCCGGATACCACGGGGCCACCCTGGCGACAATCGCCTTGAACGGCGACCACGGCGTCGCGCCCCTGTGGGGTCCGATGGTCATCGCTTCGGAGAAGATCCCGGCGCCGCTCACCTTCCGGGCCCCCAGCCCGAAGGCCGCCGCGGACGCCAGCATCGCCGCGTTAAGCGCCGTCGTTGAGCGTTGCGGTTCGCAACAGGTGCTCGCCGTGGTTCTCGAGCCCATCGGAGGGCAAGCCTCCGGGGTCAACGTGCCCGACTCCTCGTTCCTCCCACGAATCAGGGAGCTGTGCACCTACTTCGGCATCCGCCTGATCTATGACGAGATCGTCACGGCCTTTCGCACCGGTGAGTTCCTCGTCGCACATCACGACCCGGCGGCCGCTCCAGACCTCGTCGTCCTCGCCAAAGGACTCGGCGCCGGATATGCCCCGCTCGGTGCGGTGCTGGTCTCCTCGTTGCTCGTCAAAGAGGTCGCCGATGCCCTCGGCTTCGTCATCTCGCACTCCTACGATGCGAACCCGCTGGCCTGCGCGGCCGGGAGCGCAGTACTCGACGAGGTCGTCGAGCGAGATCTGATCGCCAGAGCCCGACCCCTCGGAGCGCGCCTGCGAGCCGGGCTCGATACCCTGCGAGCCGGGTCACCGATCATCGGCGACGTCCGTGGCCGCGGGCTGCTCCTCGCCGTCGAACTGGTCGCCGACAGAGAAACAAACGGTCGGTTCCCCGAAGCAGTCGACCCGGCGGCAATGCTCCGCCGCCACGGGCTCGACCACGGCCTGCTGCTTTACAGCCGACGACAGAATCGCGGCCGCTACGGGGACTGGCTCCTCGTCGCCCCACCTCTCGTCATCGACGAGTCGACTTGCGACGAACTAATCGAGCGGCTCACCGACACTTTCGCTACGGCGACCGACGAGATACTTCGAGCCCATCGTGACGGTGTCGAATCATCACGCCCCAAGCAGTAGCTCCGTCGTCTGCGCAGCAGCGTCCGAGAACGCGATTGACGTGATCAACACTCGGTCGAATACCGTCACAGGATCCATTCCCGTCCCACTGAAAGTGCACCCTACGACCTGGGGGACGACGATGGTGGGGGTAGCAAGAATCGAACTTGCGACCTCAGCATTATCAGGACCGATCAGCCGGTCGACATGACACTGGACGAGACGATATTCCCAGGTCAGGAGTAGTGTCCGCGCAGCCAGCGACAGCATGAGATGGAGCAGGACGGCAGACGCGATAATCGCGCGATAAAACTGCGTTTTGGCTTCCGAACTCATGGCTGGACCGGACACCGATGATGGCCCACGGACTGCCATGAATGTGCCTCGGCCTCAACGTCATTTCGATTGGACGGCCGTCATTTGGGCGTGAGTTCGAAGCCAGAATTTGCACTGGATTGAGATCCGTCGTACCACACAAGCAATTGCCTACCGGTCCATACCTCATCACCAGCCCCAGCCTGAGGCGATTGAGGTAACCGTGACCACGTGGCTGTGGCGATTTCGAAGACCACCCCGAAGTCCGGGACGACCGCCTGGTGCTCAGCCGGAACTAGGAGTTGGCGCGATTGCAAGATGATCAAGG
This sequence comes from uncultured Acidimicrobiales bacterium, assembly GCA_963764615.1. Lineage (GTDB taxonomy): Bacteria > Actinomycetota > Acidimicrobiia > Acidimicrobiales > CAVXTF01 > CAVXTF01. The sequence goes on along the minus strand of CAVXTF010000001.1, from coordinate 9,244 downwards.
CCTTTCCCGTCGAGATGGCGAGACCTGTCGGGTTCGTAGGGACGGCCATCGTCAACCAGTGATCGTTCTCAGGATCGATCAGGTATACAGAGCCATGTTCACTCGGCGTGAACTCCGGACAACTCTCTCCCGGAAGGCAGTAGCCGCCACCGAAGACCAAGGCCCTGGAGCCGGTCCAAACCGTCGTTGCTCCGTAGCTGGAGGGGGTGTTATTCGAAATCGGCAGCCGTCTCCATTCTGAAGAACGGACGGCCAACTCCTCCACGTCCGTCGAGCTGTACAGGCCATTCGTGCGGACCTCGTACGTGATCCAAGTGATGAGCTCAGTTCCCGTCCAGACTGCATTTGCGCTTATAGGGGTCCCCGATTTACTAGGCAGGGCCGGAAGAGCACTCCACGTTTGACTCGCGGGGTCGAACAAAGCGCCGTCGGCGAGGTAGTTTCCGTCGGAATCGCGGCCCCCAAAGACGATGACTTGATGGCCTGTCCAAATGATCGCGGCACCCGTTCGAGGCTCGATCGGCGCAGGTGGGAGCGTCTCCCACGTGTTTGTGGTCGGACGGTAGCCGGCACCATTGCCGAAGACCGGCCCTCCGGTGCCCCAATCGTTCAGGTCATCCCCTCCCCAGATGATTAATTCGCTCCCGGTCCAGACGGCAGACGCGTTCTCGCGACCGGTCAGCGGAGACTCTGGCAATCGGCGCCAAGTTCGTGTCACAGGGTCATAAGCGGCACCGTCGGAGAGAGCCTTGGGAAGAGTGCCGACAGGCGCTGGCTGGTCAGTGATACCGCCCCAGACGACCAGATCCTTACCAGTCCACGCGTAGGTCTCTCCCGATCGTGCCGACAGTGGGCCGCCGGGAAACGAGGACCACCGGCCATTGGCGAGAGCAGTGGCCGAACCATTCGGGCTGTCGCAACCAGGGCCGCTTTCAGCACATGGACCAGTCGTGCCAGCGACGAGACTGGCAACACCCTTGCCGCTGTGACTAGCGATAGGAGACGCCATCAACGCAACAATTGCTACAACGATCGCCAAGGTAAAGGCGACTCCTACAGGGATAAAGCGCCGATTGGCGCCACTCGCTATCGAACGTCTCCAATGCGGCGTCTGCAGTGAGCGCTTTGAAGCCCCTCTCTCTCGAGCAAGCAGGGCTGCCAACGGATCCGGCATCCCTGGCGGGACAGCGTCCAGCGCTGCCGACAGCTGCTCCCTAAGATCGTCTACTCCGATATTCATGTGTCAACGCTCTCTTCCAACTGGACCTTCAAGCGCCGAAGCGCGGAGTGGACAGTGCTCTTGGCTGTCCCAATCGCACAGCCCATCGCTTTCGCCACCTCTTCGAGGGACATGTCCAGCAGATATCGAAGGGCGATCGCCTGCTGCTGACGGGGCGGGAGGTTGGTGAGCGCTGTGACGATTGACATGGAAGCCGTGGAGTCCCTCTCTACGGTCGTCGACCGACCGTCCCGCTCCGCGATGTGACTGCGACGCTGATTGCGCGAGAAATCGCGCCCATGATTAATGCCGACGACCAGAACCCAGCCCTCTGGTCTGCCCATCTGCTCAACACGGTCCCAATGCTTGTAGGCCTCGAAAAAGGCCTCCTGAGCCGCTTCTTCCCCTAGGAGAGAATCCGCAAGGATGACGGCCAGAATGCGCCGGGTGCGGTCGTAGTAAGTCGAAAAGAATCCTTCGAACTCCAGCGCTCCTCCCTCAACCGGCAGCCAGCCACCCACACGTTCCTTAGCGATATGACCCCTGGGAGCTTAAAAAGGTTCAGTCCGTGTTGGAGTGAGGCGGCGTAGCGGCAGGTGTCCGAACAAGCGGCGAGCCTCAAGTGAGAGAGCATGGAGCCCGTGACTCAGCACTGATAAAACGCTCTATGTGGTCAAATGGCAAGACGCCAGACGGCAGAATGTAGTGTGAGCAGGGATGATGCCGAGACGGGACGATATCCGAAGACGACAAACTGCGCGAAAAGTAGGACGAAAACGACGGGGGGACGCGAGCGAGGGGAGCCATTCGCTGCCAACCGAACCCGGGTCGACTCGACCGCGGCGTCTCGTACTCGGTACTGGAAGATCGATCGCTGAACGGCAACAGCAGGCCCCTCGGATTGTCATCCAAACGTTGGCCGGAGTTGGCGGGGCCTCTCGGAGTACGTCGATCAGTTTTCGCGGAACCTACCCAGCGGCGTCGACCGGCAGAGTGATGGAAATGTCCTTACTACTTCGAGGTCAGAACGACTCCGCCGATATTGCCGTTTCCTACTCCGGCTGCGAAGCACTCGGCGGAAGGACAGGAAACACCCGCAAGGTCACCTGCAGACGCCGAGAGGCTTTGTGTGCTCCACATCGCACCCGAGTTCGTGGTGGCCACGATGTCACCGTGGAAGCTTCTGCTTGTTAGTCCGACGGCGACGCAAGTACTGGTTGAGGAACAGGCAGTGCTCGAGAGTGTCCCGGTTCGAGCAGGGACATTCTCGGGGCTCCATGTGGCACCCGCATTTGTGGTGGCCAGGATGTAGCCCGTGTTGAGTGAGACTGATCCCGCGGCATAACAAACAGAAGCAGATGGACACGCGACGCTAGATAGGTACTCGCCAACTTGCGGCTCCGTCTGAATCTTCCATTTCTCGCCGCCGTTCGCAGTGACCAGGATGTTCGCTCCTACCGCGTAACAGCGGGTAGTTGAGGGACAGGCGACGCCCGAAAGGCCAAGGGTCCCAGACGGGATGTTCTGTGCTTTCCACGTCGCACCGCCGTTCACTGTGGCAAAGATCGCGTCCTTTGTCGCTCGAGCGTTCCAGCCGACTGCGTAGCAGCTAGACGTGGAAGGACAAGCGATGCCCTCCAGTTGGCCAGCCGACCCCGGGAGGGTTTGGGTCGTCCACGTCACGCCCCCGTCGGTGGTTGCGACGACTGTGCCACCGTCCCTTTTGCTCAGACCCACGGCGAAGCAGGTCGTTTTCGATGGGCAAGCGATCTGTACGAGCTCGGTTGCCTCCGAAGTGGGCTCGTGTGAGCTCCAGGTCGCACCGCCATTCTTGGTTGCGATGATGATCCCGTCGAGGTTGCCATTGGCCGTAACGACTTCGCCCGTGGCGTAGCAGGCATTGACTGACGGGCATGTGATTCCGGCGATGAAGTCGGTCCCCGAAGGAAGGCCTTGGCTGTTCCACACGGTGCCGCCGTCCGTGGTTGCGAAGACACTGGTCAGTCCGTAGCGGTTAATGCCCACTGAATAACAATTGCTCCTGGTGGGGCATGCAATGCCGAAGAGTTGTCCAACGTCCTTCGTCGGGAGTGTCTGTGACTTCCACTTCAATCCTCCATTCGTGGTGCCTAGCAGGCTGTCGACCGTTCGACGATTGCCGTCGGATGCACCGGCCACGTAACAGATGGTCGTCGAAGCACATGCGATTCCGTTCAGAAAAGATGTCTCCGAAGGAACGGTCTGGGAATTCCATGTCGCACCGGCGTTCGTCGTAGCGACCAGGAGTCCGCCGCTAAAGGATTCACCTGCGGCGAAGCACGTTGAGGCAGAGGGACAAGCGATCCCGTTCAAGAAGACCGATCCAAACGGGATGCTCTGTGCCTGCCATCTGGCACCCCCGTCTGTGGTACTCACCACGACCGCGGCGCCATGCGAATCCGTGCCGACTGCGTAGCAAGCCGCAGTTGAAGGGCAGGCAACTGAGGAAAGTTCGTCGACCTTGGCGGGCAGACTCTGCGCTTTCCATGTTGAACCGCCGTTCGTAGTCGTGACCACGAGTGCGCCATAGCCGTAAGGACTTCCGACTGCGTAACAAGTGCTGGCGGAGGGACATGCGATGCCATTGAGGCCGGCTGCTCCTGAAGGCAGGCGTTGCTTGCTCCAAGTGGCCCCGCCGTCAGTCGTTACGACGGCGATGCCGACGAGGGTCCCCGAATAGCCGACTGCGTTGCAAGTGGTGATGGTGGGGCATGCGATCCCGGCAATGAAACTTCCGAGCGTCGAAGGTACGTGCTCGGCCTTCCAATGTGAGCCTCCGTCTTTCGTATCGAAGATCGCGTCCTGATCGTTCGTGCTCGCACCCACTGCGTAGCAAGTGCTCGTAGAGGGACATGCAACCCCGCTCGGATCCTGGAAGGCCGCTGGATACGAGACACTCACCTTCCACGACGGTGATCTAACTGAGGTCGCAGTTGCCGATTGCTGGCCAATGCCAGCAGCTATCAACAGGCTAAGGACGAGCAGACTCGCCGTAATTTTCCCAAGCCACCTACTAAATGGGTTCACCTTCGCTCCTCATTTTCGCTCCTACGACGTGGGGTGCCGGAGTCGCCAGATGGCAGATCGTTCGAGGGAGTATGAGACTCTCCTCTACGGAGATCCAGAACGTGACGGTAGTCACTGGCCCTACCCTCTCCAGATCTCGAGCGCGTGGAGCGAATGCGAGTAGACGTTTCCCTTCGTATTCGCCGGGGATTCCTGGATTATGGCAATGCACGCGGTTGAGGAAAGGCACTCTACGGAGGCGAGACTCACCGACGCGAACCTACCTTTGCCTGGCTCGGAAAGTGCACGCCATCCCCGGCCGTTCCACGCGGAAAGTTATTGCGCTTTCAAATGAGCTATCCGACAGATAGCTATACCCTCCAACTGCCATGCAGAACGTCACATTGATGCAGGACACTCCGTCCAACTCCTGAGACGCGGTACTCTTCGGAAAGGCCGGCGTCATGACCTTCCACGTCTGTCCGTCCCACCTCTCAGCAAATTGAGAACCAACTCCGGTCTCATCACCAATTGCTAAACAGCTATCGGCGTTCAGGCACGACAGATTTGTAAGCTGAATTTCGCCGTTGATTCCGAACCCAGGCGGCCGCTTGTACTCATTCGGAAGAACGGACCAGCGGCCAGAGTGATACGACTCGCTCAGAGGGTCGACAGGGAGATAGCCATGCCATTTTCGTCGGCCCTGGCATAGTAGCTACCAACGGCGATGCGATGTTGCGTGCTGAAGCACGATACACCCCAGAGCGTTACTTTCCAAGAGTTCTTTGCCCCTTCCACCGGGTTCGTGGAATTGACCACCCAGTGCCATTCCATGTCCCCACAAGCGCTCCATCCGAGTCCTGCGCCTGACTGCCATGCAGTCGGTCGAAGTTCGACAGGACACATCATTGAAACCCGGACTACCCGAGACCGAGGGGGCATTGGTAACGGTCTGCTCTAGCCAGAAGCCGCCGTTCCACGTCATCTCTATCGGGTTGCTGGGGCTAGCTTCAGAACCGACGGCCGTGCAGAAGCGTGTGCTCAGGCAAGCAACGCTGACTGAGGCAAGAACCAGCTGCGCAGGCCGCGCCTGCATCAGTTGCATATTGTCCCCGTTCCACAAGTACAGTTCGTACTTACCACGGGGGTAGGAGACGCCGGCTGCTATTACACACCAATTCACGTTTAGACAGTCGAACGACGAAACCTGGTTCAGAGGTGATCCTGATCCCCCCACCAAGAACGGACTCCAACCGCGGGTTACGAATGGCCCGAGACCACCTGGGACGACCTGAGGACTCCGTTTTCCCCGCTCCGACGGCACTGCTGTGGTAACCAACACGGCCACCGCCGTCATCACGACTGCGAAAACAAGTGCTCGGCGCAACGTCGGTGTCGTGGCACGACCGTGTCGAGGGCCGTAAGGGACTCCGAGGCGCCTGACGATTCCACCGGCGATGTAAGCCCTCTCTGGTCACCAAATCAGGGTCGGCGATCAATGCACCACTCGACCTTGAACGCGAGAACGAGGTCGGGATCCGGACGTGGGGCAGTGGCCAGCACTCCTGGCAGCAGCTCGTCCAAGTCGTCACTCATGACACATTCCTTCCTGGTCGAAGGACTCCACGGAGCTGACGGTACATTTACGTAACTTCTCCCGATCCAGCCGGGAGACGAGAGCGGACCGTGCCCACCGGGATCTCGAGAACTGCCGCCGCCTCCTCGTAGGTGAGCTCGGCTGCCCCGACGAGCAGAATTACCTCTCGTGCTTTCGAGTCAAGGCGAACGAGGGCCTGCTCGAGTCTGGACACGGCATCCATGCGGCTGACAATCGCCCCCGACTCATCTGTAGCGTCGGGCCGCATCTTCGAAACTTTGGACATGCCCTCATTTGGCGCCGCTCGTCACGGCGTCGGCGGCGCAGGAGGTTGGTTGCAATTCCGTAGAGCCATGCACGCACCGTGCCTCGATCGGCGTCGTAGCGTTGGCGCACCATGAAGGCCTGCACGAATGTCTCGGAAGCCAAATCGTCAGCTGTCGCCGACCCCACCCTGTAAGCGAGGTACTGGTAGATCTCGTCAAAGTGTCGTTCGAACAGCGATAAAGAAGTCCGCATCCTCGAGGATGTTGCCGGATCAGCCTTCGCCTCATCCTGTCGCACTACATCATGATTGTCCGCGGCCTCGGGTCAAAGTTCCAAGTTTCCAGCTGGCTAACTACCATTCCGGACGGCTGACGGCTCGTGCGGCCCGACGGGCTCAAGGCAACGATCAAACTCCTCACATGATCCATCCGGTAGGGGCGGGCCCGCCACCGGGGAGTCGACGAATCTGGGAGTGCTCGCTCTCTGGCGGAGAGTTCGCCGGATCCAGCGAGCACCTCGAGACTAGATCTGGCGATGTCGGTGCCGGCGGTCGTGCAGGCCGGAATCGTCGCTCGTTTGTATTGCGTACTGGATGGGGCTCCGGAGGAGCCTACCGAGCTGCCCGTTTCCTTAGACCTCCTACCTGGCAGAAAAGCCTCTTTTTGCCAAAGTGACCCAGGCTCTTCAGGTGTGAAGTACACTGTGAAGTGACAATCCAGGCTCAGGGAGGAGGTCGTATGGACAAGTTCAGCCTCACCCCGATCGAGGAGGTGCACCTTCAGAGGGCGCCCTTGGCAAAGGTCCTCATGCAGGTGCAATACAGCCGGACTCCTCAGCTCGTCACCGAAACGGCCGAGAACCAGTTGGCCGATGCGTTGGGCCGATACCCGGTCTCGGCGTCGACAGGTCATGGGAGTGGCCTCTGTTGTAGTAAACGGACAGTCAGTGGCACTTCCCCAGGGTGCGCCGTCGCCGTCTCTATTGACGTTCACCCAACCAGCCGGAGACTGGCGAGTCACCGTTTCAGACACATCCGTCGCCCTCGAGACGACGGAGTACATGACACGGGCCAGCGACTTCCTGCGAATGAGCCTTCTCGAATGTTTCGCGCTCTTGGCGTCGGTAGCATTGCCGCCCGTCGTTGACCGTGTAGGGCTTCGATATATCGACCGGCTCTCAGGTGATGCCTCTACCGCCTTACTCGGTCGACTACGTCAGACCAGAGTTGCGAGTGCTCTCACTGGCGCCCTGGACGAAGGCCTGACGCTCTCACCACAGCGTGACCGATCTCCTGCATCCAGGTCTTGGAATTCGGATTAATCTCCGAGTGCGTATGAGCTCTCCTCCGGCAGGCGCCGGCTTCGATCCTGCACTCGCTCCTCTCTCCGAAGTAGTCATGGCTACTCGACATGGACACCTTCACGCAGACGGCCTGGTTCCCGTCTCGAGCCCGAAAACCCTCGCGCGATCGTCTCCGTCGACTACGCCGAGATTGCATACGCATTCTTTCGTTATGCTACGACGGACGTCTTTGAAGCCATCACATCGGAGTACCCGTTGTCCGCGAAGGATTTTCCTTCCGGCTGACGATAGCGGCAAATGTTGCAGAACCGACCTCAGTGCCCTTTACGAGCGTTGCCGGCACCTCAGTGCCAGGCAAGGCGTTACCGCCCGCGTTAAACTCATCGCTTCTTCTCGGTCTTCCTGTTGGCGCATCTCGGAGGAGGTACCTCGACCCGTTGCGGTTCCCAGCTCTGAGCGGTGGCTATCCACATTGCCTCCGCTTTTTCTCGTGAGGCCGTACGCTTCCGGCCAATCTCTTGCCGACATCTGCAGCCAGCTGAACGGCCTTCAATTCTCGACCAATACTGCTGCGCGAATCGGTGATTCGTGGTCGACTCAATTGCGAGCCAGCGACCGGCTCGCGCAATTTCAGTGTCGAGGCGCACCGTTCACAACTGGCTGGTTGGGGAACGCTATTGCGCCTGAGCCATGGATACCGATTGCTCGAGTTCGTCAGAGTTCGATTCGATGCCAGATCGACCAGGTAGTATCCCTCGGCGACTCACGAATACTTGCCAGCGACGCGGATCACATGGCCGATCGCGACTCTGATGAATTCGGACTCGGCAATCGTGGACCGTTCTGCTTAACTCCACATCTTCCTTCGACAGTCCGTCCGCTGCCGACCTGCTCGAGATCGACCCAGCGACCAAGCGTTGATCCCGCCGCAAGTCATAACCCGTCCAAGTCGTTGCGATGCGGGTCCATTCCTAGGAGATGGAAAGTGCGGTGAGCCCGCCCTGCGCCTGGCATTCGAATTTAGCCAACTGGGCTAGCCATTGCGAGGGTTAACTCCAGGGCGAGGCCCTTGCAGTTCGCGACGCGTGCGTCGTCGCTGGCGACGCGGCTCGCCCGCCCACACTCGAACTGCCGAATACGCCGAGGAAATCGGCGTAAGTGAAGGACTGATCTCAGCCCGCACGCTGTCGACAACATCGTGTTACTTACACAGACCTGCGATCTTCAGTCACCGATTCGGTTCGACGTCGTTGCATAGTCGCACCTGTAGAGGAGAATCGGGCGAGGTCGCCAGGATGGCTGGGCGCGGAAGCTCCCGGCCTTGTTGGACTGCCGTCGATGGCCGGCAACAACGTCGGACACGTCTCTCTAGGATTACGGCGATCTAACGAAGCCTCCTTGTGGGGAGCAGCCGCAGCCCGCGCCATTCCCGCGAGCGTTTCCATTTCGCCGAGATGGTCGCGAGGTACGTCGCCCGACCGGCGCTTCCGACCCCCATAAACGAAATTCTGAGTCCATTTCTACAACGCATCAAGGACCGACACGATCGGAGCTCGGCTGAGGGCCAGTGCCTCGCTCAGGTTTCCGAGTTTCGCCTGGACGCCTTCCCTGACATCGAGGGAGGTGGTGGATCTGACAGCGCTTGTGGTCATCGAAGAAGCACGTTTCCCTTGTCTGCCCGCCGAAGAGGATGTCGACGACGAGCGAATCGAAGAGCTGAAGGGACGGGGCATCGAGGCCGCGGGTCAGGCCGTATTGGAAGCTATCGAGCCAGTTGCAATACGTATGCTTGAAGGTATGGCAACAACAAGGAG